>JBECKY010000098.1:0-35302 GCA_040235475.1 Pseudomonadales bacterium
AAGACATCGCGATCATTTTGGCTTTGACCATGCTTGACCATAAGCCGTTCCAAGAAGATCAATTCAACATTAATAGATCAAACGCCTGCCTGAATTAAAATTAACCAGCCAGTAAAACCTACCACACATAAGCTTTGAAAGACTACAGCGTATTTCGCTGCTTTATTTGAATAACAACGCCATGCATTTAGCATAAACGCCAAAGGCAACCCTGCAAATGTAATCACAGCCCCAATTGATGGCGCACCTTCGGATGGCGTGAGGGGTGATAGTAGCCCCACTCCAAAAATCAGGAGCGCCAATATGTTTCCTACGATTGCTGGTGCTTTGTTCATATGACAGTTAACAGTTAATTATACACAACATGATATTAAGGCCCTAGCCAGATTCTGCCTGGCGTCTCAATATATTCCCATGCAGAAAAAAAACAAAAACTTCAAACAATCAATTGTCTACAGCGATAAAAGCCACACCTTCAGGCAGGCCCTTGCCACGCTCACTATTGCTGAGGTTCCAGGTTTTATTAAAGCCGGATTTTTGACAGCATGACTTCCGCATCTACACCGTCGAAAAAATGCGGGTAATGTTCTTGATAGGCCGCCACGAGACCCTCGGGTGGGAAATCCGCAAAGTGGCCGTGATCCTTCAGGTATTCCATATGCTGTTGACCTCCTCCGTCGAAGGGGTGAAATACCGAGTCTTCCAGACCGTTAAATTCTAGCGGTAACACATTAAACTTTTCACACATTTCCCGATTAAACGCAGGCGTTGCCTTTACCCATTGACCTTCCAGGAAAATATCTGTGTAGCCGTGGAAGGCAAACACATCCGTTTGCATCATTTTAATCAGTGTATCTGATGCCAAGTGGTTGCGCACATCGGCAAACCCCAGCCGGGCTGGGATCCCTTGTGCGCGACACAGTGCGGCAAGAAAAATAGCCTTGGGCACACAAAAGGCTTTCTTCTCGGCAAGTACATGACTCGCCATAAAGGTTTCACCCGTAAAACCAAACGCATAGGGATCATAGCGCACACTGTCTCGCGCAAGATAATAAAGTTTTACTGCCTTCTCAAGATCCGTCTCGGCGCCAGCGACTCCCTCAGCAGCGAAGGCCTGAACATCAAAATGGTTACAATCAATATAAGCGGTCGGCCTGAGATATATTTCCAAATTCCCATTTGCATTGGCGTCATTTGTATGAGCTTCCATCGTTATACCTTTTTAGTATTATTATTCAACAACTGACTTTACCAGGGTGATGTACTGAAACCAAGAGGCCCGTCTTTTTCACTTTAATCACTGGCATTGCTATCCTTATTCGTCAGCAATATCCTCTGCTTCTCTTTTCTGAGTCAAGCGACTGAACAAAATACCCAGTTCGAACAAAATCCACATGGGTATGGCCAACAGAACTTGAGAAATAACATCGGGTGGCGTTAGCAGCATGCCAACAATAAAACAGCCAACAATCACATAGGCGCGTTTGCTCGCTAAACTTTCCACGGTGGTAATGCCAGACCAAACCAGCAGCAGTGTAGCGATGGGGATTTCAAAGGCGACACCAAAGGCGAAAAATAATTTTAAGGCGATATCAAGAAACTGACTGATGTCGGGCATGATGGCAACATGCTCGGGGCCTATTGAGGTAAAGAAAGCCAGCATGAGTGGAAATACTGCGTAATAGGCGAAGGCTATGCCGGCATAAAACAGCAGGATGCTGGAAGCCAGCAAGGGTATGGCGAATTTCTTTTCATGTTGGTATAAGCCGGGTGAAATAAAACTCCATATTTGGTGCAACACAATGGGAATGGATAATATCAGCGCCAAAACCAGGGTCAGTTTGAAGGGGGCAAAAAAAGGTGAGGTGATGCCCGTGGCAATCATGGTGCTGCCTTCTGGCAGCAAGGCGATTAAGGGCGTGGCAAGGAATACGTAAATATCATTGGAAAAATAAACCAGAGCGATAAAAACCGCTAGCACTGAAGCCAGGGATATCAGCAAACGGTTTCGGAGTTCTATCAGGTGGGTGATCAGTGATTCCGAAGCTGCTGGCTCTGGGTTTGAATCCGTAGAGTTGCTCTCAGGTTTGATGATTTTATTTTCTGAGACTTTCATGTTTTAAAATAAGCTGGTGTAAGTGGCTTCGGCGCTCAGGGCTCGTCAGCGCTGGGGTTTTGTTTGGCTGCTGGTTTCTTTTGCAAGTTTGTTTCTGAGTCAATGCCTTGTTTGATGTCTGTAATGCCACTTTCCTTGGCTGCTTGGGCGATTCTTTGTTGTATGTCCTGGGTATTAAGTTCGTTTTCAAGCTCAGCTTGAAGGTCGGTGACGGTGCTTTTAATGCGTGTCATCCATGCTCTGAGCATTCTAATGGTGTGTGGTAATTTTTCCGGGCCGATAACAATCAGGCCAATGGTGGCCACAACCAATAATTCAGTAAAACCGATGTCAAACATAAGCGTTTAAGGTTGCTTGTGATCGTCCGTGTTTGAGGCTTTGTTTTCGTAGGTTTCGCCTTTTTCCTGGTTTGCTTTTTCATCTTCGTTCACGGCTTTTTTAAAACCTTTAACGGCATTACCTAAATCGGCACCGATATTGCGCAATTTTTTTGTGCCAAACAGCAATATGATGATGGCAAGAATAACCAGTAAAGATGTAATGTTAATACCTGATAGGCCCATGGTGTTTCTCCTGCTGATGGCTACCTCTTAGTTCATTAATGGCTTTAGAGGTGCCCCTTGTTTAAAAAGGTTATTAAAAGTTATGTTTGTGAATCTATCAATCAGTTTTTTGAACGTTGCTCTTTTTCTTTCAGCCCCGATAAATTAAAACGGTTTTCCAGTTCCGTGAGTACGCTGGTATAGTTTTCTTCAAGGTGCGAGAGCAGGACTAAAGAGTGAAACCATAAATCGGCAGTTTCTTTAATCAGGTCTTGCTTGCTGCCGCTGAGTTCGGCGTCTTTGGCTGCAATAATTGTTTCAGTGGCTTCTTCGCCGATTTTTTCCAGAATTTTATTTAAGCCCTGGTTATGCAAACTGGCAACGTAAGACTGTTTTGGGTCGGCCTGCTGCTTTCTTTGTTGCAAAACAGTATCAAGTTTTTTCAGTACATCTTGCATGATGATTAGCTCTTGCCCTTGTGTTTTGGTGAGGCATGTTTGTGGTAAATTTTATTCGGGTCTTTTAATACGGGTGCTACGGTGTTCCATTGATTGTTTTTTAGTTGGCGAAAAAAACAACTCTTACGGCCCGTATGACAAGCAATGCCGCCAAGCTGCTCTACTTCCAACAATAGCACATCCCCGTCACAGTCGAGATATATATTGTGTAACCTCTGGATATGGCCTGATTCTTCACCTTTACGCCAAAGTTTTTGGCGTGAGCGGGACCAGTAAACGGCGCGCTGTTCCTGTATCGTGAGCGTCAGGGCCTCAGGGTTCATCCAGGCAACCATTAGAATATCATGGCTGACAACATCCTGGGCTATGGCGGTGATCAGGCCGTTTTGATCCCACTTTATTTCTTCTAAGTAGCTGTTTTCTAAGCTGTTCATTGCTGCTGTGCACTCAAAATATTCAGACGGCTAGTTGTTGTTTTTGCCACTTAGCAAGCGTAGCAAAATAATCACCGCAGCGGCACCACCGAGTGCCCAGCTAATGCTGGGTATCTCGAGGAAAGCCTGCTGCAATTGTCTGCCCCAGGCGGCGGTAATTCCACTTACAAGAGCTACGGACGCCAGTGTTAGCCAGGCCAGGTCTCGGCGTCTTTGGCTTTTGAGTTGCTGTTTTTGTTCTTCCAGTTGTTGCAGTAATTGCCTGGTTTGACTGTGGGTGGTTTTAATTTCTTCTAAAGCACCGGTGATCAGCAAGGGGACTTTTGGTAATTGTTGCACCCAAAGCGGGAAGTCCTGCTTGACTGTGCTCCAGACGGCTTTGGGGCCGAGCTGGTCTTTCATCCATCGTTCCATCAAGGGGCGGCCGATGGACCAGACATCCAGGCTGGGCAATAATTGACGACCTAAACCCTCGATGTGGAGCAGGGTTTTTTGCAGCAAGACGAATTGTGGTTTGACTTCCAGTTGAAATGCTTGGGCCAGTTGGTAAAGCCGGATTAACACCGGCCCGAAATCTATTTCATCGAGGGGGCGCTCGAAAATAGGTTCGATAACGGTTTGCAATGCCACCGAAAACTCATGGGTAGGGGTATCGGTTGGCAGCCAGTCGGCATCAAGGGCGAGCTGGGCCAGTAACAAATAGTCTTGTTGTAATAAGGCCAGAATACCTCTGGCCATGAACAGTTGATCTTGTTTGCTTAAGGAGCCGGCAATGGCGCAATCAATAGAGATATAGCGGGGCTGTTCGGGGTTGCTGATATCGACAAAGATATTGCCGGGGTGCATGTCGGCGTGGAAGAAGTTGTGTTTGAATACCTGGGTAAAAAAGATTTGTACGCCGCGTTCTGCCAAAACCTGCATGTCAACGCCCCGCTGGCGCATGGTGTCGGTATCGGTGACGGGGATACCATAGATGCGTTCGGCAACCATAACATTTCGGGTGGAGTAGTCGAAACAGATGTCGGGTACGTAAAGCAGGCTGGAGTCTTTGAAACCGCGGCGGAATTTTGCAGTGTTACTGGCTTCAATGTCCAGATCCAGTTCCGAAAGTATGATTTTTTGATAATTACCGACAATTTTGTGAGGGTGAAAGCGTCGTATCTCTGGCCAGATTTGTTCCAGCCAGCGGCTTGCTGTCAGGAGAATGGCAAAGTCTTGTTTAATGGTTTTTGCAATCCCGGGGCGAATAACTTTAACCACCACTTCTTCGCCACCGAGTAAGCGTGCCGCGTGAACCTGCGCTACCGAAGCGGAGGCCATGGGTTCGCGTTCGAATTCAAGAAAAAGCTCGGTAATGGGTTTTTTTAATTCTGTTTCGATAATGGCAATCGAGACATCAGAATCGAAGGGTGGTACTTGGTCTTGAAGCAGTTCGAGTTGATGAATTATTGCAGGGGGGAGTGCGTCGGGTCGAGTAGAGAGCATTTGTCCAAGCTTAATGAATACAGGGCCAAGCTCTACCAGGGTCAGGCGCAGGCGATCTTCCTTGCTGGTTTTGGGTCGCCGAAACCATGCGGATGGCATGCTGCGAAGAAAAATTTTAAAGGGTAAATACTGTAATTGAGATGGCAAAAGCTGATCGAGGCGATTTTTAGCAACGATGTGTAAAACATAAAAAACACGGAACAGTCTGCGCACTGGGGTCTCTACTTTTTAAATGATAAGGCTGATTAAATCGAGGTTAAAGTGGCCTCTGGCGTTATTTTATTCTTTAGTCAATGAGTTTGTTGATACGAATTTCCAGCTTATCCACGGTCTGCTTGAGTTGCCGTATTTCGCTTACGAAATCAGTGTATTCAAACTCTGAAACAAATGCCTTGGTTTCGTATTGCAAATATTCTTTGCTGTCTTGTTTTAGGGTGGCCACAGACTTTTTAGCCCAGCGGATCATGCCGCGTGTTTGGCGCCCGATTTGATGGGCGGCAATGTCGCCGATAACATCAGCCAGGGTTTTTTCCCAATCGATATCCAGTTCTCTGAAAATAGCCCGGCATTCTTGCACCAGTAATGTGTCTCCGGATATTGTCAGCTTGTTATCGGTGTCGCTGAGTAAATAGCTTGAGTTTTGGCTTTTAATAAGTTGCTTGATTAATTCTGTGCTGGGGCCTTCGATACTGGCATCAAAAGGAATGGCATGTTCAGCTTTGCTGTCAATGTGAGTGTCGGCATGGGGTTCTTGTGAAAATAAATTTATACCATTGCTGTTTATAAGCAACAGAACTTCCAATGCAGGTGAATGAGTGTGTATGCTGATCACTTTGCCATTCAAAATTTCAAGGCGGCGTTGCGCCACTGGGTCCATGGACAACGCAGCGCCAATGATTTTTTCCACTGTGTTGTAAGTCATGCTGTGTGCAAGAGAGTGTCGGGCCATTGCGCTTACCTGATCGTTATGCCTTTATGCCTTTATGCCTTTATGCAGGGCAACAATACCACCAGTGAGGTTATGATAGCTGCACTGTTCAAAGCCTGCGTTTTCCATCATGTGTTTTAATGTTTCCTGGTCAGGGTGCATGCGGATGGATTCGGCAAGGTATTGGTAGCTGCCCTCGTCATGGGCGACCAGTTTGCCAATTTTGGGCAGTACGGAAAATGAATAAGTATCGTAAATTTTACTGAATAATTTATTACGCGGCTTGGAAAATTCCAGCACCAGCAGGCGGCCACCGGGCTTTAAAACCCGATTAATAGAGGCCAGGGCCTTGTCTTTATCGGTAACATTTCTAAGTCCAAAAGCCATGGTCACGCAGTTAAAGCTGTTGTCTGCAAAGGGCAGGCATTCGGCATTGGCCTGGGTAAAAACAATGTTGTTGGAGCCGCCACTGTCAATGACTTTGTCGCGTCCGGTGTTTAACATCGAGGCGTTAATATCGGCCAGTACTATTTGGCCTTCCTCACCAATAATTTTTGAAAATTGAAGGGCCAGATCACCGGTTCCGCCCGCCAAATCCAGAATGGTTTGGCCACGTCTGGCAGCACTGAGTTCAATGGTGAACCGTTTCCATAGCCGGTGTATGCCCATGGACATCAGGTCATTCATCAAGTCGTATCTGGCGGCCACGGAGTGGAATACTTCGCCCACCTTCTTTTCCTTTTCTTCCAGGTCGACTTCCTGGTAGCCAAAATGTGTGGTTTTCTTGGTCATGGGTTTCAATGCTTAAATGTTAGTGCGCGCAAGGGCCTTGTCGTGCTTATTGTAGCGATGATGTTGCTTAATGTCTTGTTTTTGTCAGTTGCAAAGTTTGCTGTGGGGAGGGGTGGTCAGCTATTTTGATTTCGGGCGATGTGCTTGTACGGCCACCTGCCAGGACTTGAGCGCCCATTGGCGGAGTACTTCCGTGTCTTCCAGGGCTTCTGCGGGTACGGAAAAGTAGCCCAGATGACACCGTTTTCCCTGCCGGGTGTAGGTAAAAGGCTCGCAATCGAGCTGGGCATATTCATTCCGCAGGGCTTCATCTACTTTGAAATACAGGGTGTCTTCACTGACCAGGCCAAACATTAAGCCTTCGCGAAAGATACCGTCACCACCAAACATGCGTTTTGCGGTGACGGTACCCAAAGGTGCCAGTCCTTCAACAATAAATTGTACAAATTCCTTTTGGCTGCGCATTCTTTTTCCGGGCCAGCTGGGGCTGCTTATAGGATATAGCGGCTTAAGTCTTCGTTTTGGGCCAGGTCTTTCAAGTGCTCGTCTACGTAAGCGGCATCAATGGATAAGACTTGTCCGTCTTGTGAAACGGCTACATCGGCGGCTTCAAAAGAAATGCTTTCCAGGAGCCGTTCCATAACGGTATGCAAACGCCGCGCGCCAATGTTTTCAATGCGTTCGTTAACCTGCCAGGCGACTTCAGCAATGCGTTTTATGCCGTCGTCCATAAATTCAATATTAAGGCCTTCCGTTTTTAGCAGAGCCTGGTATTGCTTGGTCAGTGAGGCATTGGGTTCGGTGAGAATGCGTTGAAAATCTTCTGTAGTCAGAGCATTCAGTTCCACGCGAATTGGCAGTCGGCCTTGCAGTTCAGGCACCAGATCCGAGGGTTTTGACATGTGAAAAGCCCCGGATGCGATAAATAAAATATGGTCGGTTTTTACCGTGCCGTATTTAGTGCTAACGGTGCAGCCTTCAATCAGGGGTAATAAGTCCCGCTGCACACCTTCTCTGGAAATATCAGTGCCGGATGTTTCTGAACGTTTTGCTACCTTGTCAATTTCATCGATAAAAACGATACCATTTTGTTCTACGCTTTCAATGGCTAAGGTTTTTAACTCATCTTCATTGATGAGTTTGCCAGCTTCTTCTTCCTGAATTTGTTTCAGTGCATCTTTAACTTTCATGCGACGGCTTTTTTGTCTGCCCTGGCCCAGTTTGGAAAACATGCTTTGCAGCTGGCTGGTCATTTCTTCCATGCCCGGTGGTGACATGATCTCAACGCCAACGTTACTGATGCTAAGGTCGATATCAATTTCCTTGTCGTCGAGTTCGCCTTCGCGGAGTTTTTTGCGAAATACCTGTCGGGTTGCAAAATTGCCTTCACCACTTTCTGGCTCAAGGCCTCTGGCTGGCCGCAACAGGGCGTCCAGGATACGATCCTCTGCGGCATCTTTTGCTTGCGAGTTAACTTTTGTGATCGCTTGTTCGCGCAGCATTTTTATGGCCATGTCAGCGAGGTCGCGAATAATCGAGTCGACATCACGCCCGACATAACCCACTTCGGTGAATTTTGTGGCTTCAACTTTTATAAACGGTGCATTGGCCAGCTTGGCCAGGCGGCGGGCAATTTCTGTTTTACCTACGCCGGTGGGGCCGATCATCAGGATGTTTTTAGGCGTCACTTCGTTACGCAAGGTTTCATCCAGCTGCATCCGTCGCCAGCGGTTTCTTAATGCCTGTGCCACTGCGCGTTTGGCAGAGGACTGGCCAATAATGTAACAATCCAGTTCGTGGACGATTTCCCGTGGAGTCATGGTGGACATGCTTAATTCTCTTTATTTTTAGCTCGTTAAGCTAATGTATATTAAATGATGTTGCGTTGTTCAGGCTCTTTCCAGCATTCAAGGTTCCCTAGTTTTGGCTATAATCCAATACTTCTATGGTGCGGTTATGGTTGGTATAAATGCAAATATCACCAGCAATACCCAGGCTCTTTTCAACAATGTCTTTGGCGCTTAGTTCGGTATTTTCAAATAAAGCCCGGGCTGCTGATTGGGCAAAAGGGCCGCCGGAGCCAATGGCAATCAGGTCCTGTTCGGGTTCGATTACGTCACCGTTGCCGGTAATGATCAAGGATGCGTCTTTATCGGCAACGGCCAGTAAGGCTTCGAGTTTTCTCAGCACCCGGTCGCTGCGCCAGTCTTTAGCCATTTCCACGGCGGCTCTGACCAGTTGCCCATGGTGTTTGTCCAGCTGCGCTTCGAAACGTTCAAATAAGGTGAAGGCGTCAGCGGTGCCGCCGGCAAAGCCCGCCAAAACGCTGTCGTTATAAAGTCGTCTGACTTTGCGGGCATTGCCTTTCATAACGGTGTTGCCCATGGTGACCTGTCCATCGCCACCAATAACAACTGTACCGTTACGGCGAACGGACAAAATGGTTGTGCCTTTAAATTGTTCCAAAATGAGCCTCGTTTTTGAAATAGAGTTAAAGCTATCAACGAGTTATGGGGGTGGCGAGTATTTTTTCAAGGGGACGGGCGGGCCGGGTGGCTCGGATTGTCAGGTGCCAGGAGGAAAGCACTTAATAAACAGTTAGTTATAGGCGTTCAGGTTTTTTGCTTTAAAACCATGCTGTCGATGTTAATTTTGGCTAAAGTGTTTTGTGCTTTCGCCAAGGCTCTTTCCGACTGAAAGGGGCCAACTTGAACCCTGTGCCAGGTTTCTCCGCTGCCCAGGGTCACCGTTTGAATTTTGACGTTTAGCCCTACTAAAATCAGTTCGCCCTTGAGTTTATGCGCGTCTGAATAGTCTCTAAAGGAGCCGGTCTGTAGAAAGAAGGTATCTTTGCTCGAGGCTGTTTGTTCGGCTGTTTTTGTAGCAAGGCGTGTAGTTGCTTCGGTACGATCGGTCGGCAAGGGTTCATGGATATTGGGTACAAAGGCTTCCTGTTCCGGCAGGATGGTATAAAAATCAAACCGTGGTTTGTGGGTAAATTTACTCAGCTCTGCACTTGTCTCGTTTACTCCAGGATTTTTGTCTCCAGCCTTGTCGGTGTTTTTGCCACTGTTTTGGCGTGGGGTTTGGTGTTTTTCAACTTCAAGCGCGGCTGAATGTTTTAGTTTTTCGGCAGCAGAGACCAGGTCTTTGGGGTGTTTAAGTGGTCCCATATCGGCCAGGTTGAATAGCAGGTTGACAAACAAGCCAATGGCAATGCCGGTCATCAACAGAAGCCAAGGGGGCATAGAGAATGCCTGTTTTTTGCTCTTGCTCTTGGTTTTTTTGTCTTTGGCGAAGTCGTGGGTCATAAGTTGTGGATTATAACAAATCTGGACTGGGGTGGTTTACATGGTTTCCGGGGCTGAGACCCCGAGCAATTGCAAGCCGTTAGCAATAACCTGTTTCACAGCCATGCACAGGGCAATTCTGGCATTGCGCAGTTGCGGGTCTTCCACCAGGACTTTGTGTGCATTGTAGTAAGCATGGAAATTTCCCGCCAGTTCTTTTAGATAATGGGCAATAATGTGGGGTTCGTGATTCATTGCGGCTTTTTCCAGCAGGCTGGGATAGCGACTTAGTTGTTGCGCTATAGCCTGCTCGGGGCTTTCAGTAAGGGGTTCCAAATTAAGCTGTTGCGGGTTTTTTAAGCCGATGTGGTTTTGCCAGTCAGAGTCACTTTCAGTTAGTTTCCGCATCATGCTGCAAACCCGTGCGTGGGCGTACTGTATATAATAAACCGGGTTGTCTTTGGTTTCTGATTTCGCCAGTTCCAGGTCAAAATCCATGTGTTGATCAGCTTTGCGGGCTACATAAAAATACCGGGCAGCATCGTTGCCGACTTCGGCGCGGAGTTCTCGCAGGGTTACAAAGGAGCCTGAGCGGGTAGACATTTGCACGCGCTCGCTACCGCGATAAAGAATGGCAAACTGCACCAGTTGAATATCCAGCTTATCGGGGTTGTAACCCAAAGCCTGAAGAGCGGCTTTAACCCGGGCGATGTAGCCGTGGTGGTCAGATCCCCAGATATTAATTATCTGATCAAAACCACGTTCAAATTTATTCATGTGGTAAGCAATGTCTGAAGCAAAATAAGTGGTTTGGCCATTGTCTCTTTTTACTACTCGGTCCTTGTCGTCACCAAAGGCCGTTGACTTGAACCAGATGGCACCGTTTTGCTCAAACAGGTAGCCGGCAGCATCGAGCTTCTCCAGCGCTCGTTCAATAAAGCCGCCGGTGGTCAGAGATTTTTCAGAAAACCATTGATCGTAGTCTGCGCCGAATTCTTGCAAATCATTTTTAATATCATTAAGAATATTGTCTAAACCCGCATTGAAAACCTTATCGTAGTCAGTGTTGAGTAATGCCTGGGCTTTTTCTATCAGGGCGTCTATGTGAGCATCCTTGTCACCGTTGGTATTCTCTGCAGCGTTTTCGTTTGCAGGTTGTTCATCAGCGGGAATATCCAGCACAATGGTTGCCCAGGGCTGTCGAAGGGCTTCACCGTGGGTTTTGTGCAACTGTCGAGCGATGTCGATAACATAATCACCCTGATAGCCGTTACTGGGGAACACCACAGGCTCGCCGGTTAGTGCCAGGTATCTTAGCCATACGCTGACCGCGAGAATGTTCATTTGGCGGCCGGCATCATTGACATAGTATTCCCGGCTAACCTTGAAGCCAACTGCAGCCATAACATTGGCCAGTGAAGCGCCGTAGGCAGCTCCGCGGCCATGACCAACGTGCAAGGGGCCTGTAGGGTTGGCGGAGACAAATTCAATTTGAATTTTTTGCTTGGCACCTACATTGCTGCGGCCAAAATCATTTGCCTGTTCCAGAATGGTCTTGATTACAGCATATTGACTTGCGGGCTTGAGGAAAAAATTAATAAACCCAGGCCCGGCAACTTCTACTTTTTCAATGCTGTCATGCTCAGGTAAAGCGTCAACAATTTGTTGTGCCAGTGTCCGCGGATTCAAGCCTGCGGGTTTTGCCAGCATCAGGGCAATATTAGTGGCGAGGTCGCCGTGGCTTTTGTCTTTGGTGTGGTCGAAGCGGATTTTGGCGTGCAGTTCAGTATCGCTTATGGGGTTTAAGCTACCATTATTTTTTAAGGTACTTAGGGCGTCAATAATCAGGGGTGTTAAAGTGTCTTTCATTGAGAGGTGTCTTTTATGGCCTGTTGTATTTGGGATAAATTTAGGAAGCAGTCAATGATACATAATTTTAGCGTCTATTTCCTGCTGGTTTGGGGCTTAAAGATGTGGCATTGGCTAAGCAGCCAGCCAGATTAACAGGTTTCAGCAGGGTCAACATCAATGGACCAGCGTACCCGCCTGCCGGTTTTGGAGTGTTCAAGTACCGGAATCCAGCTATCCAGGAATTGATGCAAAAGTTTGCGCTGGTAAGCCTGTAGTAGCAGCTGGGCACGATAGCGGCCGGCTTTTTTTTCCATCGGCGCTGGCACGGGGCCCATAAGCGAAAGCTGTTGCTGGGCGAAGGGTTCCATTTTCAGCACGGCCAGGGCTGCTTCGTATGCCTCTTCCAGGAAGGCCAGGCTTTGATTCATGTGGGGGCTTTCTGCACGCAAAAGGCCAATGTGGGTAAAGGGCGGCCAGCCAGCCTGCTCTCTTTGCTGTAATTCCTCAAGGGCGACGCCATGGTAGCCTTTGCGCATTAAAGTTTGCAGCAAGGGATGGTCGGGCTGTTGGGTTTGCAGCAGCACCTGGCCGGGCTTGTCTGCCCGTCCGGCGCGGCCTGCCACTTGGGTGACTACCTGGGCAATGCGTTCAGCGGCACGAAAATCAGTGCTGAACAGGCTGGCATCGATATCGACCAGGACTACCAGGGTAACATCGGGAAAATGATGACCTTTGGCCAGCATTTGTGTCCCCACTAAAATCATAGCCTTGCCGGTATGGATTTTTTCAATTTTCTGCTCGAAGGCATCTTTGCTGCGGGTGCTGTCGCGATCAATCCGTAGAATGTCATGGTGTTTGAAGTGCCTGGAGAGCACGTCTTCCAGTTGTTCGGTGCCCGTGCCCTGGGGAGTCAGTTGCTCATCTTCGCACTTTGGGCATTTCGGTGGTGCCGGAATACTCCAGCCACAGTGGTGACAGTGTAGTTTGCCTGGAAATTGTTGGTGGTGCTGAAGCATGGGTTGATAGGCGGTTTTCGGTGTCGGTTTATGCAAGGTCAGACAGACTTCGCAATGTTTGCACCGGGCTTGCCAGCCGCAGGAGTGACAGATCAGCTGCTGGGAAAACCCCCTGCGGTTTAAGAAAACCAGCACTTGATTGTTAGCCTTTAGCTCAGTTTTTATGGCTTGCAAACTTGCCTGGGCCAGTCCGCCCGATAAAGCCTGTTTGCGAATATCCAGGGTTCGGAATTCAGGTAGCGAGGCTGCTGTTGCCCGTTGAGTTAGTTGCAGATAAGCATATTTGCCGCTTAGGGCATTGTGTAAGGATTCCAACGCAGGGGTTGCGGAGCCAAGCACAACAGGTAAATTTTCCATTTTGCCGCGCATAATTGCAATGTCGCGGGCTGAGTATCTGAAGCCGTCTTGCTGGGTGTAGGAAGTGTCGTGTTCTTCATCGACAATGATCAGGCCCGGTTTGTGCATAGGGATGAACACTGCTGAACGGGTGCCAATGATAATGTGCGCGGCTCCAGAGCGGGCTTTTAACCAATTGTCCAGCCTTGCCCGGTCAGAAAGACTTGAGTGCATAACCACTATGCTGGTGTTGAAGCGGTGCCTGAAGCGGCTGACTATTTGGGGCGTAAGGCCGATTTCGGGCACCAGGACGAGGGCTTGCAGGCCAGCATTAAGGCACTTTTCAATAAGGTGAAGATAGATTTCGGTTTTACCGCTGCCGGTGACGCCTTCGATTAAAAAGGTTTGCCCGCGGGTTTGATTCATCGGGGGATGGATCCCGGCGATGTAAGGGGCTATTTGTTGATAGCAGGCAGCCTGCTCATTATTCAATGTTAATGGGGCTTCTTTTAAAATATTTGCACCTTTGTTGGAAGATAAAGGTTGCTCTGTAATTACTGGGCATTGCTCAACAAAACCTTTTGCTTGCAGGGCTTTTAAGGGTGTTAAGCTCAGTCCCATTGATTTGATCGCCGGTTCGCTCAGGCCTTTTGGCGAATGTTTAACTATGTCAAGAGCCTGGGCTTGTTTGGGGGCGCGTTTCAGGGATTCCGCAGTGACGATGTGGCCTTTCTGCGTGGCTTGCCAGCACATGTCGACCTTGGCGGTGGCGGCTTTTCCCTGTCGCAGCAGTGCCGGTAAAATCTGGCTAAAGACGTCGCCAATGGGGTGGTGGTAATACTGGCTTGCCCAGCAACCCAGGGCAAGCAGGCTTGGGCTTAAAAGGGCGGTTTCATCAAGCAGGGTTACGGCAGGCTTAAGGCGCTCAACAGTGAAATCGGAGCTAGAGCTTGTGCCCAGCAGTAACCCGGTGACTTGGCGCTTGCCAAAAGGCACGGTCAGTCTTTGGCCGGGCTGCAGTTGCTCTGCCGAAACCCCTTTGGGGGGGAGATAATCAAAGCTTTTGTATAAGGGTGAAGGGATCGCTATGTTTAAAATAACAGGCTTTGAATTCAAGTGAGTAACCTTTTGTATTGTGTAGGCTGCAAACAGTGTTTAGATCCAGCAAATTTACCCTTTTATCGCTGTTGGCACCTAAACCTCAAATGCCAGGGTATATTAACATAGGGGCTACTTGCTTATAGATTGGACTCTGTTATTATTCGCCTCCCGGCTTTTACGGGCCAGATTCTATTGCCTATCCTGCGGGCACTAACTAGCCTGTGTTAACAGGGTTAGAAAGTTAGTGAAAATGACACGAGTGCGGTGCCTGGCGGTGCTCAGGTGGCGGCGCTTTTTTTAGCAAAGGTACATACAGCTCATGAAATCAGAAATTCATCCTAAATATGAAGCCATTACCGCCCAGTGCAGTTGTGGTAATACGATCAAAACCCGATCTACGCTGGGTAAAGATATCCACCTGGAAGTATGTTCGGCTTGCCACCCTTTCTACACGGGTCAGCAAAAAATTGTGGATATGGGTGGGCGCATCGATAAGTTTAACAAACGCTTCGGCGGTCTTCGCAAAAAAAGCTAGCTATTTTATAAATGCTGCAACAGGTCGGGTTTGGTGCGTTATTTCGCACCAGGATTGTGCTCGGCCTTTGTTTTAGGCTATTGTGTCTGCCTTCAGCCCTATATTCTTAGGTCAGGTAAGGCAGAACTAAAAAACGGGCCAGGCTTGGGAAAACAAGCACGATCTAAATCAAGCCAAGCAGTAAACAAAAGAACCAGTACCAGGTTGTGGTACCAGGCTAAGGAGCAAAAAAATAATGTCAGATGAGCTGAAAAAAGCAGCACTGGAATATCATTCCTCTCCTCGACCAGGAAAACTGAGCGTAGAAATTACCAAGCCTACTGTGACCGCCCGTGACCTAGCCCTGGCCTACAGCCCCGGTGTGGCTGAGCCTGTGCGTGAAATCGCTAAAGACCCTGAAAATGCTTATAAATATACCAGCAAAGGCAATCTCGTGGCGGTGATCAGTGACGGCTCGGCAATTTTAGGCTTGGGTGATTTGGGTGCCCTTGCCAGTAAGCCGGTGATGGAAGGCAAGGGTGTGCTGTTCAAGCGCTTTGCTGGTATCGATGTCTTTGACATTGAAGTTGACGCAGAAAGCCCTCAGGCTTTTATTGATACCGTGGTAAGAATCGCACCCACTTTTGGCGGAATTAATCTGGAAGACATTAAGGCGCCCGAATGCTTTGAAATTGAGCGGGTTTTAAAAGAGCAGTGTAATATTCCAGTATTCCATGATGATCAACACGGTACGGCTATTATCATTTGTGCCGGTTTGCTCAACGCACTTGAGCTTCAGGATAAAAAGCTTGAAGATGTCTCGCTGGTTTGTATGGGGGCGGGTGCAGCGGGCGTAGCTTCCATTAAGCTCTTGGTTGAGATGGGCGCGAAAATGGAAAACATCTACATGATTGATCGCAAAGGTGTGATCCATTCTGGTCGTAATGATTTGAATCAACATAAAGCCGCGTTTGCCAATGTTACCGACAAGAGAACTTTGGCAGATGCTTTAACCGATGCTGATATTTTTATTGGCGTGTCTGGAGCCAATCTTTTGTCCCCAGAGCTGTTGAATAAAATGGCGCCTAATCCGATTATTTTTGCACTTGCAAACCCTGATCCTGAGATTCTTCCGGAATTAGCGCATCAAACCCGGGGCGACATCATTATGGCTACGGGCCGCAGTGACTACCCCAATCAGGTTAACAATGTGCTTGGCTTTCCTTTCATTTTTAGAGGTGCGCTTGATGTAAGGGCGAGCACAATTAATGAAGAAATGAAAATTGCTGCTGTGCACGCTATTCGTGATTTGGCAAAAGAGCCCGTGCCTCAAGTGGTTATGGATGCCTATGAAGGCCTTAACCTTGAATTTGGCAAGGACTACATCATACCTAAGCCCATGGATCCAAGGTTGATTACTGTAGTCTCCCATGCGGTGGCTAAGGCTGCGGTGGACTCGGGTGTGGCTAAGAACCCTTATCCAGCGCATTACCCCTTAAAAACAGTCGAAGATGTCCATGGTTAAAGTTGTAACTTTGTAGGCTGCTTTGGCAAGTAAAAAAGCCCCTGTTTTGGCTCTGTTGTTCAAAGCTAAAACAGGGGCTTTTTTTATGGGGGAAAAACTCATTTTTAAGCCCAGACTTAATTAGGGCTTCCTTAAAATAATTCATTAGGAATCAAGTCATCATGCTGGGCATTTATTGTGTTGTTGCTTTGTTTTTTGGGTGCATATTCTTCACGAAAAGTTTCAAAAATAGCACCTTCCTGCCCAGGGGCAGCCACTTCCCCTGTCTCCTGATCGATACGCATGGTGATTAAACCGTCAGGTCTGGACAGCAGGCGCTGAGGTGTGCCGGCTAGTGTATTTGCCATGTAGTCTATCCAGATAGGTAAGGCTGCTCTCGCGCCGAACTCGCGTGCGCCCAGTGTCTGTGGATCATCAAATCCGACCCAGGTTACCACCACCTGAGCGGTGTTAAAGCCGGAAAACCAGGCGTCGAGTTGATTGTTCGTGGTGCCGGTTTTGCCTGCCAGGTCACTACGACCCAGCAGTGACGCTTTGCGCCCGGTGCCCTTGGTAATTACATCCCGCAAAATGCTATTTAATATGTAATTAACCCGTTCATCCATAACTCTCGGGGCATAGACAATGGGCGGTGGTGTGTATTCCTGTTCTGAGGCGTCGGCAATATTGGCGACAGTTTCACTTTGAAGTACCTCCTCCTCTACGCTGTTTGCTGGCTGATTGTCTGTAATTGCTTCTGCTGAGTCTTTGGTTGAATCTTTGGTTTCTTCATCCAGTGCCAGGGTTGTTGTCGGTGTTTGCATCACGCAGGGTGGGCGGCAGACTATGGCGGGGTTTGCCTGGAAAATGATTTCGTCGTTATTGTCCGTGATGTGATCAATAAAATAAGGCTCAATTTTGTAGCCGCCATTGGCGAGTACAGCAAAGCCGGTGGCCATTTCAAGGGGGGTGACTGCGGCACTACCTAAGGCCAGGGCAAGATCCCTTGGCAGACGATCAGGGTCAAAGCCAAATATTTTAACGTAGTCAATGGCTTTAGGAATTGACAGGCTGCGAAGCAATCTAATGGAAACCAGGTTTCGGGATTTATACAGGGCCTCGCGTAAACGCGTTGGGCCGAAAAACTTGCCGCTGGAGTTTTCCGGGCGCCAGGTTGCCTCAAGGCTGGCATCTTCAAAAACAACCGGGGCATCGTTAATTATGCTTGCGGCGGTGAAGCCATTTTCTAATGCGGCAGCATAAATAAAAGGTTTGAAATTTGAGCCGGCCTGCCTTTGAGCCTGTAAGACACGGTTGAAACGACTTAAAGAATAATCAAAGCCGCCGACCAGGGCTAAAATAGCGCCGTTATCAGGGTTTAAAGCAATCAGTGCGCCTTGTGCTTCAGGGATTTGGACCAATGACCATGACCGGTGTGGCTGAGGCTTTTGACTGGTATTGCTTGTTATTTCAGCGGTATTATCGACTACCTCTGGTTTTTCGTTAGCTTGTTGTTCTGTATTGACTCCGTTCGGCCTGGGCGTCACATAAACAATGTCGCCAACTTTAAGAATATCGGCAGGGCTTTTGGGTGTCGCCCCTAAGGCATTGACGTTAATAAACGGTCTTGCCCAAGCAACGCTGTTGCTGTCGAGGTGAATTTCAGATTGGTCTTTTAATAGGGCTTTTGCCTTATCCTGGTCTAAAGAAGTGATGAGTGCCGCCTGGTAGTTATCTGCTATAGGAATCTCTTTTAGTTTATCGGTAATCGTTTTAGCGAAGTCAGGATCAGAAAAATCATCGTTACTGATATCAATGCGTTCAATAGGGCCACGAAATCCATGACGTTGGTCATAGTCAATAAGCCCCTTGCGTACAGCCTGATTGGCAGCTTGCTGCTTCGCTGCGCTAAGGGTGGTATAGACACTGAAACCATCAGTATAGGCATTTTGTCCGAAACGTTGCAGCATCTCTATGCGCACCATTTCGGCCAGGTGGGAAGCTTCAACATCAGACCAGAGTGCATGGAAGTCGGCAACTACCGGTGTACTGCTGGCTTGTTTGTGTTCCTCTGGCGTAATCAGTGCAAGCTTAAGCATGCGGTTTAAAATCCAGTTACGCCGATTTAAAGCCTTTTCAGGGTTTGTAATTGGATTGGATTTTGAGGGAGATTTAGGCAGGCTGGCCAGCATGGCAAATTCCGCCAGATCGAGCTCAGCTAAGGGTTTGCCGTAATATATCTGCGCAGCAGCGCCAAAACCATAGGCTCTGTGACCGAGGAATATTTTGTTGATATACAACTCAAGAATTTCTTCTTTACTTAATTCACTTTCAATTTGTAGTGCCAGAATAATTTCATTAAATTTTCTGATAAAAGTGCGCTCGTTGCTGAGGAAAAAATTTTTTGCCACCTGCATAGTGATAGTGCTGCCTCCGGACTGGATAGAGCCAGTGCTGATCAGGTCAAAACTCGCCCGTGCAAGTGCTTTTAAGGAAACGCCCTGGTGGGAATAGAAACGATCATCTTCAGCGGTCAGGATGGCATTAATAAGTGTAGGTGGTACTTCGGAAAGCGTTAAGGGGATGCGTCTTGTTTCGCCAAACTCCGCTATCAGCTTGCCATCCTGGGTGAAAACTTTAAGCGGGGTTTGGAGTTGGGTTTCTTTAAGCATGCTTACTGGGGGTAAGTCAGGGTTCAGGTAAAGGTAGAAGCTGCTTAAAGTGAGCGTTATCGCACAAACCAGAGAGATTATTGACCAGAGGCTGAATTCTAGAAGTAGTACAAATAGTTTCATATCAATTTGTGGAATTATAAGGACTTATAAAGTTTTATTAAAAGCCAGCTAGTAATTACTGACTTATGTTTTGCCATTATAAACTGATTTAAGGGGCTGAAACCAACTTGATATGAAGTAAAGACTGGTATTTAATGTAATCAGCTATAAAGTTTATGTAAGTGCTCAATTAGCATAAAGAAATAAATTTGAAGGAATACTATGAATCTCCCTTTTTTAAACAAAAAGGCTGTCAATTTACTGGGGCTTGATATTAGCTCAACATCGGTGAAACTGCTGGAGTTAAGTAAAGCGGGCGATAGTTACCGGGTTGAAAGCTATGGCGTGGAGCCATTACCGCCTAATACCGTTGTTGAAAAAAATATTAACAACGTGGAAGCAGTGGGTGAAGCAATAAAAAGATTGGTAGGTCGCTCCAAGGCAAGATCAAAGTTTGCGGCGGTGGCTGTGTCTGGTTCTTCTGTAATTACTAAAGTTATTGAGATGGAAGCTGGCATGACTGACGCTGAAATGGAATCTCAGATTCAAGTCGAGGCTGACCAATACATTCCCTATCCTCTTGACGAAGTTGCTATTGATTTTGAAGTGCAAGAGGAGGTGGAAGGTAATCCTGAGCGTGTACAAGTACTACTGGCCGCGTGCCGTAGTGAAAATGTTGAGATGAGGAAGGATATTTTGGAAGTGGCTGGGCTTGAATTGAAAGTTGTTGATGTTGAGGCTTATGCTGTTGAAAGGGCTTATGAGCTGATCGAAGAGCAGATGGATTTTGAAAGTGATGGCGGAACCATTGCCATGGTTGATATTGGCGCTACCATGACCACTTTAAGTGTACTCGACAGTGGTAAGACAATTTATACTCGAGAACAGCTGTTTGGTGGTAAACAGTTGACAGAAGAAATTCAGCGCCGTTATGGCTTATCAGTAGAGGAGGCCGGTTTGGCCAAGAAGCAAGGTGGCTTGCCTGGCGACTATGAAGCTGAAGTATTGATGCCGTTCATTGATGCGGTGGTGCAACAAATTGCCAGATCGCTGCAGTTTTTTTTCTCTTCCAGTCAATACAACGATGTTGATTGCATCGTTTTAGCCGGAGGCTCATCGGCTATTCCCGGGTTATCAGATAAAGTTCAGGAAAAAGTCGGTACGCCTACTGTTGTTGCCAATCCCTTTACAAATATGAGCCTGGATTCGAAGGTGAGTGCTGTGGCCTTGGCTAGCGATGCTCCGGCATTGATGATTGCTTGTGGCTTGGCACTAAGGAGCTTTGATTAATGGCGAAGATTAATTTATTACCTTGGCGCGAAGAAAGGCGCAAAGAACAACAACAACAATTTATAATAACGGTTGCTGGGGTGGTATTGGTTGCGGGGTTAATATTTCTTATAGCACAAGCCATGGTTTCATCTTCAATCGAAACACAGAAAAATAGAAATATATTTATGCAGGGAAAAATAGCCGAACTTGAAAAGAAAATTACCGAAATAAAAGAATTGCAGGCACGCCGTGAACAATTAGAAGAGAGAATGAATGTAATTCAGGCGTTGCAGGGAAATCGACCCATAGTCGTGCATCAGCTGGATGAGTTGCCGCGTCGAATACCCGATGGCATGTTTTTAACAACAGTAGAAAAAACGGGCGCTTTATTCAAGGTAACGGGCATCGCAGAATCCAATAACCGAATCTCAAAATTAATGAGAAGTATCGATGAGTCGGAATGGTTTACCAGCCCCAATCTGTCCTCTGTGAAAGAAAAAAAAATAAGCATTGGTGAGCAGGAAACTGCAAATGAATTCAATTTGACCTTTACAGAAAGCAAACCTGCTGTCAAAGAAAGTGGAGAGTGACATCTATGGATCTCGAAAAGCTGCTTGATTCGTTTCGCGACCTTGATCCGGAAAATATTGGCTCATGGCCTTTGTTGGTCAGGGTTGTTATCTTTGTAGTGGTATTTCTTGCGACACTGTATGCCGGTTATCATTTTCAAATATCAACACAGCTTGTAGAGCTGGATAAGGTCAGGGCAGAAGAAGTGACATTGAAAAAAGATTTTGAAACAAAATCTTTTAAAGCGGCAAATTTAAATGCTTATAGAAAACAAATGGAGGAAATGGAGGTTTCATTTGGTGCTTTATTGCGGCAACTTCCTGGTGAGACAGAAGTTCCAGGCTTGCTAGAAGATATTTCTCATACCGGCTTGGGTAGTGGTTTGGAGTTTAAATCGATTGACTTGGGTGCGGAACGTAAAGCAGAGTTTTATTCTGAGCTACCCATTAATATAGCAGTGGTTGGTGGCTACCATAGTTTTGCAAACTTTGTCAGCGGTGTTGCCGCCTTACCCCGTATCGTGACTTTGCATGATTTCAAGATTTCAAAAAACAAGGATGGTAATGGTCAGTTGGATGTCAGTGTTGTTGCGAAAACTTATCGATATAATGATGACGCAGAAAGGTGAGCAGGCTAGTGAACAATAGATCAATAAAAATTTCACAGCGCTTATGTCAAGCCGGCATGGTTGTTCTAAGTTGCTGTTTAAGCGCTTGTAGTTCGAAAGTCTATTTCCCAGACCTTGAGACCTATGTTGAAGAAGTACAAACTAAACCAAAAGGTCAAATAAAACCCTTGCCGGAGTTTAAGGCCCATTCCACTTTTGCCTATAGCGCTGCTGCTATGCGAAATCCGTTTGAGCCTCCTGTAGTTGTTAATGCATCGACGCTTAAATTTGATGCTGAATCAGTGGTTGAGCCGGATTTAAGCCGCCCGAAAGAGTACCTTGAGCAATTCAGTTTTGATGCTATGCGCATGGTCGGCACGATCCAGCGGGTAGAAGGTGGCGAATCAACGCTCTGGGGAATTATAAATGATAGCCAAGGTGGTATTCATCGCGTTAAAAAAGGCGACTACATAGGCAGGAGCTACGGAAAAATAGCCTTAATCAGTAGTAATAGAATTGAGGTGGTAGAGATTGTCCCTAATGGAGAAGTCGGCCCCGACGGAAAGAAGCTGTGG
Organism: Pseudomonadales bacterium; assembly: GCA_040235475.1. GTDB lineage: Bacteria > Pseudomonadota > Gammaproteobacteria > Pseudomonadales > UBA3067 > JBECKY01. Next base: position 22,166 of record JBECKY010000098.1, read on the forward strand.
ATTGAAAGACCAAGAAACCTAATTTTGAAGACAGATTAAGCCCCAGCGGAGATAGGGTAGCATGATAAATTTTATACACACTAAAAAAAATATCGTTAACAACTGGCGACAATTAGCTTGGGGAGCTTGGGGCATGCGTAGAATAAGCGGGCTGATAGGTTTTTGTATCACTTTATTCTCTGTGCAAGCGATGGCTGTGACATTGCAGGATTTGCAGTTTTCAGCTCTTCCCGGGGATCAGGTTGAAATTAATTTGACGTTTGACCAGGCTCCGCCGGATCCTAGCGGTTATTCAATTGAAAAACCTGCCCGAATTTCGCTGGATTTAGTCGGGGTTACCAGTGCGCTTTCCGCGAAGAAATTTTCCCTCGATGTGGGTAATGCCCGTAGTGTTACCGTTGTAGAAAGCAATGATCGGGCGCGATTGATTATTAATTTGGATCGTTTGGTATCTTATCGGGCCGACCGTAAAGGTAATAAATTACGCATTATAGTTGGCGAAGGTGTTGATACTCGCCTGGCGGCTGCATCCGGGGAGGCGCAAAATGTATTCTCCTCTCAGCCTTCTGGCGTAAAAAAAGCACAGAAGGAAGATATAGAAGAAATCGATTTTTTACGCGGTGAGCAAGGTAATGGGCAAGTGGTTATTAGCCTGGCGGATCCGAATGCAGATATTGATATGCGTGAAGAGGGCGGCAGAATTATTGTCGAGGTGCTCAATTCTGTGTTGCCTGAGCGACTAAGGCGCAGGCTGGATGTGACGGATTTTGCTACGCCGGTAAAACGTGTGGATGCAGTGCAAGAATCTGGGCACTCAAAATTGATTATTGAGGCTGTGGGTGATTATGAGTACCTGGCGTACCAGGCTGATAATATATTTACACTTGACGTTAAACCGATTTCAGCTAAAGAGCTTGAGCGAAAGCGTAAAGAAACCTTTATTTACACCGGTGAAAAACTATCACTTAATTTTCAGGATATTGAAGTTCGATCTGTCCTGCAGTTGATTGCTGATTTTACCTCGTTAAACCTGGTTGCCAGTGATACCGTTGGCGGCAATATTACATTGCGTCTGCAAAATGTACCTTGGGATCAGGCCTTGGAGCTGATATTAAAAACCAAGGGTCTGGATAAACGCAAGGTTGGTAATGTCATGCTGGTTGCCCCAGCCGATGAAATTGCGGCACGGGAAAAACTGGAGCTCGAAGCCAATCGGCAGGTTGAAGAGCTGGCGCCGATGTCTTCGGAGTTTATCCAGATAAATTATGCTAAGGCAAGTGATTTGCGGGCGTTGCTGACAGGAACCGCAGAGGGTAGCAGCCTGCTCTCGTCTCGTGGTTCACTGATGGTCGATGAGCGTACCAACACGATTTTAATCCAGGATACCGCAGCTAAAATACAAGAGGTAAGGGATGTTGTTTCGGTGCTTGATGTGCCTGTGCGTCAAGTGATCATAGAGGCGCGAATAGTTATTGCCAATACATCTTTTGCCAAGGAGATAGGGGTGGCCTGGGGCCTGGCAAGAACAGATGCCAGCAGTAGCGGCATAAATTTTGTGACAGGTAATCGAAACGCGTTGGTTAACCAGCTCAATAATGATGATGTTGTTATTGACGATACCATGGTTGTGGATTTGGGAGTGGCCGGTAATAATGCCACAAACCTGACTCTTGGCATTCTGAATTTCGCCCGAGGTTTGTTGGCCTTGGAAATTTCGGCCCTGGAAGCAGAAGGCGGCGGTGAAATTATCTCAACACCGAAGGTGCTAACGGCCGACCAGCAAACTGCGAGAATTTCTTCCGGTACAGAAGTGCCTTATCAAGAGGCTTCTTCAAGTGGGGCTGCAACCACTAGTTTTAAAGAGGCGGTATTGTCACTGGAGGTGACGCCACAAATAACTCCGGATGATAGTATTATTATGAACATCAAGGTCAATAAGGATTCAGTGGGCGACCTTTTTGGGATCTCTCAGGTGCCATCGATTCTTACTAATGAAATACAGACCACAGTGTTGGTTGATAATGGAGATACTGCGGTATTAGGGGGTATTTTTGAGGTACAATCAGATGTCCAGGAAGTTATGACCCCCTTCCTGGGTAATTTGCCCATTATCGGCAGATTGTTTAAAAGAACAGTTGATGGGAGGGATAAGCAGGAATTACTCATTTTTATCACTCCGACTATTGTTAATAATATATTGGCACAGTAAAGTCGGCGAAACTTTTTTCATGATCCCCGGATACTCCTCGACTTTGCAGCTGGGGAGTTTTAATTTCCGCGTCTAAAATTACCCATGATGAAACCCAGCAATATTTTTTTTATTGGCCCAATGGGCGCAGGGAAAACCACTATTGGGCGTTCATTGGCGAATGCACTTCAATATGAATTCGTGGATAGTGACCATGAAATTGAGACGCGTGCTGGCGCAAATATCGCATGGATATTTGATGTTGAAGGCGAGGAGGGCTTTCGCAATAGAGAAGAAGCTGTTATTGATGAGCTGAGCCTTAGCCAGGGCATTGTTCTGGCCACTGGCGGCGGGGCTATTCTTAGAAAGGAAACTCGCCAACGATTAAAGCAGCGTGGCTTGGTTGTTTATCTGAAAGCCTCTGCAGAGCAGATTTTGAAAAGAACAGCAAAAGATAAAAAACGGCCCTTGTTACAAACGAAAAATCGTGACAAAGTGGTCAGGGAGCTTTTAAAAAAGCGAGACCCCCTCTATCAAGAAATCGCAGATATTACTATTGCCACCAGAAATGACAAGATTTCTGATGTAACACAAAGCATTTTGCGTCAAATTAAGGCTATTGCTAATAATTCTGACTGAATAACATTGCTGCTCTTAAACCCCATTTAGCCTTTATAGTATCCTTAGGGCTTCCTCTTAAGCTAAAAGCGTTTAAAATGTTCCAATGAAGCCAATCACAACTTACTTCCCGTACCCAGAACCTTTATGGAAACAATAAATCTTCAGTTTCATAATGAAGAAACGAGCGCTTTTGATTACCCTATTTATATTGGTTCTGCTTTAATGCAGCAGCAGGCGTTGTTGCGTAAGCATGTCTTAGGCAATCAGGTGCTGATTGTGACCAATGAAACGGTGGCACCTTTGTACCTTGATGCCATTAAAGAGATTTTTCACGATCGACAATGCGATACGGTGGTTTTGCCTGATGGTGAACAATATAAGACGCTTGGCACTCTGGAGAAAATCTTTGATGCTTTGCTGGAAAAAGGCCATAACCGCAGCACTACTCTTATAGCGCTGGGCGGCGGGGTGGTTGGCGATATCACCGGGTTTGCAGCTGCAAGTTATCAACGAGGCGTGAATTTTTTACAGGTTCCGACTACTTTGCTGGCTCAGGTTGATTCTTCAGTGGGGGGGAAAACTGCGGTAAATCATCCGAAAGGCAAAAACATGATCGGAGCGTTCCATCAACCTAAGTGTGTATTGATTGATACTGATACCTTAAAAACCCTGCCAGCAAGAGAACTGTCGGCGGGCTTGGCTGAGGTTATTAAATACGGATTGATTAAGGATTTGGCTTTTTTTGAATGGTTGGAAAACAATGTAGAGAAATTGCTTGCGCTTGATTTAGCCAGCATCACCTATGCGATTAAAAAATCCTGCCAAAATAAAGCCGCCATAGTTGCCGAAGATGAAAAAGAACAGGGTGTGCGTGCCCTGTTAAATCTTGGGCATACCTTTGGTCATGCGATTGAAACTTCACAGGGTTATGGAGAGATCCTGCATGGCGAAGCGGTGGCAATTGGCATGAATATGGCGGCTGATCTATCGATGGCTATGCAATGGATTAGCAATGATGACGTTGCACGGGTAAGCGGTATTCTGCAAAAAACGGGCTTGCCGGTTCGCCCTCCTGAAACCATGACGCCGGATAAATTTTTAGCAGCGATGGCTGTTGATAAAAAGACCCTGAATAAAAAAATTCGCCTGGTTTTGCTTAAGCACCTGGGTGAAGCTGTGATAACTACAGACTTTAGTGAACCGTTGCTGAGAAAAACGTTAACCCGCTGAGCTCTGGATTAAGCAGGGATACTCCCTGATAGGAGTGTTTGGTTGCGGGCCGACATTAAAACGGTTCGGAAGCCTTAGGCGCTGTTTACAGGAGGCTTGACAGGTATGCCCGACATTGATGTGGAACACCTTGATTTTAGTCTGCATGCTGAATCAAAAAAAATCAGCAATGGTGGCCGGGATGCTCGAGACCCTTTTATCAGCAGCGAAGATCCTCAGGCCTTTTTCCCTGAGCCGTCCAGGCTAAAATTGCTCGAATTATTTAGCCAGCTGGTTCTTTCCGGGGCCGATGGCCCCGCCAATCAGGGGTTTTTGGTGCTGGGCAATAAGGGTGTCGGTAAAACAGCTTTAGCCCAGGAGTTCCTTAATCACCACGCGGAAGCGCTTGATGTTAATGCCTTGCTGCTGAATGCCAAGCAGCTTGACAGTGAAGCCGCGCTTTTTAAAGCTGTATTAGAGGCTTTGGGGGTGTCAAAACCGCAGTGTGCAAATGCGCAAGATTTCCAGCAGGCGCTGAGCGACATAGTGAGGCTGAGTCAGGAGTTCGGGCGAAGCGTAATGGTTATGGTTGATGATGCTCACCATCTGACAGGAGGCCTTGTTACTTCTATATTAAAGAGCAGCATGCACTGTGTTGAAAAAAATACCCCGATTTACTGGGTGTTTTTTTCGGAGCCGGGCTTGGAGCGGGTGTTTGAGGCATTGTCGCGCAAGCACAAAGCTTTAAACATTGAACAAAATTTTCATTCGCTACGGATGCAGCCTTTCAGCTATGAAGACATGGCAGCCTATATCGATTTTAAATTCCAGCAAGCCGGTATAAAAGAGGGCTTAAAGCTTCAAGGGCCGCAATTGGACACTATTTTTAGCGCTTCACGGGGCAATGCGGGCTTGATTCCAAAGGCCACGCATTGTGTTCTGGATGAATTATCAGGCGATAAAAATATTGTGGCACACATGCCGAGGCTGCATCTATGGGCTGCGGGCGGGGTGGCGGTATTTGTGTTGATACTTGCGGTAATAAGCTTTGCTCCTGGCACAAGTGTTTGGCGTGAGCCGGATGTTGGTGATGCATCCATTGAGCGAAATGACCCGAAAACCGTTATTGCAACAAAAAACAGCTGGTTTTTTGAGCAAAAGGCCCAGTCTTACACCCTGCAGCTTGTTGGCGGGACTGAAGAGGGCTGGGTTGATAGGTTTATTGGCGAATATTCAGGTAAAGTGGGACAACACTCTTTATATAAGCTGCAAACCCTCCGGGAGGGGCAAATCTGGTATGTGGTTTTTTGCGGAGTGTTCGATAACAGGGAATCTGCAATGGCTTTTATCAAGCTGTTGCCAGAAACACTGCAAAATTTAAAACCCTGGGCGCGCAGTTTTCAGCACATTCAGCAGGATATCCTCAGCAATCAAGCTGTTTCTCTTTTAAAACAATAGCTTACTGAAATCGAGGAGCGTTTTCGATTGTGAATTGAGCGGTTCACGTGTAAAATGGCCGTCCATTTTTTCCAACCGTCCGGCGCTAAGGGCGATGGAGCATTCTAAGTAACTAAATGTATGTCTGATTATTTTTTAAAGGAAAAGCTGTCAATGCGCGAGCAAGCGGCAAAGCACATCGGCCTTTATCACCCGGGAGAATTTAAAGACAACTGTGGCTTTGGATTAATCGCTCATATGCAAGGGCAACCCAGCCACGAGTTGTTGCAGACCTCGATTAAGGCATTAACCTGCATGACCCACCGTGGTGGCATTTCTGCGGATGGTAAAACAGGCGATGGCTGTGGCTTGCTGTTGCAAAAGCCCGATGCTTTTTTTCGCGGCCTGGGAAAAGAACTTTTTGGCGGTCTGGATGATAGTTATGGCGTAGGCATGGTCTTCCTGAGTCAGGATAAAACCAAAGCTAAAGAGGCCAGACAAATAATTGAGCAGGAGCTCAAGGCTCAAGGCCTATCGCTGGCCGGTTGGCGAAAAGTGCCGGTTGATAATAGTGTGTGTGGTCCGATAGCGTTGGACTCCATGCCGCAAATCGAGCAAGTTTTTGTTAATGGCGGTGTCTTAAGTGATACGGCATTAAATCGCAAATTGTTTTATGCGCGCAGACTTGCTGAGAAAGCTTTGCACAACGATGAAGATTTTTACATTGCCAGCCTTTCTGCCGGTGTTATCTCCTACAAAGGCTTGGTCATGCCGGTGGATCTGCCTAAGTTTTATAAAGACTTAAGCGACACCAAGCTGGAAACCGCCATTGTGGTTTTTCACCAGCGTTTTTCTACTAACACCTTGCCTAAGTGGCCATTGGCACAGCCGTTTCGGTTTCTTGCACATAATGGTGAAATTAACACTATCATGGGAAACCGTAATTGGGCGCTTGCTCGATCCAGTAAGTTTAAAAGTGAACACTTGCCGGATATTGAATCCATTGAGCCGCTGGTTAATCGTAGCGGTTCCGATTCCTCATCAATGGACAATATGCTGGAAGTGTTATTGGTCGGTGGCATGGACATGTTTCAGGCCATCCGCATGATGGTGCCCCCAGCCTGGCAAAATGTCGACAACATGGATGCTGATCTTAGAGCGTTTTATGAATACAACTCCATGCACATGGAGCCCTGGGATGGGCCAGCGGGGGTTGTGCTAACCGAAGGACGTTATGCGGTTTGCATGCTGGATCGTAACGGCTTAAGACCGGCCCGCTGGGTGATTACCAAGAATGGTTTTATCACCCTGGCGTCAGAAATCGGGGTGTATGATTATCAGCCGGAAGACGTAGTGGCAAAAGGTCGAGTCGGGCCGGGTCAGATACTGGCGGTTGATACGCAAAGCGGTGAAGTGCTGCAGTCTGATGAAATAGATCGGCGGCTAAAAATCAGGAAGCCCTACAAGCGTTGGTTGGCCGAAAAAGCCTACCGCATTGAGGCGACTTTGGTAGAAGGTGTGCAAAGCCGCCAGCCTATTGAAGGTGAGCAATTAAAAACTTATCAAAAGCTGTTTAATGTGTCTTTTGAAGAAAGGCAGCAAGTGCTGCGCCCCTTGGCCGAAACCGCCCAGGAAGCCACGGGCTCCATGGGCGACGATACACCGATGGCGGTTTTGTCGATCCAGCAAAGACCACTGTATGATTATTTTCGACAGCTGTTTGCCCAGGTTACCAACCCGCCTATAGATCCCTTGCGTGAAGCCATTGTGATGTCTCTTGAGACCTGCATTGGAGCGGAAAAAAATGTTTTCGAGGAAACTCTGGAACATGCTGACAGGGCTATTTTAACCTCGCCAGTTTTATCGCACCGTAAATACACGCAATTAATCAATATGGATCGCCCGGGTTATGAGGTGGAGCATATTGATCTTAACTATCAATTTACAAACGGCCAATCTACAAGTTCAAAAGCCGCTAAAGATCTTAGGCAGGCTATTCTAGATATCTGTGACCAGGCAGAGCAGGCGATTAGAAATGGCAAAGTGATTCTGGTGCTTTCTGATCGCAATATTTCACAGCAGAGCTTGCCAGTACATGCCTTAATGGCTACCGGTGCTGTGCATCATCGTCTTATTAAAAAAGGCTTGCGCTGTGACGCCAACATTATTGTTGAAACCGCAACAGCCAGAGATCCACACCATTTTGCCACCCTGATTGCTTTTGGCGCCACGGCTATTTATCCGTATCTGAGCTATGAAATTCTTGCTGATCTGGTCGCAAGCGGTGAGCTTTCAGAGGCGGCACCCGAAACCCACAAAAAATACCGCAAAGGTATCAAAAAAGGCCTGCTAAAAATTCTTTCAAAAATGGGGATCTCTACCATTGTCTCTTATCGCGGTGCGCAATTGTTTGAAGCCGTAGGCTTGCACGATGAGGTGGTGGATTTGTGTTTTTGCGGGGTTAGCAGTCGTATCCAGGGTGCTGGATTTGAGCATATTGAGCAGGATCAGCAGAAGCTGGCTAAAAATGCCTGGAATCCGCGTAAACCCATCGAGCAAGGAGGCTTGCTGAAGTTTGTTTATGGCAAGGAATACCATGCCTATAATCCTGATGTGGTGCATGCCCTGCATAAAGCGGTGCAAAGTGGCGATAAAAGTGCCTATAAAGATTTTGTCGCATTAATTGAAGGGCGTCCCATTGCGACCCTGCGTGATTTGTTCAAGTTCAAAGCCAATATTGACCCAATAGCTTTGGCAGACGTTGAACCTTTCGAAGCCATCCTGCCGCGTTTTGATTCCGCGGGCATGTCTTTGGGTGCACTGTCACCGGAAGCCCACGAAGCCATCGCCATCGCCATGAACAGTTTGGGTGGGCGTTCCAATTCCGGCGAAGGTGGTGAAGACCCGGATCGTTATGGCACTGAAAAAATGTCCAAAATCAAGCAAGTTGCATCGGGCCGGTTTGGGGTTACGCCTCATTATCTGGTGAATGCCGAAGTTTTGCAGATTAAAATTGCCCAAGGGGCAAAACCTGGTGAAGGTGGACAACTGCCTGGCGGTAAAGTTAACGAACTGATTGCGCGCCTGCGCTATTCTGTGCCGGGGGTGACTTTAATATCACCGCCACCCCATCACGATATTTATTCCATCGAAGATCTCGCGCAGTTAATTTTCGATTTAAAGCAAGTGAACCCAGAAGCCCTGGTGTCGGTGAAATTGGTTTCAGAGCCAGGTGTTGGTACCGTGGCTGCAGGTGTGGCCAAAGCCTATGCTGACCTGATTACCATTTCCGGTTACGATGGCGGCACGGCAGCAAGCCCTTTAAGCTCCATTCGCTATGCCGGCTCACCCTGGGAGCTGGGTTTAAGTGAAGCGCAGCAGGCACTGCGCAGTAATGACTTAAGGAGCAAGGTTCGCCTGCAAACCGATGGCGGATTGAAAAGTGGTTTGGATGTTATAAAGGCCGCTATATTGGGTGCTGAAAGTTTTGGTTTTGGCACCATTCCAATGATTGCTCTGGGATGTAAATACTTAAGAATTTGTCATTTAAATAATTGCGCCACAGGTGTGGCTACCCAGCAGGAAAAATTGCGCGAAGAACATTTTATTGGCGGCCCTGAAATGGTGGCGAACTATTTCCGTTTTGTTGCCGAAGAAACCCGCGAATATCTTGCGCTCCTTGGGGTTAGAAGCATCAATGAATTGATTGGGAGAACAGATTTACTTGAAATTATAGAAGGCACCACCGCGAAACAGGCGAATCTGGATTTAACGCCCATTCTGCGCAATGATTCGATTGCGAGTGATAAGGCGCAATACTGTACCCAAACAAAAAACGTTCCCTTTGATCAAGGTGTTTTGGCTGAGAAAATGGTTGCTGACATGCTGCCAGCCATTGAAGCCACCTCCGGCGGGGAATTCAGTTATGCCATTACCAACTGTGACCGCTCCATCGGTGCCAGAGTGTCGGGCGAAATCGCCAAACGTCACGGTAACCGAGGTATGGAAAAAAATCCAGTGACGGTTCGTTTCAAGGGTAGTGCTGGACAAAGTTTTGGCGTTTGGAATGCCGGTGGTTTAAATATGTATCTTGAAGGCGATGCCAATGATTACGTGGGCAAAGGCATGGCCGGTGGTAAACTGATTATAACCCCACCTCAAGGCAGCACCTTTGCCAGTCATGAAACCACTATTGTGGGTAATACCTGTTTGTACGGTGCTACTGGAGGCCAGCTGTTTGCTTCGGGTCAGTCTGGCGAGCGCTTTGGCGTGCGTAACTCAGGCGCCTTAGCTGTGGTTGAAGGTGTGGGTGATCACTGCTGTGAATACATGACCGGCGGGGTTGTGATTGTGTTAGGCAGTACGGGCACTAACTTTGGTGCGGGAATGACCGGTGGTTTTGCGATTGTGCTTGATATCGATAACAGGTTTTTTGACCGTAACAATCCTGAGGTGGAACTAAAACGCATTGCTGGGGAATCCATGGAAGGTTATCGCAACTACTTGCGCAACACCTTGCGTGACTATGTGGCAGAAACCCAAAGTGTTTGGGGGCGTTACGTGTTAGAGGATTTCTCCGGTTATCTGCCAAAATTCTGGCTGGTAAAACCCAAAGCAGCCAGTCTTGAGCAGCTTCTGGATAATACCCGGTCGAGGCCAGAGTAAACCGGTAAGCGGCAACGCAACCCTTGTTAATTAAAGTTAGAAAATGTGTGCAAAAAATCAATTGTAGTGTGTTGATTATTGAGGTTTGCTAAATGGCAAAGGTATTAAAAAATAATTTCCAATTTATAGACGTAGGGCGACGCGACCCCAATAAAAAGCCTTTGCAAGAGCGTCGAGCCGGCTACGTGGAAATTTATAACCTGTATGAAAAAGAACAGGTAAGTAATCAAGCCCATCGCTGCCTTGATTGTGGTAACCCCTATTGCGAGTGGAAATGCCCGGTGCATAATTACATTCCCGATTGGTTAAGACTGGCAGCAGAAGGTAATATTGAGCAAGCGGCTGAACTATGCCATCAAACCAATACTCTGCCGGAAGTCTGTGGGCGGGTTTGTCCCCAGGATCGTCTTTGTGAAGGCGCCTGCACCCTCAACGATGGTTTTGGTGCTGTGACCATCGGCTCCACAGAAAAATACATTGTTGATACCGCATTTAATAACGGCTGGCGTCCAGACTTATCCAATGTTGTAGCAACGGACAAAAAAGTCGCCGTGATTGGTGCCGGGCCTGCCGGCTTAGGTTGTGCTGACGTTCTGGTTAGAGCCGGGGTGAAGCCGGTGGTGTTTGATCGATATGAAGAAATAGGCGGATTGCTCACCTTTGGTATACCTGAGTTTAAGTTGGAAAAAACCGTGATGAGTCGTCGTCGCGAAATTTTTGAATCCATGGGCATTGAATTCAAATTGGGTGTTGATGTTGGTAAAGATATTGCGTTTGCAGACATTCTTAACGAATACGATGCGGTTTTTTTGGGCATGGGGACCTACACATACATGAAAGGCGGCTTCCCCGGTGAAGACCTGCCTGGTGTTTACGAAGCCCTGCCGTACTTGATCTCCAGCGTGAATAGAAACCTTGGTTTCGAAAAGTCGGCCGATGACTTTATTGACTTTAAAGGTAAGCAGGTTGTTGTTCTCGGCGGTGGTGATACTGCAATGGATTGTAATCGCACTGCTATTCGTCAGGGAGCAAGCTCAGTAACTTGCGCTTATCGCCGTGATGAAGAGAACATGCCGGGCTCGCGTCGCGAAGTGTCCAATGCAAAAGAAGAAGGTGTACAGTTCTTATTTAACCGCCAGCCGGTTGAGCTGGTAGGTGATGACCGTGTTGAAGGTGTCAAAGTGGTTGAAACCCGCCTTGGTGAAGCTGATGAGCGCGGTCGCCGTCGCCCCGAAGCTATTCCAGGAAGTGAGCAGATTATTCCTGCCGATGCCGTGGTGATTGCTTTTGGTTTTCAGCCTAATCCGCAGTCCTGGTTTGAAGATGTTAATGTCCAGATTAATGACTGGGGGGGTGTGATTGCGCCGGAGCACGGTGAATATGGATTTCAAACCACCAATCCAAAAATCTTTGCCGGCGGTGATATGGTGAGAGGTTCTGATTTAGTAGTAACCGCCATATGGGAAGGTCGTCAGGCAGCTGAAGGCATACTCAATTATCTTGACGTTTAGAGCTTGCGCTCCTTAACGAAAAACTAAAGCGTTAACAGCAGACTTAGTTGGAGCTCCGAGCATGTCCAATACCGATGTTTTACCTGAGCTTAAAAATGACCGCTTTCTGCGCGCCCTGCTAAAGCAACCTGTCGACGTAACGCCGGTATGGATGATGCGCCAGGCGGGCCGTTACTTGCCGGAGTATCGTGCGGCAAGAGCCAGGGCCGGTGACTTTATGAGCCTGTGCAAAAACCCTGAACTTGCCTGCGAAGTTACCTTGCAACCGCTTGAGCGTTTTTCACTGGACGCAGCCATTTTATTTTCCGATATTTTAACCATTCCTGATGCCATGGGTTTGGGCCTGTATTTTGAAGAAGGCGAAGGCCCGCGTTTTAAAAAAACCGTTCGTACAGCCAAAGAAGTCTCCGCATTACCCCTGGTAAAGGCGACCGATGATCTTTCTTATGTGGTTGATGCGGTGCGAGTGATACGCAATGAGCTTAATGGTCGAGTACCCTTGATCGGTTTTTCTGGCAGCCCCTGGACGTTGGCAACCTATATGGTTGAAGGTGGTAGCAGCAAAGATTTTCGGCACCTGAAAAAAATGATTTATGATCAGCCTGAAGTTGCCCATGAATTACTGGACAAGCTGGCACTGTCAGTGATTGATTATCTTAATGCGCAAATCATTGCGGGTGCGCAAGCAGTACAGATCTTTGACACCTGGGGCGGTGCATTAAGCACGCCCGCATACCAGGAGTTTTCATTACAATATATGCAAAAAATAGTCGCAGGTCTGATTAAAGAAAACCAGGGTCGTGAAGTGCCGGCGATACTATTCACCAAAGCCGGTGGTTTGTGGCTGGAAAGTATCGCAGCAACAGGTTGCCATTGCGTGGGGCTTGATTGGACTGTCGAGCTTGGTGATGCCCGTCGACGAGTGGGCGATAAAGTGGCTTTGCAAGGTAACATGGATCCCGCCATGCTTTATGCATCACCAGAAAAAATCCGCAAAGAAGTGCAACGCTTGTTGGAAAGTTTTGGTCCAGGCTGTGGGCATGTTTTTAATTTGGGCCATGGCATTACACCAGACGTAGATCCTGAAAATGCTGGCATGTTTATTGAAGCTGTACACGAACTGAGTACCCCGTTTCATCAGGCGTAACGATCTTGCGCATCAAAAACCTTCGCCAAAAATAATTAGTTAAGCGTAGGGCTTAAAATTTCATCAAGCTTATTATGACTAATGATATTGCGCAGACTGTCAGCATAGGCATCCCCCATCGCAGAGTAATGTCGCAGTCCGCTAAGCAGCGACATGCCAGTAACATAGCCATGTTGGAGGCGAGCGTTGGCGCGTAGACGTCTTAGCTTTTTATAAGCAGGGTGGGTGTTCAAGTTTTTAATATAGCTACGAACTGATAAACCCGCGTGGTTAAATTTTTTCACTTCATAATGTTTCTTATCGATTTTTCTGTTTGTGGGTTTTAAACCACAGCCCATTTTAAAGCACCACTGACCAAA
>JBECKY010000004.1:0-42461 GCA_040235475.1 Pseudomonadales bacterium
CCGGCATCATCATCTTTAGCTTTTTTTGTCGCCAAATCGGACAATTCTTTCGCAGATAACGGCGTAGGCATTTTCTGCAAAGCAATCTCAAGCACTTCATCTATCCATTTTACTGCTTTGATATCAAGATTTTGCTTAATGTTATCCGGAATTTCTTTCAAGTCCCGTTGGTTTTCTTCTGGAATGATAACGGTTTTAATTCCACCGCGGTGTGCTGCCAGCAATTTTTCCTTCAGCCCACCAATTGGTAACACCTCTCCCCGCAAGGTAATTTCGCCAGTCATCGCTACCGTTGCCTTTACCGGAATTCCCGTAAAGACCGACACCAAAGCTGTGCACATACCGACACCAGCACTGGGGCCATCCTTGGGTGTGGCGCCTTCAGGAACATGGATATGAACATCGTGTTTTTCCATATAATCGGGCAAGATTCCCAAAACGCTGCTTCGGCTTTTGACCACCGTAAGCGCAGCCTGAATGGACTCCTGCATAACTTCACCCAAAGAACCGGTTTTAATTTGTTGCCCCTTACCCGGTACAGACGCTGCTTCAATAGTGAGCAATTCTCCGCCAACTGATGTCCATGCCAGGCCCGTTACCTGACCAATGCGATCATCTTTTTCGGCCTTACCATAATTAGTTTTCCTAACGCCATTATAGGTTTCCAGCAATTCAGGCGTGATTTCCAGATTAATGCTTTTGCTTGTCAACAAACTCATTTTAACAACTTTTCGACAGATCTTAGAAATTTCTCTCTCCAGGCTCCTCACTCCTGCTTCCCGAGTATAATAGCGAATCAAATCTCTTATTGCCGCTTCAGAAATAGTCAGCTCACTTTCCTTTAAGCCATTATTTTTCATTTGCTTGGGTAATAGGTACTTTTCTACAATATTTACTTTTTCATCTTCGGTATACCCGGGTAAAGTAATAATTTCCATTCGATCCATGAGCGGTGCTGGAATGTTCATCGTATTGGATGTACAAATAAACATAATATCTGAAAGGTCGTAATCCACATCCAGATAATGGTCATTAAATGTGTGGTTTTGCTCAGGATCCAGTACTTCAAGCAATGCTGATGCCGGGTCACCGCGATGATCCGCACCCATTTTGTCTATTTCATCGAGCAGAAATAGCGGGTTTCTCACTTCTACCTTGGCCATTTTTTGAATCAGCTTGCCAGGCATTGAGCCAATATACGTGCGCCGGTGGCCTCTTATTTCCGCCTCATCACGCACACCACCCAAGGCCATACGGACAAACTTACGATTGGTTGCTTTGGCTATAGACTGCCCTAGAGATGTTTTACCGACACCAGGAGGCCCCACCAAACACAGCACCGGCCCCTTGAGTTTTTTCACCCGGGACTGAACCGCCAGATACTCAAGTATCCGCTCTTTTACTTCTTCAAGACCGTAATGGTCTTGATCAAGAATTTCCTTGGCTTTGGCAATATCATGGCGCACCTTGCTCTTTTTCTTCCAGGGAATACTGATCATCCAATCAACATAACTGCGCACAACAGTCGCTTCTGCTGACATCGGCGACATCATGCGCAGCTTGTTTAATTCGGCGGAAGCTTTTTCAAAGGCTTCTTTTGGCATGCCTGCTTCCTTAACTTTCTTTTCCAGGTCATCAATTTCATTCCCACCCTCATCAAGGCTACCCAGTTCTTTCTGAATCGCTTTCATTTGCTCATTCAGATAGTATTCGCGCTGGCTCTTTTCCATCTGTTTCTTGACCCGACCACGAATACGCTTTTCGACCTGAAACAAATCAATTTCAGCTTCAAGCATGGTCATCAGATATTCCAGGCGCGCCCCTAGATCGGCAAACTCTAGCATTTTTTGCTTTTCTTCAATTTTCATCGACATATGAGCAGCAATAGTATCCACCAAGCGGCTGGGCTCTTCGATGCTTGCAACAGAAGTAAGAATTTCCAGTGGGATTTTTTTACTTAGCTTTACATACTGCTCAAATTGTGACATTAAGGAACGAACCACTGGCTCAACATCAGCGTCTGTAAAAGGTTCGCTCTCTATCTCCTGAAAATCAGCAAGATAGAAACCATTGCCTTCATAAATTGAGCTTATTTTTGCTCTGAACAACCCTTCAACCAATACTTTCACAGTTCCGTCGGGCAATTTTAATAATTGCAACACCGTAGCAACCGTTCCTACGGTGTACAAATCGTCCAAAACCGGGTCATCGTCAGAAGCATTTTGCTGGGCTACTAAAAGGATTTTTTTATCCTCTATCATGGCATTTTCCAGTGCCTTGATTGATTTCTCTCGGCCAACAAAAAGTGGCACCACCATATGGGGATAAACGACCACGTCCCGTAACGGCAACAGTGACAAGGCACTTTTTGACCTATGCTTTTTAACTTCAGTATCGTCGTCTCGAACAGTCATTGGGGCATCTCCACAAATTAATTACCCTCTTAAGGAAAACACACTACCAAAGCCAAGCATTTAGCCCACGGTACCGATTCCAAAAAACAGCAACCAGTCATTTTGTTAAATATAGTCTATTACTTAAATATGAGGCTTTCTTTTAGATAATCAAGAATTATTTTAAAGTTAACTTACAATATATAAAACTTTATGCCAGCTGTTTTAAAATTGTACAGTATGGCAAGCGCTGTTAGATGCTTGTGGCGAGGGGAAATCCGGAAACGACTCTCGCCAAAGCTTCCTGCCAAGAAGCTTTGGCGATAAGAAAGAGATAAGCGGTCAAGAAAGGCCGAACCCTTCAGGCTAATATAGCCCTAATCTGACGCAGCCTTCTGCGACTTATTATCATTGTGGTTTTCATAAATCAATAGTGGCTCTGAGTCACCCGTAATGGCACCTTCATCAATCACCACCTTGGTCAAATTTTCTTTTGAAGGCACTTCATACATGGTATCAAGCAAGGTTGATTCAAGAATCGACCGAAGCCCGCGAGCACCGGTTTTACGTTCCATGGCTCGTCTTGCTATTGCCCGCAGCGCGTCCTCACGGAAATCCAGCTCCACATTCTCCATTTCAAAAAGTCGTGCATACTGTTTAACCAAGGCGTTCTTGGGCTCGGTAAGAATTTTGATTAAAGCCGGCTCATCCAGCTCTTCAAGAGTGGCGATAACGGGCAGACGACCAACAAATTCAGGGATTAAGCCGTATTTAACTAAATCTTCTGGCTCAACATCTTTAATAGTTTGGCCAATATTTTTAATGTTTTCTTTGCTTTTAATCCTCGCACTAAAACCTATGCCGGATTTATCTGACCGCTCCTGAATAACTCTGTCCAAACCGGCAAAAGCACCGCCACATATAAACAAAATGTTGGATGTATCAACCTGTAAAAATTCCTGCTGCGGATGTTTTCTTCCACCCTGAGGCGGCACTGAAGCCACCGTGCCTTCGATCAACTTTAGCAAGGCTTGTTGCACACCTTCACCAGAGACATCACGGGTAATGGATGGATTATCGGATTTGCGGGAAATTTTGTCGATTTCGTCGATATAAACAATGCCCGTTTGAGCCTGCTCAACGTCATAATCACATTTTTGTAACAACTTCTGAATGATGTTTTCTACATCTTCACCAACGTAACCCGCTTCGGTCAAAGTTGTCGCATCAGCAATGGTAAAAGGCACATTTAGCAAGCGTGCCAGGGTTTCCGCCAACAAGGTTTTTCCGCTACCCGTTGGGCCAATCAACAGGATATTACTTTTAGAAAGCTCAACGTTCTCATCGTATTTTTTGGAGTCACTGGTTTTGAGGCGTTTATAGTGGTTATAAACAGCTACGGCCAGGACTTTTTTGGCCCGATCCTGGCCAATAACGTACTCTCCAAGAATTTCCTTTATTTCGTAAGGAGTAGGCAGTTTCTCACTACTGGTTTCACCGATATCTTCTTGTACTTCTTCACGAATAATATCGTTACACAGGTCAACGCATTCATCGCAGATGAATACCGACGGACCTGCTATTAATTTGCGTACCTCATGCTGGCTCTTACCACAAAAAGAACAATACAGCAGTTTGCCCTTATCATTACCTTTGCCGCCAATGCTGTCTGTCATGTGTCAACCTCGATAACCAAATCCTGAATTATTGAAAGTGCAAGCATAAGCTTAATAATTCAAGTAAAACTTCTAAAACCCCTGGGTAAAACTTTTCGGGTTTCCGTTTACTAATTTAACTGCATTTGGATCTATGCAGGGCGCCGCTCAAGCACCGCATCAATCAAACCAAAACTCTTTGCTTCTTGCGCGCTTAAAAAATTATCCCGATCAGTTGCCGCAACTACAGAATCCAAAGGCTGGCCCGAATGCTTGGCCATAATGGCATTTAGTTGTGCTTTAATGCTCAAAATTTCCTTTGCATGAATTTCAATATCCGATGCCTGCCCACGGAAACCACCTAAAGGTTGATGAATCATGACTCTTGAATGGGGTAAACAAAACCGTTTGCCATGACTACCCGCACACAACAAAAACGCTCCCATGCTGGCAGCCTGGCCAATGCACGTGGTACTAACATTGCAGTTTAAAAACTGCATGGTGTCATAAATAGCCATGCCCGCAGTGACCGAGCCCCCTGGAGAATTAATGTAAAGATTAATGTCTTTGTCTGGGTTTTCAGATTCCAGAAATAACATTTGAGCAACGATGAGGTTGGCCATGTGGTCCTCAACTTCACCGACTAGAAAAATCACCCTTTCTTTGAGCAGGCGAGAATAAATATCATAAGAACGCTCACCACGTGCAGACTGCTCCACAACCATTGGAACCAATGCCATTTCGGCGTCAATGCCCTGCTTGATTCCACTTACTTTATCGTAACTTTTCCAATCATTCATCTACTTGCCCTTTGCATTTTTACACTTATTAAAAGTGAGTATTAATTAATCATAGCCGACGATCACTGTCGTTTTTGCTTACAACTATAACACTTTTTTTAAAATTTTCTTTCATATCATAAACCGCTTGATTTAAATCCTCTACTTGAATCCTCTAAAACTCCCGGTGAAAATGCAACTATTTGATTCAAATTTCGTGGCTTTGTTAACGGGCTTTCAACTAATATATAAAATTCTTTATATTTCTGATGATTATATAAACAACGAGAAAAAGGCGCTATGCAGATGCAGCTGCCTCTTGATTTTCTTCAAGAGCGGGTCGCTTCAGAACATCTTCATAGCTTGAAGGTATTTCCTCCAGCTCTACAGTGCTCAAAATATAATCGACCACCTGCTCTTCCAGCACACTTGCCTCCACCTCAGCTAATTTTTCCTGGTTACTGTAATACCAGTTCACCACCATTTCGGGTTGCTCATAGTGTTGAGCCGTTTCCTCAATGGTGCTACGCACACGAGCTGCATCCGCTGTAATACCCTGTGCTTTAATAATTTCGCCTACCAGTAAGCTTAAGGTTACAGAGCGTGTCGCTTGCTCTGTAAAAAGATCCTGAGGGAACATAGACGGATCAAAATTGGCACCTCCGCCGAACTGCTGCAACATTTGTTGCTGCATACGGTGGATTTCATTTTTAATCAGCGCCTTGGGAACCTCCACCTGGTCATTTTTTTCAAGCAGTTTGTCCATCAGTTGGGATTTCAGCTTATTTTTAACCCCCTGCTCCAGCTCTCTGGCCATGTTCTTCTTCACCGCCTCTTTAAAGGCTTCCACACCACCTTCAACGCCCATTTTGGTGGCAAACTCATCATTCAACTCTGGAATAAGCGGTTTGTTAACCTCTTTTACGCTAACCTTAAACTCCACAGGCTGTCCCACCAGCTCTTCGGCTTGATAGTCCTCAGGAAAAGTCAACGCCAGGGTTTTTTCTTCACCCGCCTTAAGGCCCACCAAACCGTCTTCAAAACCTGGAATCATCGAACCAGAGCCGAGTACCAATGGATTAGCATCGGCGCTACCGCCCTCAAAGGGCTCGCCATCTTTAGTGCCGACAAAATCAATGATCACCTGATCATCAAACGCTGCAGCTCTATCTGCAGTTTCCCAGGATTTGTGTTGCTGCAAGATATTGGCAATCATGTTATCGATATCATCAGCTGTAATTTCTGCAACAAGCTTCTCCACTTTGACGCCATCCAAGCCCTTGAGTTCAATTTCAGGGAAAACTTCAAAGGTAGCGGTATATTCAAAGGACTCACCGGCTTTATCGTTTTTGGTTTCGATATTGGGACTACCAGCAGGATTTAAATTTTCCTGGTCCACAGCCTGACCAAAGGTGTCACGAATAATATCGCCGAGAATTTCCTGCCTGAGCTGCTTACCATAACGCCTTTTTACTTCCCGCGCAGGCACCTTGCCCGGACGAAAGCCATTGATTTTGACGGTTTTAGAAAGCTCTTGTAATTTGCGGTTCAAATCAGCCTCAATTGTTTCTGCGGGCACCCCCACAGTTAAACGACGTTCAAGACCAGAAAGGGTTTCAACAGAGACTTCCATAGGTATCCTCAATAATAAAGACGGTGGTAGCAAAATTGCCTAAATAACAACCTTGCAGAATAATATTTTTGACTTACTTTACAATAAGTTATAAAAAAGCTTTATCTAGCAGGGGGGCGAAATTCTGCCATAATGCCACCGTTGTTTCAACAGGGCAAATACTTTGCCAGGAACGTTTTAAATTAAAGGAAGCAGTCGAAATGATGCAGCAACTCTAGATAGGACAAAAAGAGCAAAAAAAGAATTGGGGTGGACGATGGGGCTTGAACCCACGACCGCCGGAATCACAATCCGGAGCTCTACCAACTGAGCTACGCCCACCATAAACTTTCACACTGGATTCTACAATATCCAGCTCTAAGCATCGAAATGCAAGCAACCTACAAACATGGTGCGCCCGGCAGGACTCGAACCTGCAACCCCCGGCTTAGAAGGCCGGTGCTCTATCCGGTTGAGCTACAGGCGCCCTGATCACGCATTGCCAGCAAACACCCAAAAATGGTCGGGGTGGAGGGATTCGAACCCCCGACATCCTGCTCCCAAAGCAGGCGCGCTACCAAACTGCGCTACACCCCGTTTTCGTGTTCAAAAGTCATTTCTAGACATTCTAAACTCCCATTAGATATCAACTGCACATCTTTAAGCAATATGCCTGATATTTAAGTCGATACATAATAAGGAAGCGCGAATCATACTCATCCGATAGGTTATCGTCAATTCGTTTTCATTGTAGTAATTAAATTCTTATTGATTTTTTGCTGTTAACACTACAAGCCAGATTAACCAAGCACTTAAATCTGCATTAAGCCAGTTACAGCTTTCCATGGAGCGCTTGCCATGAGAAAATTCCCGGCATCTGAAAACCATGAGCAGCCCCAAGTCTATGACAGCACAACTAATTAATGGCAAATTAATAGCAGATCAGGTCAAACAGGAAGTAAAAGCCGGTGTACAGCAGCGCCTGCAAGCGGGCTTGAGAGCACCGGGGCTGGCGGTCATTATGGTCGGTGATGACCCTGCCTCAGCTGTTTATGTACGCAACAAACGCCAGGCCTGCGAGTCTGTCGGCTTTATCTCTATCGCTCATGATTTACCCAGCGATACCGATGAAAATTTTCTGCTGAATTTAATTTCACAACTAAACCAGGATGCAGATATTGACGGCATCCTGGTTCAGCTGCCCCTACCCAAACATATTGATACTGATGCAGTATTAAATCAGATCACTCCCGATAAGGATGTCGACGGCCTTCACCCCTTTAATCTGGGCCGACTGGCGCAAAGAAAACCCTTATTAAGACCCTGCACCCCCAAGGGCATAATGCGGCTGATCGCGTCAACCGGCACTGATCCTAAAGGTAAAGAAGCGGTTGTTGTCGGTGCGTCAAATATGGTGGGTCGCCCCATGGGCTTGGAATTTTTAATGGCCGGTGCCACCGTAACAACCTGCCATCGATTTACTCGAAACCTTGAGGCGCATGTTAGAAGTGCAGAAATTTTAGTGATTGCGGTGGGCAAGCCAGCTTTTCTCAATGGCGATTGGATAAAACCCGGCGCCATTGTTATCGATGTTGGTATCACCCGCAAAGCTGACGGTTCGCTGGCCGGCGATATTGACTTTGAGCCGGCCCGACAGCGAGCTGCATGGATCACTCCGGTACCTGGCGGGGTCGGCCCAATGACCGTTGCAAGCTTGTTGGAGAACACCCTTTATGCAGCCAACAAGCTGCATTAACCGCTGCCTGAAACTATTGCATACCGGGGCAGGCAGGCTCAAACTGCAAATTTATTCAATACGCCAAATAGTTGAGCCATCAGGCCGATCCTCTACCACCACATTAAGCTTATTAAGCGCATCCCTAACGGCATCCGCTGCTGGCCAGTCTTTATTAGCACGGGCAGTTTTACGTTGGACAATCAAGTCGTCTACCTGCCGCCGAAAATTTTCATCGCCGTCCTGATCTCCACCCTGAATAAATATCTCAGGGTCTTCACCCAACAAACCTAAAATTGTCCCCAGGGCTTTTAGCTCAGTCACCAGCAAAGCGGCTGCTCCAATATCCTGCTCGCGGGTTTTATTGATTGCTTTCACCAGCTCAAACATCACCGCCAAGGCTTCAGGAGTGTTAAAATCGTCATCCATGGCTGTATTAAAACGCTCAGTAAACTCACTGCTGACCAAGCGCGTACTGGCTTCTGGCGCATCACGTAAAGCAGTATAAAAGCGCATCAGTGCGCCACGAGAGGTATGCAGGCTTTCCTCAGAATAATTAATCGGACTGCGGTAATGACTGCTAAGCAAGAAATACCTGATCACTTCCGGGTGATAACTTTTCAATACCTCGCGAATGGTAAAAAAATTGCCTAATGATTTAGACATTTTTTCTTCGTTCACCCGCACCGCACCGGCATGCATCCAGGTGTTTACATAGGTTTCACCAGTTGCGGCCTCGGATTGGGCGATTTCATTTTCATGGTGCGGGAAAGGTAAATCCGGCCCGCCGCCGTGAATATCAAAATGATTACCCAGGCACTGAGTAGACATGGCAGAGCATTCAATATGCCAGCCCGGCCGCCCTTTTCCCCAAGGCGAATCCCAGCTGGCTTCGCCTGCTTTAGCTGACTTCCAGAGAACAAAATCCAGTGGATTTTCCTTGTTGTGATCTTGCTCAACGCGGGCACCCACCAACATTTCATCAAGATTTTTATTGGTTAAAAGGCCGTAGTTTTTAAATTTGCTCAAGCGATAAAATACATCGCCGCTTGCGCCCTGATAGGCATAGCCTTTTTCAAGCAGCGTCTGCACCATGGCAATAATATCTTCCATGTAGGCGGTGGCCCTTGGCTCAGCATTCGGTCTTAAAACCCCCAAGGCATCTTCATCATCGTGCATGGCTTGAATAAATCGCTCAGTGAGCTGGGTATAGGGCTCCTGGTTTTCATTGGCGCGGTTAAAAATCTTATCGTCAACATCGGTAATGTTACGAATATAGTTAACTTCCCAACCTCTGGCGCGGAGATAGCGAGTAATCATATCAAAAGCCACCATGACCCGGGCATGCCCAATATGGCAGTAGTCATAAACCGTTATGCCACAGACATACATACCAATCTTGCCTGGCTCGATAGGTTGAAAAACTTGTTTTTCCCTCGTCAGAGTATTGTAAATACGCAACACTGAGCATCCTCTTTAAAATGATAAAAATTAAGCTACATTGTTAGCAATAAGGCTTTAATTCGAATAAACTCAAACCCTGTAATGCTGGGCGATGAAAACCCAAAGTGCTTGTAACTATTAATTTAGCTGCTAATCTGTACGCCCATTATAACTGTATAAGTACACAGGTGTTAGCGCACTTACTGCACTTATACTGCACTTACTGCACTAACATCTGTATCATTAGCATCTTTACCTTTTAGTACTCAGGATTCCCATATGAGCAACCCTCAAGTTATTCTCCAAACCACCTATGGCAATATTACTCTCGAGCTGGATGCTGAAAACGCCCCGCTATCAACCGAAAACTTTCTTTCATACGTTGATAAGGGTTTTTACAACGAAACAATCTTTCACCGTGTTATTGACGGCTTTATGGTTCAAGGCGGCGGCTTTACTGTTGACATGAGCCAAAAAGATGGCGACAAACCCATTAAAAATGAAGCCACCAACGGCCTTAAAAACAACAAAGGCACCGTTGCCATGGCTCGCACTAACGAACCTCATTCAGCCTCAAGCCAGTTTTTTATTAATGTAGCAGATAACGACTTTCTCAATCACACGGCGCCGTCGGGCCAGGGTTGGGGCTATGCAGTTTTCGGCAAGGTTGTTGATGGCATGAGTGTGGTGGATAAGATTAAAGCCTGCAAAACCGGTACGTCGGGTTTTCATAAAGACGTACCCACCGCTGCAATCATAATAAACAGCGCTGAGCGGGTATAAACAAGCAGCGCCATGCGTGTTCATTTCATTTCCGATTTGCACCTGGAGGCTCAGC
This sequence comes from Pseudomonadales bacterium, assembly GCA_040235475.1. Classification (GTDB taxonomy): domain Bacteria; phylum Pseudomonadota; class Gammaproteobacteria; order Pseudomonadales; family UBA3067; genus JBECKY01. The sequence goes on from JBECKY010000004.1 coordinate 10,456, forward strand.
GCTCTGATATAAGCCAAGCCTTCCTGCATTGGTTAATGCACGATGCAAGGAAGGCCGATGCGCTTTATATTCTAGGCGATTTATTTGAGGTCTGGATTGGTGATGACTTTTCTGATGCTTTTACCGCAGAGATTATTGCCGGCTTAAAAGCACTCTCAGATTCTGGCTGCAAAATTTTTGTTATGCACGGCAACCGCGACTTTTTGCTTGGCAGCGCCTTTGCTACAGCCACTGGCAGCCAGCTGCTTGCAGATCCAAGCATTATCACCCTGGATAACAAGGCCATTCTGCTCATGCACGGCGATAGTCTCTGCACTCTTGATACAGAGTATATGACCTTTCGCCAACAAGTGCGCAACCCTCAATGGATAAAGAACCTGCTCAGCAAACCTCTGAGCGAACGCCGGGAAATTGCCCGGCAGTTACGCGACGCCAGCCAAAGCAGCAATCAATACAAACAAACTGAAATCATGGATGTCACCCTTGAGGAAGTCCGCAAAGTGATGGCAGAGCATGAGGTATTACACTTGATTCATGGCCATACTCACCGCCCGGCAATACATACATTAGAGATTAATCATCAAGCAGCTATTCGACGGGTATTGGGTGATTGGGATCAACAAGGTTGGGTTTTAACTTATCAAAACGGCAGCTTTGAAACACAATACATTGATTACCGTCAGTGACCCCTCAGCTTAAGCCTATGTCTATCGGCACACCACTGTGAAAACGAAACTCATCATCAGGGCTTTCTATCAGGGTTTTTTCCAACTGGGTAAAATGCGCTATTCGATCCGCAATCGGCTGGTCACTGTACTGCTCTGCCAAGGCAAGATAATCTTCAAAGTGGCGACTTTCTGAGCGCAGCAGAAACCGGTAGTATTTTGCCAGGCTCTCGTCACCCCAATCGCCTGCCACTTCCGCCAGTCGCGCAAAACGTTCACAGGAACGGGCTTCTATCAATGCCCCGATAATCAAGGTATCAATCAGTTTAGCCGGCTCATGGGTACGCGCCGACCCTCGCAGGACAGACGCATAGCGTGATGGCGGAAGATGCCTGTAAACCACCGACCTTTCATCCATAAGACCCAGCACCTGCTCAAAATGCAGCAATTCTTCTCTGGCCAGCTGCGACAGCATGCGCAACAAATCCGGTTTATCGATATACCTGTAAAGCAGATTCATTGCCGTCGCCGCAGCTTTTTTCTCACAGTTGGCATGATCAATGAGTAACTCAGGCCGATGCTGCCTTGCGGCCAGTAACCAGGCATCCGGTGTGTCACAGGCCAGAAAGGCTTTAATATTAGAAAGATCTGTCATGATGCTATGATTCCAAAATCCAGCAAATCCTTAAGGCCCGTTATTGTACGCAACAAAAAAATAATAAAAACCTCAAATAACCCGTCCATTGCCCCAAATTACACTATGCCAAGCTTTACCTTAACTTTATTTACTGTAGCATTAACAAAATATGCTGAATCTAACGATTTCGAGTGGCATGCCGAGCATTTTGCGATATGGTTTTTCAACAGAAAAGTCTTGCACAGCCTGTCCCCAGAGCTGGTTGATTATTTCGACGATTTGATAAAAAACCACCCGTGCTAAAAATAAGCAGAGGTGATTATTATGACTGCACCCAGTAAAGCGTTATTGGCCGCTCAAGAGCTTTTAAAGCAATACCCTATGCCTGCTGACGCAGAACAACAGCTTGAGGATTTAGAACAACAAGCCCGCCCTGATGAGCATGTTTATTTTGCTGACATTTGGGAGGCATTTATTATCGTTCAAAGCCTTAACAGTAGTGTTTGAAGCAACTTTAATGAATGGTTATTTAATAATCATTAGGTTTAGCTTAAATGTTCCACGCTACAGCCAGCATTTTTGTTTTAAATTTCATTAAGTTACGCCATTTCCAAAAAGCCTTTGTCGCAATTCATTTGAAACCAAGTTTTTTCTCAAAATCCAAGTGCAACGTAACTTTTTAGCCCGCCCCCTTCAATCTCCACTAACATAATGATTTCTAAAACATTCCCAGCAAATCCCAAGCATGCCCATCCAATCCCGCTTGTCGCAATTCATTTGGAAAGTAACATTCACAGGCAGTTTCTGCTAGAATGCGGCGTCGGATTTTTAGCTAATTTTAATGCTAGCTTAGGCTAACTCATTAAAATCCATTGTTTTTTTCTAACCTTATAGCGTAGCGTCCGCTAAAGGTTTTATCTTATAGCAAGTGAGGGTTGTAACGTGCTTGAAGCTTATCGTAAACATGTTGAAGAAAGAGCTGTCGAAGGAATTGTTCCCAAACCATTGGATTCAAAACAAACCGCGGAACTGGTTGAGTTATTAAAAAACCCGCCTGCTGGTGAAGAAGAGCTTTTGCTGGATTTAATCAGCAACCGCATTCCTCCAGGCGTTGACGAAGCAGCCTACGTTAAAGCCGGGTTTTTATCTGCCCTTGCAAAAGGTGAAGCAAGCTCGCCTTTAATCGATAAAAAACAAGCCACCAGGCTGCTGGGCACTATGCTCGGTGGCTACAATATACAGACCCTGATTGAGTTACTTGACGACCCGGACCTTGCATCGGAAGCCACCAAAGCGCTGTCGCAAACACTGCTTGTTTTTGACGCTTTCCACGACGTAGAAGAAAAATCCAAAACCAACCCTCACGCCAGACAGGTTATTGAATCCTGGGCCAACGCCGAATGGTTTACCAACAAGCCGAAAGTAGCTGAAAAAATCACTGTAACTGTGTTTAAAGTAACGGGCGAAACCAATACCGATGACTTATCGCCGGCTCAGGATGCCTGGTCCAGACCGGACATCCCCCTACACGCCAAAGCCATGCTAAAAAACCCCCGTGATGGCATTCATAATGCCCTTGCACAAATAACAGAGCTTAAAGCAAAAGGCTTTCCCCTCGCGTATGTCGGCGACGTGGTAGGCACAGGCTCATCACGAAAGTCTGCCACTAACTCGGTGCTATGGCACATGGGTAACGACATCCCTTTTGTGCCCAATAAACGCAGTGCCGGCGTTTGCATAGGTGGCAAAATTGCCCCGATCTTTTTCAATACCATGGAAGATTCCGGCGCACTGCCTTTTGAATGTGATGTTACCGCCATGAAAATGGGTGATGTTATTGATATTTACCCTTATCAAGGCCTGGTAAAAAACCATGAAACCGATGCCGTACTGAGTAAATTTAAACTTCAGTCCCCGGTTTTATTGGATGAGGTGCAAGCAGGAGGCCGTATTAACCTGATTATTGGTCGCGGACTCACTAACCGTGCTCGTGAAGCACTGGGCCTGGGCGCATCCGATGTATTCAGCGCTCCAGCCAGCACCACTGCCAGCAATAAAGGCTATACCCTGGCACAAAAAATGGTTGGCAAGGCCTGCGGCCTTGAAGGTGTTCGACCCGGACAGTACTGTGAACCAAAAATGACTACCGTAGGCTCACAAGATACAACCGGCCCCATGACCCGGGACGAATTAAAAGACCTGGCCTGCCTGGGCTTTTCAACCGACCTGGTAATGCAATCTTTTTGTCACACCGCCGCTTATCCCAAGCCAGTGGATATTGATACCCAGCACACCCTGCCAGACTTCATCATGAACCGTGGCGGCGTATCCTTGCGCCCGGGTGATGGCATTATCCATTCCTGGCTTAACCGCATGCTATTACCTGATACCGTAGGTACGGGCGGTGACTCGCACACACGTTTCCCAATGGGCATTTCTTTCCCTGCGGGTTCTGGCTTGGTTGCATTTGCTGCCGCTACCGGGGTTATGCCCCTGGATATGCCTGAATCAGTTTTAGTACGCTTTAAAGGCGAGATGCAAGCTGGCATTACCTTGCGCGATTTGGTTCATGCTATTCCCTACTACGCAATAAAAGAAGGCTTGCTTAGCGTTGCAAAAGAAGGCAAGAAAAATGTTTTCTCTGGCCGGGTATTAGAAATAGAAGGCCTGAACAACCTCACCGTTGAGCAGGCATTTGAGCTGTCCGATGCCTCTGCCGAACGCTCTGCCGCTGGTTGCACCATTACCCTTTCTGAAGACGCCGTAGCCGAGTACCTGAAATCAAACATCACCCTGCTGCAATATATGATTGCCAACGGCTATGGCGATGCCCGCACGCTTGACCGGCGTATTTGCAAAATGCAGGAGTGGCTTGATAAGCCAAGCCTGATGCGTGCCGATGCCGATGCCGAGTACAGCACAGTAATTGAAATCGACCTGAATGATATTAAAGAACCGATTCTTTGCTGCCCTAACGATCCTGACGATGCTAAGACCCTGTCTGAAGTGGCTGGCGATAAAATTGATGAAGTTTTTATCGGTTCCTGCATGACCAACATCGGCCACTTCCGTGCAGCCGGAAAGCTGCTTGAACAGTTAACTGAACCCTTGTCCACGCGCTTATGGCTGTCTCCGCCCACGAAAATGGACCAGCACACGTTGATGGAAGAAGGTTACTACAACATATACGGAAGAGCTGGCGCTCGAACAGAAATGCCGGGCTGCTCCTTATGCATGGGTAACCAGGCTCGAATCGCCCCCAACTCCACCGCTGTATCAACCTCAACCCGCAACTTTCCAAACCGCTTAGGCCAGGGTGCAAACGTTTACCTGGCTTCTGCTGAGCTGGCAGCTGTTGCCGCTGTGCTGGGCAGATTACCCAGTACCGAGGAATACATGGAGTATGCTGCGAACCTCAACACCATGGCTGGCGATATCTATCGCTACATGAGCTTTGATAAAATGGGTGAGTACGTTGAACAAGCTAAAAATGCTATTTCGGTTGTCCAATCACACTGATTTGACGCTGTTATTCATTTCAACTTTAATCGCGCCATAGCAAAAAGCCCCTACTCGGGGCTTTTTGCTTTTAACAAACACCGCCCTCTCTTTTCCAGGGAACTTCTGAGCAAGCTGCTATTTTATTTAGCAAATTGTAAAAAAGGGAACTGGTACAAGTTTATCTAGAAACTTTCATCATAGTCTATCTATATAGGTAGTCAACAGCGTGGCTTATGGGGTTTTGAACAGACTACAGCCCTGTTACCCGATCATCTCTAACAAAAAACTCAGTCCAGGGGATCACCGCAATGAACAATAGTTTAGAGAACTTATGCCTGTTAAGCGAAAGAATTCAAGCGGTCAAAGACGTACTCGGCAACAACAACGAATACGCCGTTGCCGGGCTACATATCAAACGCTCCACTTACAAACATCCACTCTTCTGCAAAACAGACTATTGTGTGGTAGTAGACCTACTGACCGGAGAGACGATACTCGAATTACAAACAGCAGCTAATACCGTGGAGTTAAGCCTTTACCAAGAGAGCAGACACCACTGGCAACAGTTTGAAAATGTTTCGAAACTCAATAAAGACCTTGGGCGTTCTTTACAATCATTAACCTTCTGACAGCAGAAAAATCCGATTAATGTGCGTACTAAAAATGCAGGGGAAAGAGCCCGCCCATGAAAAGTATTGGGCGCTGCGGTTTAGGTTATGCATTGTAAGCACCTCCTGAAAAAGGCGCTGCTAAAAGCAGGTGCCTTTAGGCGAAGACTTTATCAAGGTTAACTAAGTAAAAGCATGCATTAATACCTCAAGTATTCGCACGCTTTCTTCATCCGGATGAATCAGCTCAAACCCAGTCTCATGATATTCGCTTCCATCGCATTCCCGACACCAAACACACTTGCCTTTAAAACCAATACTGGATTTGCCACTGATTTTTGCAGGCAACACCATTGCAAACTCTATAACATTGCCGGGCAAAAAAGGCTCATGGCTATAAACCATGATACCGCCGCTGGAAATATTGCCTAAAGGGCCAATGCCAATACCGGTTTGGCGGTTGAATACTTTAAGATGAAAATTAGGCCGTACACGATACTGGCTACGCTTATCCGAGGCTAACTTATTATTATTTTGAAATATTTTAAGCATTTAAAATTCCTTTTCAATTATCACTATTGAAACGGCTGATGAGTTAGTTGTTGTAGGCCTAATGCTTAACTATTAATAAGCCGTCAAAAAAAGCAGCAGCATTCATGCCAACCTATTCAATTTCTCACTCTTTATACCTTTCAAAGAGTTAAGTGAAATCCAGACAAAGGAGGATATCATTGATACCTCAATCGCCTAAATAACCACCACAATGTTACCGCATCGGGTAAAACAGTAACGTCAGGTAACGGTAACATTAGCATGAGGTAATATTAGCTATAGCAAAGCACGCCTTACAAACAGCCGCCTCAGTAAACCAGTATAGTTTTGGCATACCAGCGGTTTACGCTATACTGAACAAATTGAGTTTAAAACCACCTCTTATTTTCCGACAACTTGCTGTTAATCAGGCCTTGACCTCCTATGCAAAATGAAAGCGTAAAAAAAGACAAAGCAAAAGTCATTGATGAAACACTAAGCGATGAAAAGGTTCGCCGTTTTCTGCTGCTTGAACCCACAAGCGGCGAAAAAAGGGATTTCAATATTCTGCTTAAGGCCTACCGCGGACTAAACGAAGCTGATTTCCAAAGATTCATTAATTTTTTCAAGGAGGAAGGGCTCGATATAAACGCAAAAAATCGAGAAGGAAAAACAATTTTTCAACTTATTAAAGGCCATACAAAATCACATGGCTATAGAAATACCTTGAAATCTGCAGGATGCGAACAATAATATTATAATATTTGTGCAACGTGCCCCTTCCCTGGATCCCTTCCCCGGCGTCGAGTTAAGCGTGACATCAATCACTTTTAGCTAAAGGCATTCAGGCTTTTTAGGCCTGGGTGCTTATCAATGAAATAGATCACGGTTTAATCGAGCTCAGTAGGCTATATTTTATTATCCTAGAACCGCGCACAATATTATCAAATAAATTAAGGAAGCATTACCCATTCTAGTGATGAATAACCAAAAGCATGTCGCAATGGATAAAAGACAATACCCAAGAGTCGATACCGATTGGCCTGCTACGCTTTTTTACGCTGACCAGACTGAAATTGAAACCACATTAACAAACATATCAAGGTTTGGGCTACAGATAAGGTGCAGCAAAATGATTGCGGGTACATTGCTATCAGATCGATACCAGCCCGTTCCTGGAGGGAATGCCAGGGTAACCCTGATATTTGAACTGCCTCCTGGTTCTGGCACCGAAATAATGGTTCAGTGCGAAGTGGTTAGATCTCAACGCTTTTCGCAAAATGACTTCACCCTTAGCTTTAAATACATTGACCTGGAAGAAGATGAATTTAAGCTTATTAACAGCTACATTAAAAAGATATACCCCAAGCATTAAAATCCAAACACCCAGGTTCAGATTAGAAAATTCTATTGGATCACGAAAGCCCTCAATTTCATTTAAAAACCTTTACTTTATCCGCTTATCAACTCCATTGATCGGCAACTTAATGCACCAGCTGCCCAATTAATGTAATGCTAGTGCTATGGAGGAAGCACCAAAGCGTGCTGCTCTTAAAAAATAAAACAAGAAAAGCTGACTGATTCAAAGACCAATTAACCAGGAGCTTCTAAAAAAGCATACCAAGCTATAAGGGGTAAAAGTAATGAGCGTACTTTCAGATTTGATGCCTGACAAAAAAATACTACTATCCTTGGAGGAAGCGATTCGTCTAGAGCAAGAAAAGAGATTAACAGGCGACAGTGAAGATAAAGAACTTCTCCAGCAAATAAAATTCCTGCAAATGATTTTATCGTTCAGCCGGTTTCAGACTTTATAAGATTTTGTTATACAAAATTTTTAAAATCTGAAACCGGCTAGTGATTAATGGCATCTGACAATTGATTGGCAAATAATTAATTGGCAAAAAAAGTCACCCAAAATCTACACTTTTGACCCAAAGAAAGGAGCAAAACAAAGATCATTTTAACTCTGCTGACGACTTACCCAATACCCTTCTGGCAACAATCAATTGCTGAATTTGCTGAGTGCCTTCAAAAATATCCAGAATTTTTGAATCGCGGGCAAACTTTTCCAATAGATATTCGTGTCCATAACCCAAACTGCTGCAAATCTCCACGCAACGCAAGGTAATGTAATTGCCTACCCGTCCGGCTTTTGCTTTACACATAGATGCTTCCATGGAGTTAGGTTGCTTGTTGTCGGCCATCCATGCAGCTTTAAGGGTTAATAAGCGGGCAGCATCCAGATCTGCTTCCATTCTATACAGCTCCGCTTCAAGGGCCGTACTGTTAAACAGGCTTTTATCATAAGCGGGCTCAATTCCTTCTTTTTTAAGAATAGCCAAAGTCATATCCAAAGCAGCTTTACCCACACCCAGAGCCATGGCCGCAACAATCGGCCGAGTGTTATCAAATGTTTGCATAACACCACCAAAGGCTTTTTTACGCTCTTCTTCAGTTTCGGCAATATCGGGGGAACCCAAAATATTATCTTTGGGTATGCGGCAATCAGTAAACTGGATAACAGCGGTATCAGATGCCCGAATCCCCATTTTTTTCTCAAGGCGCACCACTTCCATCCCAGGCGTACCTTTTTGTACCACAAATGATTTGATCGCGGCCTTGCCCTTGGATTTATCCAAGGTAGCCCAAACAACAACTGCATTACAGCGCTCACCATCGGTGACAAAAATTTTGGTGCCATTAAGAACCCATTCATCGCCGTCCAATTTAGCACTGGTTTGGATATTAGCTGAATCAGACCCCGTACCTGGCTCGGTAATGGCCATGGCGGCATACATAGGCCCAAAGCGTTCTTTTTGCGCAGCGGTTGCGACAGCACCAATGGCGGCATTCCCAAGGCCCTGTCCAGGAATGGCCAGCATCAAACCAGCATCCCCCCAACACATGTTAGCAACTGACACCACACCCATCATATTGCCGCCATTTTTTATTTTGACATCAGTATCGTTCTTATCGCTGCCAAGAGAATCCATGGGATTCCCACGACCCTGGGACTGCATCATTTTGCCAAACATTTCCAATTCCTTCGGCGCCGTATGCTCCTTGGAGTCGTATTTTCTGGAAATTGGCCTGAACATGCTTTCCGCCATCTGATGCGTCATTTGTTCAATGTTCTGTAAACCTGGAGACAATTCTAAATTAATCATTTTTATAACCTTAAACGTATATTTTGAGTGTATTTGAAAAAGCCAAGGCCAGCACCAAATGCCGGATAATGCTCACATATAAAGCGTTTAAATTCAAGCTTTAGGCATCATTCAAACCACGCCAGAGCCTTCACACGCATTAAAACCCATGCGCTATCGCCAGCCCAGGCAATCTGAAAGAGGTTGATTTTATCATCAGCTTAGGTACCATGCCCGCCCAACAGCAACAACAAGCTGCATTATTTAACCCGGCTCACTATTAATGAAATTTTGAAGACTAAAATAACAAATACAGCCGGTTCTCATCAGCTCGTTAATAAATAACACCTAGCCAGAAACGGGTAGTTCTTTGTAATCACTTGATAATTAAACAAATTAGGAAAAAAAATGGCCTTCAGAAGTAATATTTTTTTAGCCTTGTCACTGCTCTTGAGTATTTATTTTAATCTTAGTGCAACGGCAGCAGAATTTAACAGTTACGATGATGCAAAATTTAGGAGCTTCCTGGAACAGTACAAGGCTGACCCTGGTTTATTGCGAAAACAACCCGAAATAATTAAAAGCTTAAATGGTCAACAACTGGCTACTGCTATTGAAAGCCTAGAGTTAGACCACTACGGCTATTTACACCCCGTCGTCATTAAAGGCGCAGAATTACCTACCCTGTTGGGTCACCCCTTGGATCAGATCAGCATCGCCAGCGTACGCAGCGGAAAGCTTACTATTGTCTCTAGCCAGATAGACGAGTTAGATAAAAACGGCTGGGTTTATATTAAAGAAAAATCAGCTGCCGACATTGATGGTGCTGAAAACAGCCTCGACGCGAATGACGAACTGGTTTTCATGTATCGCGACACCGGCACAGAGCCTTATGATCAAGCCAGCATGCCAACGCCCACAAGCGGCACGATTCACTCCGAATTGGCTTTCACTGATGCCAATGGTCAGAAACGCTTTGCCTACGTGATGCTCGGCGCAGCAACAAGTGAAGTAACCGATTACGTAGATTTTGATTTAGCCGCCGGTCAAGCAGACACTACTTTTTACAATTTCAAAGTCGACCCAAAAAATGTTTTAGACTTTCAAGATTTCAAGGCAAATGTGGGCGATTGGCAGGATCACCGCATTTTAGACGCAGTATTATTCCAGATTAACAGTGGCGTTTTCACCAAATGGACGACGATTAATTTAAATAATTTTGACAACTTTAAAGCAATCCCCATTGGTGTAAAAGATGGAAATATTCGCGCTGCAGTGCTGCTGGAAATTTGGGTTAAATACGGCGGCATTCCATTAATGCGTATTTTTGGTCAGCTTAATATTTACGACCAAAGCCTAGGCATTCCTCTTTCCATTCAGATTCCTGCGGGCGAAATTTTGGCGAAAACACTGGTTAATCCAGAAATTGAATTTATTTTGGATTTTAATAATTATCAGGGAGCTCGAGTCAGTGCTGCGGGAGTATCGCCTGAAAAATTTGGTATTGTCGATGGCAAAATGAGCGACATGGAAAAAGCAGCAACACTCTCCCGGGATGAACCCTGGCTATGGATGGAAAGTGGGCACGGCTGGGATATTTTCGCTACTTGTGTTTTACCGGAAGACTGGAATGCCAAGCTGAACATCAGCTATGAAGACAGCTCACGCAAACTCCCAAATGAGACTTTCCCCGGAGCCTACCCAAGAGCAGGCTTCAATATCAGTGAGCTACCCAAAGATGCGCTGAATATTGTTTTGAATATAGACATGCGCTTCCCCGATACCGTTGGCAGCAAAGGACCCCACGAATTTGCAAAATTGGTTGCCAAGCCGCCGACAGTCGAAATAAAAACCATGGCGAAATAACAGAAGCCTCATTTGACTGGCTGACTCAATAAAAAAAAGAGCCCTTAGAAACATCGTGAATTCGGTGTTTTTAAGGGCATGGATAATGGCTGGTTTATTCCCACCCTGCTTTAAATTACCCTGCGATTCATAATCAGCTAAAGCATCAACATTTGCACCAAGCCGATCAAACCGCCAAGCAAACCTCCATAAGCCATTAAAACCCAGGGTTCAGAGCCCATTACATGTTCCATATAAGCAATGAACTCATCGGCTGTTACTTGTTTTTTATTTCTCATAATCGCAAAAACGTCCAGCTCTTTACTGATATAGTCTTGCAGACGATGTTTAATGGCCGGCATATTATTTACTATAGCTTGTACCAAATAATCACCTATGCGCAACGCCTGCTGAGCGGAAAGCATCGCCATAACTCCCGCCGCTTGCGCAGATGAATTTGGCAAACCTTTTTTCAACTGAGACTGTACAATGTTGCGAATTTCAGCTTCACTCAATGCATCTACCATCATGCCGCAAAGCTCTTCAAGCAATAAAAAATCTTTTGCAATAACTGCCTGAACACCTTCCTGAATTATATCAGCTCGGGCAGGCACAGCGCCCTGCAAGCTCATGCCGGCGAATTGCACTGGGTGTTTTGGCACCCATAACATTAATAAGGCCAAAAAATTCGTCACCATACCTACTACTGCCCCAATAGCTGGCAACAACCAACCGGATAAACCAGCGGCAAATAAGCTGTATTGAAGGAACCCGAGCAAAGCACCAAAAATGCCACCGTACCAAACAATAAAGCGTATCTCTCTTCCGGCAGCACCAAACAGTATATTTTCTATAGTCCCCGCACCCTGGCTTAAAATACGATTGAGCACATAATTCCGGATCCCGACTTTATCCTGACCGTAGCGCATGAAATCTCTTAGGATATTTTGAGCTTCGGCTAACAAAAACTCGTAAAGCACGCTTTGCAGCAAAGGCAAACCACCTTCAGCAATAATTTTTTGGAGTTCTTTAGGAAGTTTATTTTTATGATCTTCACAAAAGCTGGCAATGGTTTCATAGACAGCATCTTTGTTTGCCTGCAATTCTTTTTTGAGGTCAACACTACGAGTAATGTCATCTATCTGGATAAACTCATTTTCAATAACATTCGCCAACAACTTAGCGAACCTGGGAAAGCCTTTTGAAACAACCCCCTGCCACTTAAGCAAACCTAGATATTTTTTCTCTTCAAGCGGATAAAAAAGCATTTTAATGGCCAACCAATTGGTGGCCAAGCCGATAAAAGCACATACCAGAGGGAAAATAAGTACTAACCGGGTCATAAAGGGATACTGCCTTATTCTTATTAAATCAGGCGATTTTTATGCGCATCCCTGCCTGCCAGACAATAAAATTTATTATGCAGGAATTATACACGCCACACATTTGGCAATACTGTGCTTTAATTTTACCAAGCGTAACTTCTTCGTAAACATACAATTTCGATTCAAGAACTTAGCATGTTCTTGTAACAATATGATTTTGAAGCTTTGCTGATTAACCACTTTAGTTACAGGCTTCTCAGAGGAAAGTTTAGCGGGATAAAAAAAGCCGATAATTACGCTAACAATTATCGACTTTCTGAGTTTGGGGCTAAAACCCTATGCTACAGGGTATATCAGCACAGGGTTTAGCGTAGCTTATACACTTAAATCAGCAAAACGATTTAAATGATAGTCGGTGCTGCCAAACAAGGAGCAGAACAAGGTTAAGCGACGAAAGTAATGGCCAATATCCAGCTCTTCGGTCATGCCGATACCACCGTGAAGCTGTACCGCTTCCTGGGCACAATAACGGGCATTTTGGCCTAGATACACCTTGGCAGCTGAAAGAGCCTTCTTACGCTCAGTCACATCGTCACTGACAACCTTTAATGCTGCCATTATCACCATGGAGCGACTGGACTCAACCGCCATAAACATATCAACCATGCGATGTTGAATCACCTGGAATGAACCAATGGCAACACCAAACTGTTCGCGGGTTTTCATGTAAGCCAGGGTTTTTTCGTTAACTGCAGCCATGCCTCCCAACGCTTCTGCACAAGCAGCAGATATACCGTAGTCAATGACTTTATCCAGCAGTTGAAAGCCATTATCAAGCTCGCCAACCAGGTCATCGGCCGTAACACTGACATTATTGAATTTGATGTTTGCGCCACGGGCGCCATCCATGGTTTTGTAAGCATTGACAGTTACACCGCTGGCCTTGGTATCAACCAGGAACAAAGATATGCCCTGCTCATCGCATTGCGCACCACTGGTTCGGGCTACGACAACGACCTTGTCTGCCCAGGCGCCGCCAATAACCACGGCTTTTTCACCCGTAATGGTAAAACCACTACCGGATTTTTCAGCTTTTGTAGCCACGTTTGCCAGGTTATAACCCGACTCTTCTTCTGTATAAGCCAGGGCAAGTAAGGTTTCACCTGCAATCACACTTGAAAGTACCGCTTCTTTTTGCGCTTCAGTACCACCAAAAGCCAGCGCATTGCCTCCCAATACAATGGTTGCCATATAAGGTTCCACCAGCATGCCGTAACCAAGGGCTTCCATCATAATGTTGGTTTCAATGGCACCGCCACCAAAGCCGCCGACCTCTTCCGGAAAAGATACGCCTAACCAACCCAGCTCGCCAAACTGCTGCCAGACTTTACGATCAAAGCCCTCTTTGCTGGCGATAATTTTATTGCGCGTGTCAAAGTCGTAATCGTTACGGACAAATTTCTCTACCGCATCTTTAATCAGTTTTTGTTCTTCAGATAATGAAAAATCCATAATACTGCCCCTTACCTTAAGCCTAATAGCATTTTAGCCACAACGTTTTTCTGCACCTCGGTACTGCCACCATAAATGGTACTGGCCCGCAGGAAATTGTAACGTTCAGTTGCATGCCGGAACTCATCAGGACCGACTCCTTCAGCTTTCCAGGGGTATGCAAAGTAACCAGCCATTTCTACCCCCAGTTCAGATAAACCTTGCTGAGTTTCTGTGCCTTTAATTTTCAACAATGAGGACTCCGGCCCCGGAGCACGCCCGGCGGCTGTGTCCGCTAAGGTACGGAAATTAGTGTATTCCAAGGCAATAAGCTTGATTTCTTCTTCAGCCAATCTTCTGCGAATAGAAGGATCCTGGTTTAGAGGCTTGCCGTTGGCATGACGGGTGCTGGCAATCTCTTTTAAATTAGCCAGGTTCAACTTTGAATCAGCCACACCCGCAATAGTGGTTCGCTCATGGGTCAGCAGGTACTTGGCCACTGTCCAGCCCTGGCCTTCCTGGCCTACCAGGTTTGCTTTAGGCACACGCACATTGTCGAAAAACACCTGGTTAAGATGGTGCTCACCATCAATACTCATAATAGGTTGAATACTGATGCCAGGGTCAGACATATCATCAATCAATATAAAAGAAATGCCGGCCTGTGGTTTACATTCGTTATCGGTTCGCACCAAACAGAAACAGCGGTTTGCATAATGTGCGTAGGTAGTCCAGATTTTGGTGCCATTAATAACATAATCATCGCCATCCAAAACCGCCTGACATTTCAAACTGGCCAGATCGGAGCCTGCTCCCGGCTCAGAGTAACCCTGGCACCACCAGTCCTCACAATTGCGTATTTTAGGTAAATACTTATCTTTTTGCTCCTGAGTACCAAAGGCCATCAACACTGGCCCCAGCATAATAATGCCCATTGAAAGACCAACAGGCGCACCTGCAGCGGCCCGCTCAGAGTCAAAAATATAGCGTTGCGTGGCGGTCCAACCCGGCCCGCCCCACTCCTCTGGCCAACTAACCACCAGATAGCCCGCGTCACTCAGGGTTTTTTGCCAACCCACAATTTCATCTTTTGTCAGGGTTTCGTTGAGCAGGTTTTTTCTTTTTAAGTCAGCAGGCAGGTTTGTTTTAAACCACGACCTAATTTCTTGCTGGAAGGCAAGCTCCTCGGGAGTATAGTCAATATTCATAGACAGGATCCTTATGTTATTGTTTAGCCGTTTGTTCGTACTGCATTTATTATTGCCAATAGCAAGCCCGACGCAGCAATTTAGCCGAGCATGAGATTTAGCTGAGAACCCCACGACAGTGCTAATTAAGTGCTTGCCTCACAGGCGAGGCAAACCTCACCATGACGGCGTAAGTGTCAGTGCTGGCGTATTTTTACAATATATTTGCCGTAGCACAAGTCCTATTGCGCAGAAGATCGGTCTGGCAAAATCAGGAGATGACTTGGGAGATAACTAAAGCGACGGCAGCACTGCTTAAAGAGCGAATTCAATTAACGATCACTTCTTCAAGATCTACCAGGGCACCTTCATAACACATGACACCATTAACCAGCACTTTCCCGTGGGATCCGCCAGTGATCGGTGATGCTACAAAACCTCGTCGATCAGTGCGCGCTGTAGCTGTACCACCGTCGGTAACTTCGACTCTGACAGTGGCTTTTTGAACCGGGGAGTGATCTGCGTTGAGTACTTTAAAAACCAACATGGCCTTGTCTCCTTGCTAAAATTATTATTGTTTGTATTAATTATTATTAAAGAAGCTCTGTCAGTCTCAGCGGTTTGCCTCTAGTAGCTTCCAGCCGCTTAATATTCTGCATCAACAGCACCTCCTTATGCCATCAATCTTTCTATTTCAAAACAAGCTACACAGGCTTTTGGGCGCAGATAATGCCATAATGCCAAAGGCCTTTTTCCAGAGCAATATTGGCTCGGTGTACGGCAATAACATTGCCATGCTGAATTTTACTGCGAATATGTAGCCATTCCAGAATTTTAGCACCCCAAAGTGTCCACTTGGCATACTTGTGTAAACGCTGCGCTGATGGGCGGACATGCTCTGTGGCATCTTCAAAGCTCAACTCCTTCAAGCCAGATTCACCTAAGTAGCGCCTGAAATTATCGCTGGTTTCCAGGGCATGCACTTGCCAGCCCCACACCCATTCATCCATAATGCGCTTGTCATCGCCTTGATAATCATTTTTAGATGCCCAGAAGTCTGCAATAATTAATTTGCCCCCTGGCTTGAGTATACGAGCGGCTTCTTTTACAAAGTCGGCTTTTTCCGGCGCGTGACAAACACTTTCCACGGCCCAGACAATATCAAAAGAATTATCTTCATAGCCGGTATTACAATAATCCCTGGCTTCAAACTTGGTTAGATCGGCAACACCCCTTTCTTTAGCATTCGCGGTAGAAGTGTTAACCTGCTCCTGACTCAGGGTAATACCGGTCACTTCACAACCGATATTTTGCGCCAGAAAAATTGAGCTGCCACCTACGCCACAACCGGCATCCAGTACTTTATGTTCTTTTTGGATGCCGGCTCGTTCCGCCAGAATCACATTCTCCCTGATCAGTGCCTCAGACACTCCTGTCGTGGTTTCATCCCAATAACCATAATGCATGGCAAGGCAACGATCCAGACGCCACAACATTTTATAGTCGAATTCGCATGTATCGTAGTACTCAATAATTGAATCGTAATAGTTTGCCTGTGATTCGATTGCCATGATAAGCCTCTATCTCAATTTCCAGTTGTCATTAAATATAGTTGTATAGGGCTTCCTTGCCATAATACTTACAAAAACCGCCTAAAACGTCGCTTAAACACATGTCAGGAGTCCTTTATTAAAATAAACCAAATAAAGGCCTTACATGTCTTACGGCGCAGCAGGCAAAACCCTGTTTAAAACCTGTTAAATCCAAATGATAAATAAACGGTTGCGGAAAATTACCATAGAAAAGGGATTTTCTCCAATCTAATTCAGCCCCATGCTCATGCTTGCCTGGCATTGCAACTGGATGGTAACTTGTATTGCTAAGAATGGTAAACAAAGACTTGGAGCTTTGTAGAATCAGAAAATGAAGCTCTTTACCTGCCACCACATGAAATATCCTGAAACCTATGCAACGTTTATTTATCCAGAACAACAAACAGCTGGACGGCTTTTCATACCTACATAGAAAAGCCTGTCACCATGACAACAAGCCTGATAATAAAAACACAAGGCAAGCCGCACTGGTTTTTGCCCATGCCACGGGCTTTAATAGCTATACTTACCGGCAACTGTTTGAAAAAATTGATCCGTGCATCGACATTTATGCCCTCGACCAGCGCGGCCATGGTCTGACCACAGCCAGAGCCGAGGCCCACGAATTAAACTCATGGAGTATCTACGAAAATGACTTAAGTGCATTTATAGACTGGCTTGATCGACCTGTCATCCTTGCTGGCCACTCCCTTGGAGGCGCCGTCAGTGCCAAAGTGGCTGCGCTAAGTCCACATAAGGTCAAGGGCTTAATTCTTGTTGAGCCGGTTCTTATGCCGCCCTTCACTGACCCTCTAATGAGCATGATGAGGACATTCGATTTGGGCCACCTTATCCCCTTGGTCAATTCAGCTAAAAACCGCCGCAACAACTTTGCCTCATTTAATGCTGCGGTAGAAAACTATCTAAACAAAGGCGCTTTTAAAACTTGGCCCCGAAGCTGGATTGAAGATTACGTAAACGGTGGCACGCTGGCCAATACCGAGGGGGAAATAGTACTTACTTGTAAACCGGAGTGGGAAGCCAAAACCTTTGCCGTCAGTGGTAACAAACCATGGTCTAGCATTAAAAAACTCAACTGCCCTATCACCGTTATCAAGGGCAAAACCGGCAGCACCTTACACCCTCTTGCACTCGCCAGATTAAGAAAACTTCACCCAGACCTCGATTACACCCTGATCAGTGAAGCAAGCCACTTTGTACCCATGGAATACCCAGACAAAGTGGCTGAAATAATTAGTCACGCCTGCCTAGGGAACCTTCCGTCCAGGGAACCTTCCAGTTCGTTTAATGAATTAATGAACAAGCACCCATGAAAAAAAAACGCGCCAGCGAAACCGCTGGCTACACTACGGCGATGCGAGCCATTGCCAACCTGGCACCGCCAACAGAAAAGCTTTTAACCGACCCTTTTGCAGTTGAATTTCTGGCCTTTCCCTGGTCTTTAACTCAGCCACTGTTTCGGCTAAAAATATTCAATCGTCTCATTTACATAGCGGGAATGAAAACACCTGACTTAATGGTGGGCTTCCCCGGCATGACCGAACTGGCATGCTTGCGGCACCGTTATATAGATGATCAAATCATCGCAGCATACAAACAGGGCATCAGACAGTTTATCATCCTGGGCGCCGGTTATGACTCAAGAGCCTTACGCTTGCCCTTAAAAAATGCCCACTTCATTGAAATTGACCATCCAGACACCCAGGCAAGAAAACAAAAAATTATCACCCAAAAAAAACTAAAGGCCGATTGTAAGCACAGCTTTATCTCTTCAGACTTTTCTACATCCTGGGCGGATGATATTTTCATTCACCCACAATACAAAACCATTATTAACAAACAAGCCACGCTGGTTATCTGGGAAGGCGTCAGCTGTTATTTAAAGCCAGAGGCAGTTTCTTACACCTTCAAAACCGTTAAAAACATGCTCAGCCCAGGCAGTATTTTTATTTTTGATGCCTTTCCAAAAGATATTACCAACCCAAATACCACAAACAGGTTGCTTAACAAAATGCAGCATTTTGTTGCCCGTAAAGGCGAACCTTTTTATTGGGGAGAGGATCTCGACAAACTTAAAACAACACTGTCAGCATTGGGATTTACTCAGATAAGGGCACAAACTATTTTTTTAATAGGCAAGGCTTTAGCAGAAAAAGAACAGTTAACAATAAAGACCGCTGAGGTACTAAACTATTTGCATATGCTTAAGTGTTACACCTGATCCCATTCAACTTGCTGCTATATACGGCGGGCACTTAAAAAATTCTTATGCCAATAAACATTGCTCAAGCTCGATACCATTACACCCTTGCTGGATGAAGCGTGAAGAAACCGGCCTTCTGTCAAATAAATACCCACATGCAGTTGTTTTGAACCGGTTTTAAAAAATACCAAATCACCTGCCTGCAAATCGCTTTTACTGATTTTCCTGCTATTGGCATATTGTGCTTTTGTGGTTCGCGGTAAAGGTCTACCCAACTGGTTACGGAAAGTGAGGTAAACGAAGCCGGAACAATCAATACCCCGCTTGCTTAAACCACCTGCTTTGTAGGGCACTGCGCGCCAGCCCTGATACTGTTGATTAAGTGCCGCCAAAGTTTGACTATAGGCGCCATCACCTTTCGCAGCGACCGAAGTGGATGGCTGCTCAGTTGGCATTACAGAACAACCAAGCTCAACTGTACTCAATAAAAACACCAGTATTTTCAAAACAGATTTGCAGCCGGCGGCAGCTTTTTTATTTACGCTATCGAACATAAGCATATACGCTCTAAATAACTAGAAACCTGAATAACAGACTATACCCAATATCCAATAATTTCATGAACCATGCTCACAGCTTGGAAAAACACCGGGCCTGAATTGAAAAACAAATCAACCAGTTACCAAAATTCTACCGTAATAAAAGCATGCCTGTTAATCAGGCCGAACAAGATCGGAAGAATAAAAAACCTCACCGTTACCTTGAATAATAATAGCCGAAACATTGGCCAGGCTCTCAATCAGTTTCAAGCCCTTGTCTTTACCCATCACAAACACGCTGGTTGACAGGGCATCGGAGTCTATTGCCCGATCAGCAATAATAGTAACGCTTTGAATATTTTTAGCCGAGGTGCCGGTCTGCGGATTTAAGATGTGATGATACCTTTCGCCCTCAAGCTCAAAAAAACGTTCGTAATCACCAGAAGTGGAGACCGCCACATCAACCAGAGGCAATTTCATTACGTTACCGTCGCCCCGCGGGTTTTTAATGCCTATATACCAGGGCCGCCCCTGGCGATCCCCCAACAGGCGACTATCACCACCTGCTGATACCAGCGCCGATGTCACACCATGCTGCTTTAATAATTCAATACACTGATCTACCGCATAGCCTTTTGCGATACCGCCTAAATCAACCTTAGTATTTGAATTTAAAAAACGAATCGTCTTGTTGGTTTCGTCCAATACCACAGAGCGGTAATCTATTGCCGACAATTTAGCCTGCAGTTGTTGCGAAGAGGGTTTTTTAGCGGATCGATAATCATATAAATGACCAACACTGGCAAAAGTAATATCAAAAGCGCCCTGGGTTTTTAACGAATAATCCAGGGATTTTTTAATCACATAATAGAGCTCATCATCAATACTCACCTCTTGCCTGACAGCGTCGCGATTCACTTGGCTCAGCAAAGAGGGTTCAATATAGGGGCTCATGCTGTTTTCTATGCGTTGCATTTCTGCAAAAACTTTTGCGCTCAGTTGCCCGGCAACGGCAGCATCCTGGTGCCAGATTTCGACTCGCACCAGCGTGCCCATTTTTTCGGTTTCCTGGCTATACCATGCAGCCAAAACAGGGCTGCAAACCAGGCAGCCAACCAATCCATAGAGCAAAGCAAAACAGCGACTATTTTTCATCAGACAATTAAAAGCTTCACCAGGGGATTGAATCACCATTAAAATTCCAAAAATAACCACTTTGTTTTAATTCCAGGGTTTGCAACAGTTTTTTTATTCCTTGAACCGATTCAGCGGTGGTGATAAGCCCATGCGGGCCGCCCATGTCTGTTTGCACCCAGCCCGGATGCAGACATATGACCTTAAAACCACGATCAGACAAATCAATTGCAAGACTGCGCGTTACGGCATTTAATGCAGCCTTTGTTGAACGGTAAATATAAGCCCCACCAGAGGTGTTATCGGCTATGCTGCCCATTTTACTGCTCATCATGGCGATTTTCTTTTCCTCGCCTTTTTCCAGACAAGATAAGAAAGTTTCTACCAACCTTAATGGCGCCACAGTATTAACCTTAAACACTTGCTGCCAAGCCTCGGTATCAATGGATCCTAAAGCTGCCCCCGCCGCCTTCGTGGGCCCATAAACACCGGCATTACTAAATAAAATATCCAGCGATTCGCCTTTGAGCATTTGCCCTGCCGCTGCCAATGAAGCTTCGCTCGTCACATCCAGGGGCAAGACCTGAATCGCCCCGGCCGAGCTTCCAGCCAACTTTGC
Source organism: Pseudomonadales bacterium (assembly GCA_040235475.1). Lineage (GTDB taxonomy): Bacteria > Pseudomonadota > Gammaproteobacteria > Pseudomonadales > UBA3067 > JBECKY01. The sequence goes on from JBECKY010000004.1 coordinate 31,503, forward strand.
CAGGTCACTGGCCAGCTCAGGCGCACGACATGCGGCATATACCTGCCAACCGGCATCACTGTACTGTTTAACCAGTTCCAGCCCTATGCCCCGGTTGGCGCCACTTATAAGTATTGATTTTTTCATCTGTTTATTCCTTTTTACAAGCCAACAAAACCTTAAATATCAACAGGTTACCAGATACAAACCAAATAGTATGCGTCAGCTCAAATAATTATTTAAAGCATTTTAATCCATTCAGCCTGGGTTCAGCATAGCCGCGCTATTCTGTCATTGTCAGACCAAAGCTGATACCGAAACCAACGGAGAGAGATGATGAAAACTTTAAAAAAACCAGCCTCAATAACCATCGTGTTGGCGTTAGCCGGCACTATGACCATGCTGTCCGCCCCAGCGCAAGCGGGTGATCAAACGTATAAAAAACCACACCGAGCTAGCGAACAAGGGTACGAAAGAGGCCACCAATATGCAAACAGCCGTGGGCGAAGCGATTACGGCCACCAGCAAGGTGCTAAACACCGCCCCAAATACCACCATAGAGATCATCAAGCACATTATCAAGGCCGGCACTACTCTGGCCATGGCAAGCATCATTATGGGCACGGTAATCACCACAACTACAGCCATCATGACAGCTACCGTCATGATCGATTAAGATTCCTGCTTGGCCTTCACCTTAATAACCTGGATATTTATTTACGTGATTAAAAACTTTATCTTTGACTCACCCCAGAGGTTCACTGGGGTGAGTCAGAGGTTTCTGAAAACAGCAAGGTTTGTCTGGCAAATGCCAAAAACAAGGCATCGCGGTGGCCTTCGCCGTATAGGCTGGTGTAAGCTAAAAGCCTGCCAAATATCTTTTACAGGTTTTGATTATGAAACACTTAAAGCGCATCAGCCTGATGATATACATGCTTGCCGCGCTTACCCTATTTCCAACCCTGTCTGCTCATGCAGATGACGCTGCTATTAGTCAACAAAGCGCGGTGGCCATTGCCAAGCAACACAAGCCTGGCCGGGTACTTAAAGTGCAAAAAGTTGAATCAAAAAACGGCTTCGACTACAGGGTGAAAATACTCAGCCCAAAAGGCGATGTGTCGAATATCACCATCGACGCCCAAAGCGGAAAAGTAATTAAAAATAATTAGCCTGTTGTTGACTATGCGAATTTTAATTATTGAAGACGAACCGGATTTACAAGCCAGCCTAAAGGCACAAATGGAAGCGCAAGGCTATGTTGTTGATACCAGCGGCGATGGTAACGAAGGCCTGTTTTTTGCCACTGAGTACCCGATAGATGCTGCCATTATAGACGTTGGGCTACCGGGCATTTCCGGCATTGAAGTGATCCAGACACTGCGCGACAAAGGCCACACCCTACCGATTTTGATCTTAACCGCCCGCAGTCGCTGGCAGGAAAAAGTCGAGGGTCTTGAAGCCGGTGCCGATGACTACCTGGTGAAACCATTTCAAATAGAAGAACTACAAGCTCGACTGAAAGCCTTACTGCGCCGCGCAAGCGGTTCAGCAAAACCTGAACTCCGGCACGGCTGCTTACGTTTAAACCCAAATAGCCAGGAAATTTTATTGCATAATGAGGCGCTCAACCTGACCGCTTTTGAATTCAGACTACTCGAACACATGATGCGCCATCACAATGAAGTGCTTTCAAAAGCCAGCCTGGCGGATTATCTCTATCCCCACGACGATGACCGGGACAGCAACGTGATTGAAGTAATCATTGGCCGACTACGCAAAAAGATCGACCCCGAAGGCTCACTAAGACCCATTGAAACCCTGCGCCACAGAGGCTATCGCCTTAACCTGAGCGACTGAATCATCACCAACGGAAAAGCCTAATAAGCCATGTCACTCAACCTCAGAATTATTATCAGCGCCACTGTGGTGTTAATAATTTTTATCACCCTCACGGCGCTCACGCTTGAGCGGGCATTTGTTGAAAGCACAGAAGCCGCCTTACGAGACAAACTGGAAAGCCAGCTCTATCTTTTAATGGCAGAAGCTGAAGTCAATCCTCAAGGTGAATTTACCCTGCCCTCCAGTTCTTTAGAGGCCTTGCTCAACATGCCCAGCTCAGGCCTTTATGCCCAGGTCATTGATCAAAATAATAATACCCTCTGGATATCAAGCTCCACTCTTGACGCTTATCCGCCTAAACCACAAACAATTCGCAGCGGAGAAAAAGTTTTCTCGAAACTAAGCAGCAAAACAGGCAACAAAACAGGCAACAAAAATAACCACAGCAGCGAAGACTATTACAGCTTTAGCCATGGCGTAAACTGGAACACCGAATCTGGCAACCTCGCTTTAACGTTTAATATCACCAGCGACTTACAGACCTTCAACAAACAAATTAAGCGTTACCGAAAAACTCTATGGGGCTGGTTAATGGCCATGGCCTCATTGTTATTAATAAGCCAGGCCATTATCCTGCGCTGGGGTTTATTGCCATTACGCAAAGTTGGCACTGAACTGAACAACATAGAAAATGGCCAGCAAGACCAGGTGAAAGGTAACTACCCGGAAGAACTGAAGCGCCTTACCGACAACATTAACATTCTGTTAAATCAAGAACGCCAACAAAAAGCCCGTTACCGTAACGCTCTGGGTGACCTGGCCCACAGCCTGAAAACACCCTTGGCGGTGATACAAAACTCACTCAATGAAACGGAGAGAAAATCCAACACACTGATAGCCGAACAACTCAGCGCCATGAATCACATTGTGGAATACCAGCTGCAACGTGCAGCAACATCAGGCGCTATGCAAATAGGCGCTGCAATACCCCTGAAAACCACGGTGGAAAAAATCACTGCATCACTGCAAAAAGTTTATCGTGATAAGAGCCTTAATCTCGACAATCATATTGACTCAGGCTTAAACTTCAAAGGTGATGAAGGCGATCTGATGGAAATTCTTGGCAACCTGTTAGACAACGCATTTAAGTGGGCCAGAAACACCATTGAAATAAGTGCCCGCCAGCAAGGCAAGCAATTGTGCATAACCATCCATGACGACGGCCCCGGCATAAAAAAAGACCACATCGAAAAGCTCCTGCAACGCGGCATCCGTGCCGACCAAAACATTGCCGGGCATGGTATTGGGCTTTCAATTGTGAACAATATTGTCGAAGCCTATCAAGGTACGCTTGAGATTAGCCAAGGATCTATGGGAGGTGCCCGTATTATCTTAACTATTTAACGATTTAAATTGTTAGCCCGCGCTGATTCACGATTTGCTTTTCCAGTCCAAAAATCAGCAGCCAAAAAAGTCCAAACCATCAATAATCCTTTAAACATTTTGCCTGTAAGCTTTTTAACATTGAAATTTCTTAAAGGGCATGAGTTAAATCCATGCTTAACTCTCACTCGCCTTCTCTTTTGCCTGTTCCATCAACGGTGTAATTAAATCCATCGGTAACGGAAACACAATGGTGGTAGTGCGCTCATTGGCGATATCGGCTAAGGTTTGTAAATAACGTAATTGCATGGCTTGCGACTGTGTAGCCAACACCTTGGCGGCTTCGCTAAGCTGTTTTGAAGCCTGGAATTCACCTTCTGCGTGAATAATTTTAGCGCGCCGGGTACGTTCGGCTTCGGCCTGCTTGGCAATGGCGCGAATCATACTCTCGTCTAAATCCACATGCTTGATTTCCACATTGGCCACTTTGATGCCCCAGGCATCGGTTTGAGTATCTAAAATCGATTGAATATCAGTATTGAGCTTTTCCCGGCCAGCCAACATATCATCCAGTTCGTGCTGACCCAAAACAGAACGCAAGGTGGTTTGTGCCAATTGGCTGGTGGCCTCATAAAAATTTTCTACCTGAATAATTGCTTTCTCAGGATCAATCACCCGAAAATAAATCACTGCGTTTACTTTAACCGAAACATTATCCCTGGAGATAACGTCCTGGGTAGGCACATCCATCACCACGGTGCGCAAATCCACGCGCACCATTTGTTGGATAGCAGGAATAACAATGATTAAACCAGGACCCTTGACTTTCCAAAACCGGCCTAACATAAAAACTACACCGCGCTCGTATTCGCGTAAAATGCGTATTGCACTCATTAAAAATACAATGAGCAAGACTATCGGAACAGATATAAAATAACTCATGATTTACTCTCCCTTGTCGGTATTGTTTGTCGTTGTTGCCAATGGTGTTACTAATAGGGTTAAACCTTCAATAGCATTAACAATTACTTCATCACCCTGCTTTACTGCCGAATGACTGCGTGCACTCCAGCGCTCGCCATGAATCATTACAACACCTTGACGATCAAAATCCACCAGGGCTTTGCCCCTGGCATTCAGCAACTCTTCCTGGCCACTGATAACCGGCTGCTTCCTGGCTTTAAACAACATCACCACAAGCATTAAAAACACCGCGGTTGTCGTTGCGCTGATCGCGGCAATTAAAGCCAGGGGAACGCCATAACCGGGAATATCCGTGTCCATTAAAATAATCGACCCTACTGTAAACGCAACAATGCCACCCATACCCAAGGCACCAAAGCTGGGTACCAGCGCTTCAGAAACAACAAGAATCATACCCAGCAGCATCAAAGCCAACCCAGCGTAATTAACCGGTAGCATTTGGAATGCGTACAACGCCAGAATCAAGGCAATGCCACCCGTAACACCGGGGACAATGGCGCCGGGATTGGAAAATTCAAAAAACAAGCCATACAAACCAATAAGCACCAACACATAAGCTATGGTCGGGTTGGTAATAACAGCAAGAAATTTATTGCGCCAATCTGGCGCAATATTTTCTCTGCTTAAAGCCAGGGTATCCAGCACCAGGGGCTTGTTATTCAGCTGCACTGTACGGCCGTTGATTTGTTTTAATAAATCTACTTCATCAACGGCAATTAAATCAATCACATTCATCGCCAGTGCTTCTTCCGAAGGTAAGCTATCCGCTGACTGAATGGCTTGCACAGCCCACTCCTCATTACGGCCGCGCAGTTTGGCCAGGCTGCGCAAATAGGCTGTGGCATCATTAATCACTTTATGGGCCATGGCATCCTGGGGTGCTGCTTCGTATTGACGAGCAGTACCTGGCACGTCCTTGGTATTCTTCAGACTATCATCGCCAGGAGGCTTCTGGGCTTCATCTTTGTCCTTTCGGTATTTATTTTTAAGGTCCGGCAAAGGGTTATTGGAGCCCATCACATTCACTGGCGTAGCCGCACCCAAATTAGTACCCGGCGCCATGGCGGCAATATGACTGGCATAAAGAATATAAGTACCGGCACTGGCTGCCCTGGCGCCACTGGGCGCAACATAGGTCACCACCGGAATGGGAGACGATAAAATATCTTTGATAATAGCCCGCATGGCCGTATCTAAACCGCCCGGGGTGTCCATTTGCAGCACAACAATTCGTGCATTTTTATCGCGGGCTTTATTTAAGCCGGCATGGAAATAATCGGCCGTTGCAGGTCCAATAGGGCCATTGATTTCCAAGCCAACCGCCAGGTTTCCGGTCACCACTGCTTGCTCAGCCATAGTCGTATTACCACAGCAAAGCGCAGCAACAAAAAGCAACAGCAACCTTAGCGCCTGTTTTTCAAAAGGAAAAAAACGATTAAATCTGTGTATAGCGAGCATCAAGTGATCCTTAAGCTGTAAACTATCCTGCTCCACCAGCCTCCTGACAGGCTGCTAATGAGCTCCTTAATCCAGGGTTACAACAATATTTGAATCTTGAAAATTAATATTTTTTATAGTCACCGAGCCTATAGATGAAGGTACTCCATCATCCCCCATTCCGCGGATACGAATATTTTCAAAAACTATCTGCTCAATATGATCAGGTATTGGATAGGTTTTTGCTTCCTGAGCGCCCTTTACAGTCATTGTATTTCCATAACTGACACCGCTAACCTGGATATCTGAATCCAGCAAATTCAACTCCGACATTATGGACTGCAACCGTTCATACATCACAGCCATTTCATCATCATTGACTTGAGATAATAAGTCCGTTGGGAAAATTAAGCCATGAGCCGATATTTTTGCCAGCTCAGAATCTTCAAGAGGAACAAGGCCCGAAAAACGAGCGGCTTTTAAGTCAGCTCCCTGAACAAGGTATTCGTCTGAAAAACAGACAATATAAGCAAGAAGCGCAGCCAGGGAAATATTAACAAGAAGAAAAAAAACAGAAACTCTGGAAAAAGCATGTGACGACATATTCATCCCCTTGTACATCCAATATGTTGTAGCGGCGTTACGACATTACCCCAAACAGCTGCCGGGCAAATGTACGACTCGCTCAGATGATAAATGTAAATTAACACCCATAAATTGACCCCAGACAAAACCAATAGTACGAAAATCAGAAAAGCCACATGAGTGCAAAGATAGACCACCATAACAGAAACATCAAAAGCAATCGCCTTTCCTGACCTTCAATAGTTATCAGCACCAGAGGCATTAAAACAGACAAGAGGCGGATCCACTAGCGACCTGCTTGTAACACCGTAATATGTCAATAAGGCCTGTCTGAATCGCTTCGCCCTTGGCGCAAGACCAACTTCTAAGTATCGAGCAAGCTGTTCACCCACTGCCGGCTTGAACGCATCACGTGCCTCCATTCCAGCTTTCAGGTTGCTGGCACTCACCTGAAAGTCATGCCCTGCAGCCACTGAAAAAACCGCCGCCAAAGCCTGGGGCTTAACGTCCACCTGTTCAAATACCTTTTGTTGCTTTGCCAAGCGGCCATCGGGCTGGTACCCATAACCAAAATCCACCTGCTGCCTACGTTCTGGTTATGTAGCTCAGCTATCTATCCAGTTGTACTTTCTCTGTCTGCAAGCGAACACGGTGCTCAACCAGATATTGTTCGTGTCTCTCTGTAAGCCAACGCAACTGCAAGCCTGCGTGCAATCCCAAATAATCTCGATCCTGCAACGAGATATAATCAGAGATGATGACAAGGCCTTTACGATCAAAACTGATCAGAAAGCGATCAAAAAGTGCATCCAAATTCGCGGTGAGCAAAAAACCATTGAAAACATCAAGGCGTTGCGCATCAGATGCACATTCCGCCCAGGGCAGCGCGTGACTGGCACGAAGAATTTCGGGTATTGCGACACCAGTAACGGCGCAAGCACCGCCCCAATAGTCGAGCATGGCTTTGCGATAAGTGTCCTGCCCGACACGCTGACGAACGATGCGTTCTACTTCAGTATTCTTGATTTCTTCGGGGAGCTTTTTGAGTTCCGCCTCCAGTGCAGACTCAAAATCATTCTCGGCCTGATTGGGCAGCGAGTGGGCCAGGGCCGCTGCACGTCTGAAAACAACAGACAGTTGGTCAAGGGTGCTACAGGTAATATTTTGGTCTGTAATTGAGAAGTCCCGCTGTAGCTCACTAATCAAAAGCGGCTTTGCGTTGACAAACTGAACCTTGTAACCACTCTGATACAGCGTCACTTCAGCGTGCAGCGGATGGCGAGCAGAGCCAAGTGTCAGCGCAGTGGGGGTTTCAGCCACGGTGTACTCGAAGCCAAAATCGTGGCCGGATTTCTCGATTAGAGTGCGTTGAAGAGGGTTCATTTGATTAGCCGATCCAACACAAACTTAATGTCTTCAGCCATATCATCAGTGCGGCACTGCGAGAGCTCGTTTATGTGCTCATCCAGCAACTGCAATCGCCCTGACCATAGCGCCATCAAGAACTCCAGAGCGGCTTCGCCTTGTTCGTTATCCCAGTTGCGAATCACAGACATGCAGACATCCGCCATTTGGCGACTGAAGACAGGGTCTACTCGGTAATCCAGTTCCACAGGATGTGCAGCCCGCAAAAGAGATGCTTGAATAACACCGTCATTGTAACGGTCGAAATTGGCAGGGCTAATCAGCGTCGTATGATAGGCCGTGGCGAGACCGCCATTTTCACTCTTGGTGCGCAAGTCATGTAGAACACACTGAATTGTCCAATATACATCTGCCTGCGTTGTCTGACTTAGACGCGCATCATCAAAACCAAGATCTGACCAAAAGGCAAAAGTACGACGCAACTTTAACGGATCGCCTTGAGCGTCACGCAGAAAAAGCTCATCTGAATCAAGAGAATCCGCGATAACACCTTTCCGTCGCGACTCAAGCGAGGCCGGCAAGGAAGCATATGTATCACCCAACGGATCATCCTCACTGGCAGATGTCAGTATCTTACGTTCCCTGTCCCATGCCGTTTCACTGTGTTCCTTAATACGTGGAACGGAGCATGTATTCAGGATGACTAACTCATGCCCACCCTGGCTCAAATCCTTCTCTAACTGTACCTTTGCTTCGTGACTCGGCAACTTGGAAAAACCAACAAAATAAATAATCGTCGAAGAAGAGTGAATACAACGCAGCTTCCTAGCAACAGCCAGCAAACTTCTGCCAGAGGTAATGGCGCCAGCAATTACCATGACGGAGCCTGTATCAGTTAAGTCAGTTTGACTCAGGCTAGACGCTGCTATGAACGTAGGGCCTTCTGGCTCACTTCCAATATACGGCTTGATGGCATCGCACAAAGCTTGCGATCCAGTGTCATCAAGTGTAATGACGGTTTTCAAATCTCGGGAAATATATCGCTTGGCCACTTTGTCCAAGTTTTCTACGAAGGTTACTGATTTACTCGCAATAACCGCTTCAACGTCTATATAAAAATGCTCTTTTGCTCCATCTCCGGTGGAACCAAGCCGGTTCCACTGCAACACTCGCAAAGCAGCAAATTGCCCGAAGAAGTTCTCCCGCCTGCTAGAAAAATCTAGCTTCTTGATAACCAGCAACTCATGTTTCGGGTTTTCTGGTAGAAACTGGTCGCCCGCAATACGAATTGGCTTGGATCCACGCTTACAGAACTCACAATGCGAGGATTTGGTGGAGATCAGCCCCTCTTCAATGGCGTTAGAAACATCAAAAACACCTATTTGCTCTGGAGGAAGATTAATATGAAAGAGAGTGACAATCTGGTTGTTTGGAAGATTTGTTTTACCTAGCAGGCTGGCTGTCAGTGACCCACTGGTGGTTGCTGAAATCAATACCAAGCTGGAGCTATCCTCGACAAAATCATAGGGCTGATTCAGCGCCGCATAAGATTCGAAACTCTCAATGGCTGGAGGACCAAAAGTAAAATCAGGATACAGCCGGATAGCAATGCTGACCAGAAATGCGATCGATGAGGTGTCAACGTATATACGTTTTAAGTCTGGCTTGAAATAGGGCAGCAAAGAAATTGCAAGAAAGGCAACTTCTCCGCTAGAAACCAGAAGATTGGAAGCACGTATAAACTTATCGCAATGCGCCCCCGAAGGTTTTACAAAGTGATAGGCAGTATTAGAAACAATCAGCCCATTATGCTTTTTGAACAGTGCCAGCATTCCACTTTGTAAAATACGAGTTGAAAGCTCGCCCTCAACGACTCGTCCATCACAGTAGTTGAAAATACCTGACGAGTTACTGACTAAGCAAAGCAATCGATCATCTATCTCTCCCACATAAGAGTCGAACTCCGAAATGAAGGCCGTATCATCACGACAGGCCTGCCGCGTATATCCATCTTGAGAGGTGGTAATGAGATAGACATTCTTAGGCACCAAGTTTGCTGCCACATCAAGCTTCAAAATCCTCGAGATTGCATCAAGACTAGCTTTAGTTTCAGTGAAAATAGCTAAGCTCTTTCGCTGTTGATCATCTGGTTCGACGAATCGGAAGGAAAAGCAGAAGGGAAGCCAATGGCTCACGACTTTGCCTCCAGTGGTATCAACAGCGTAATCGATACACCAGTGCATGGGGCCATTTCTGTGATGCCACCTTCAGCAGGGTTTCCGTTAAGCCAATCGTAAAACCCGCACTCATCATTCGAATGATACGGGGAATCCATAAAGTTTCTGTACAGTGCCAGCCGACCACTTCGAATTCTGATAAAGCCGCCCAGTTTGGTGAGCCGATCCATAACTACCGGCAGGCCGTTACCTTTGTTATCAAGCTGAGTGGACGTTTGGCGAAACCGGAAACACTTTTTGAATATTTGATACTCTTCATCAACAGTCAGGTCGGAGGATAAAATCTGTTCGCGATGATCTGCCAGCCAGCGTCCACAAAAACCAAGCCCGGAGTCCACAATACCCAGCTCAACAAAACGCTTGTTACCCCGCATGCCGTGGGTTTCTGCCAACTTCAAATACTGGTGCAATGCTGGCTGCTTTGCGGTGAGGTTGGCGCTGCCTTCCTGGCTTAGATTAACGCCCTGCGTATAAAGAATACGAAGTCCTGGTCGCAGCCAATCGGTACGAGCTGCACCTCTACTGCCGTGCTCGTGGGTATTGAGGAACAGTTCGAAAAAAATGCGTCCAACCCATTCTAACGCATCTCCAGAAAGTGGCTTTGCGCCCCCGGAAACCCCCATCGATTTATCAACCATCGCCTTAATAATGGCCTTAATCTGATCTGGCTGTCTGGGCTCAGCATTGCTGCCTGGCCTTTCAATATAAAAATTACGATCGAAAGCTTTAGAGCTGTGATCTACAAAAGCAAACCAACAAAGGCCACCACGTTGTTGGCCATAAGAACTTTTTCCTTGCTGCTCTATGACATGTTTTGCTCGCAGATTTACATCGCGCCGCAAATCTTCATCGGGTTTTTCAGTCATGGCAATCGAAGTAGCACACATTGCAGCCGCGAATTTATGTGGCCTTTCATTGATGTCGGCCAACACATCGCGCGAAGCACTCGGTCGCAGCAATACTTCCCTTAGCGCGGAATTTCTCACCCAGGTATTGGCAGCCTGAATGGCACTTGCGAGGCCGCCAAATGCTGGAGCGGATGTGTCTACCGGCAATTGCAGCTGTTGATCTGGATCATTCCGCAATTGAGCGATGAATTGTTCACATGCTTCGATAGTAATTGTTTTGGGGAAATTCATTAATATGATCC
>JBECKY010000100.1:0-31358 GCA_040235475.1 Pseudomonadales bacterium
TCAGTGGCCAGATCATGGTCTGCAAAAACAACATTTTTTTTTAGGCTGCTATCCATAATAATACCGTCATAACGAGCTGTATAATATTTACTTAGCGTATAATGTCCACCTGCCTTGGTATAGTTATCAGAATAATGTTTGACTGCCTCAATTGGAAAAATACCTTTCTTCGCAATATCCAGAACATTTTTGTCAATGTCAGTTGCATAAATCTGACAACGTTCATACAAACCTTCTTCCTTTAGCAGCACACACATTGAATAGACCTCCTGCCCTGTAGAACAACCCGCATGCCATATTTTTATTGATGGAAAGCTCTTTAATATAGGAACCACTTTCTCTCTGAAAGTTTTATAAAACAGTGGATCCCTGAACATCTCGGTAACATTAACGGTCATGTATTCAAGAACAGTTACAAATGCCTGTTGATCATAAAGAATCTTATGCAACAATGAACAAACACTATCCAGACCGAAACGGTCGACCTGACCAAAAATCCGACGCCTCAAAGAGGCCCTGCTATATTGCCTGAAATCATAGCCGTATTTTCTATAAATACCCTCCAGGAAAAGATCAATTTCTAAATCATCACTGCGCCAATCGTCGGACACTTTATGCACACATTTCTCCGACTAATTATTGTTGTAGCCAAACTCGTATTAAAGATATTAATTTATGCGAATCAATGGGTTTTGTAATATAGTCATTGGCACCGGCTTCAATACATTTTTGTTTATCGCCCTTCATTGCTTTAGCCGTCAAGGCTATAATAGGTAAATTGGCAAAACGCGCCTGTTTTCGAATCGTTGTCATCGCTTCATAACCGTCCATTTCCGGCATCATTATATCCATTAGCACCAAATCATAATTTGGGTTTTCTTCCAGGGCACTGATCGCTTCGAGACCATTTGAAGCCACCTCAATTTCAAAACCTTTATCTTCCAAAATTGCAGCTAAGGAATATATATTCCTCATATCATCATCAACGACCAATAAATGCTTGCCTTCAAAAATATCATCACGATGATCTATGGCCTCCAAAGATTTTATCGGAGCTTTGGTATCCCGATTACCCAACCAATGCAAAAACAGTGAAGCTTCATTGAGTAATCTTTCAGAGGATTGATCGGTTTTAAGGATAATTCTGTCAGCATACTTCCTCAACGCTGCCTCTTCCTCTCTCATTAAATCTTTAGCGGTATAAATAATCACCGGCACAGGCGTATATTCGTCATTGGTGTTAATTTCTTCTAACAACTCAAAACCTTTCATATCGGGCAAATCCAAGTCCAACACCATACAATCAAAGGATATGTTTTTTATTTTTTCCAAGGCGTCTTTTCCGGACACGGCCAATTGCACTTCAATGCCTCGTTCCTCAAACATGCTGGTAATAGCCTGATGAGCAACTTCGTTATCTTCTACAACAAGAAGACGGTTAACGTCTTTGTTTAACGCCTCCTGAATTTTATCAAAGGATGCAGAAACCTGCTCTTTTTGCACTGGTTTTTTAATGAAATCAAATGCCCCCATTTGCAGTGCTTTCGATTCATTGTCTGAACCTGACAAGAAGTGAACAGGTATGGTTTTTGTAGCATCATCGAGTTGCAGTTGCTCCATCACATCAAAGCCATCCATTCCTGGCAAGCCAATATCAAGAATAATGGCACTGGGTAGCTCTTGTTTAGCGTACTCAAGACCGCTTTCTCCATCGTGCTTGATATGGGCGTCGAGGCCATGCTCTTTGGCAAGGTTTTGCAATAATGTAGCAAATTCTTCATCATCCTCAACAATAAGCACATGGTTTTTTGATTGCTTAACCGCTGCAGGCGGAGGCGTGGGTTCTGGTGCTGTTGACACAACATCAGAGCCATTAGCAGAACCGCTCAACGCATGAGCTGCATCAATAAATTCAGCACTTTCATCTTCAATAAACTCAGGGATTAATAAAGTAAATTGACTACCCTCGCCTTCAGTGGCTTTATATAAGCGCAGATCTCCTTGTAAAAATTTTGCAAGTTCCCTGGAGATAGTCAAGCCTAAACCCGTACCACCATATTTACGACTGGTGGTACCATCAGCTTGTTGGAAGGCTTCGAAAATAATTTGCTGTTTGCTTTCTGGAATACCCACACCGGTATCTCTGACAGTGAATGCTATGGTTTTATCCCGTTCAAGGTCAAAATCTTCCAGACTCATGTCTGGAGCTGGGCGTGTAATTTCAAGGTAGACGCCGCCATGCTCGGTAAACTTAAATGCATTCGACAGCAGGTTTTTCAAGATTTGTTCCAGTCTTTGCCTATCGGTTCTAACCGTTTCCGGCAAGCCTTCTTCAATTTTTATACCAAAATCAAGATTTCTTTCTTTAGCAACATGTTCAAAATTTAACTGGATATTGCGACGAATAATATCAGTGGGTAAGTCTTCCAGCACGAGCTGCAACTTCCCTTCTTCAACTTTAGATAAATCAAGAATATCATTAATTAAAGCTAGAAGATCAGAGCCGGCGGAATGTATAACCTGACAATGCTCAATCTGTTTTTGATCAAGGTTTTCTTTTTTGTTTTCGGCAAGGTTGTTCGACAGTATAAGGATACTGTTTAAGGGTGTTCTCAATTCATGAGACATGGTAGATAAAAATTCAGATTTATATTTACTACTCACCTCAAGGGCTTCTGTTTTTTCTTCCAGAATTTTTTGAGCCTTCTCCAGGGCATCATTTTGCTGCTCCATACTGGCTTTTTGTTTTTCAAGCATTTTTGTTTGCTCGGCCAGCTCTTCATTGGTAACCCGCAGCTCCTCTTGTTGAGCCTGCAAACTTTCCTCAGAAGCTCTGAGAGCTTGCGCCTGCTCTTCAAGCTCCTCGTTACTCGCCCTTAACTCCTCTTGCTGGGCTTGTAAGGTTTCCTGAGACTCCCTAAGCTCAGCGGCCTGAGCTTCAAGATTTTCATTTACGGTTTTTAATGTTTCCTGCTGAGCCTCCATTTCTTTTGCTTGCCTTTGCGTGGTTTCCAGCATTTTGGCAAGCTGCACCCTGGATTGCGCTGAATTAATCGCAATTGCAATTGAGCTAATAACCAACTGCATAAAATCCATATGCTCTTCTGAAATTGGATTAACTGAGCCAAACTCGATGAGTGCTTTTATTTCTTCCTCGTGCATTATTGGGGTAACAAGCACATGCCGAGGTATTGACTCTCCTAGTCCGGAGCTAATCTCAATATAATCATCAGGAAGATTACTAACACGTATCTGTTTTTTTTCCAGTGCCGCTTGCCCCACTAAGGACTCACCTAATTTAAAACTATTCGTAATTCCTTTTCTGTTCTTAAAGGCATAGCTGCTCACCAGGTCTAACTGCTCTTTAGTAGCCGAGTAAAGGTATATGACAGCAATTTGACAGCCCAAGGTCGGCGTAAGGTAATCCAAAATATTACGACACAATTCATTTAGAGTCAGATCACCGCGCATACGCTCGTTCAGTTCAGCCACTTGCGATTGGATTCTCTCCTTTCGATGGTCTTCATCGGTTCTTTCTTTCAGGCGATCCCGCATGGTGCTAATGGCTGACAGTAAATGTCCGGTTTCATCGACAGTATCTACGGTAATTTCTACTTGCCAATCGCCATCGGCAATTTTATCAGCCACCGTAACCGCGTGGTTTAAACCACTTGTTAAGGTTCTGGTCACCACATAACTAATGGTGAGTAGTAGCGCAATAAGGCCTGCAGCTAAATATACACCTCTTTGCCAGGCTTGCTGGCCACTGGTAATAGTTGTGACCAATGCGTCTGAAAACGCCGCTTTTTGGCTATTTCTAAAATCCTTAAAGCCTTGCTCTAACTCTGAAAAGGATGAGTTGATTTTAGGAAATAACTGCGCCATCTCTTCTGGTGCCAATGAACCGGACATCATGCCGTTAGCCACTTTTGTAGATGCATCAAAATAAACGCTTAACAAAGCCTTTAAGCGCTTGGCTTCAGCTTTTAAGCTAGGCGCAATCTCTTCAATTTTTTCTAGATTCCCATATATTTCATCATAATAGATCTGCGCCTCATTAAGATTTTCACTTTCACCGGTACTGACAGCATCGGCAAGGGCTTGCTTAACAAAATTCAGGGTAATGGAGCTTTCGTTGATAATGCCAAAAACCGGAAAATTTTGTTCCTGGATTTCAGACAGCTGTGAGTCTGTATTTAGCGCCACCCAAATATTGGAAGCAAGGTAAAACCCAAAGCCAGTTATAGCCACAAAGGCTATCAACAAGACTTTATATCGAATAGACCAATTTTTAAACAATTTGAAACCCCTTAAGTAGAATATACAAAATTTCTGCTTATAGCTCTTGTTGACAGGTGCCGCTTTTTATTTTGTTGCTAGATAGATTGGCTCAACAGCAAGCTTACGAGGATAATAATGCTCTATATTTTAACGAGGGTCGTTAGAGCGTTTCACTCTACAAATGAGAAGGGCGTCGCATTTGTAGAGTTATGATAAGATTTATCCAAGGTATTGAAACATAAGAGTATATTTATCACTCAATTGAGCTCTTATAGCCTAAACAAAACTGGATTTAGCACAACATGGGCGCTTACATTTTTTAGCCATAAGTTCAAAAAAACCGGGATCAATTACTGCATGCAGCCATTAATAGACATAGGTGCAAACCTCACTGACAACGCTTTTAGAGATGATTACAACACAGTCATTCGAACGGCTCTGAGACATAAGATCAACATTGTGCTAACCGGTACAAGTGCAGAAACCTCCTCTCAAGCCGCCAATATCGCGCTTGAATGGCCTAATTCAATATTTTCTACTGCCGGTATTCACCCGCACTATAGCCATGCCGCCACCAGCGACGACATCAGTACGTTAAAAGATCTAGCCAGACTGCCACAAGTTGTAGCAATCGGTGAAACCGGGCTTGATTTTTTCCGAATGCTGTCACCTCAAAGTATTCAGGAGCAATTATTTGAAAAACATATAGAGCTGGCTGCTACGACAAATAAACCCATGTTCATTCATGAGAGACATGCCTTTGCAAGGTCATTTGAAATACTCAAGGCACATAGAAACGCCTTTTCCAAAGGAGTTATCCATTGTTTTACCGGAGATAAAACCGCTCTCTTTAAATACCTGGACCTTGATTTACACATTGGCATTACAGGCTGGGTGTGCGATGAACGTCGAGGGGCAGAGCTACAATCCTTGCTTAAACACATACCTGCATCAAAATTGATGATCGAGACGGATGCCCCCTACCTAAAACCCAGAGATTTAACAAAGAACGGGACAAACCCAGCTTATAAATTAAAAGCCAGCAGAAATGAGCCAGTGGTTCTACGACATATTGCCGAAACCGTTGCAAAACTAAGAAATGAAGATGTTGCGCTATTTGCGCAGCATAGCTATGAAACCAGCAAGAAGTTTTTCGATCTAAACCATCTTTCAACACAAGAAGACATTTAAGTCCTACAACAAAAAATTGTGTACATCGGCAGGGCTAAAAGGCCAACTTAGGTGGCTATGCTTATCAGCTCGGTATAATACCGGTATTTTATCGCCATAACGCTCAATCAGGTCGTCATGTTCAGCAATATCAATAACAGACAAGCGTTGCGTTTGCTTATTGATACAGACTTTAATCATCGCCAAGGCATTGTCACAAAGCGTACAGGCATCCGTTGTATACAATATTATTGTAGTCATAATTAGTGCTGATTAACCGGCAATTTAATTTATAGTGGCTTAAGAACCCAACTGTTGTGTATTTTTTTATTAGACTTTTTATGCCTGCTGAAATCCTTTGAAATTGTCAGCTCGCTGATGTTTTCAATTTCAAAATAATTTGATAACGACGAATCTAAAACAAAGTCTTTAAAATTATTAGAAAAAATAATAACGCCGTCTTTGGCCAGCCTTTTCTTGCATAGCAATAAAAGTTTTAGGTGATCATCCTGAACGTTAAAATCCCCAGTTAACTTTTTAGAATTGGAAAATGTGGGTGGATCTACAAATACAAGATCGAATTTATTTTTTGCATTATTTTCATTTCCCAAGCCCTGTAGCCAGCTTATGCTATCGGCCTGAATTGCTTGATGATTATCCAGGCTAAATCCGTTTAAAAGTAAATTATTAATTGCCCACTCAGTGTAATTATTTGATAAATCAATCGAGGTGGTGGATTTTGCCCCACCAGATGCGGCATACACAGATGCCGTGGCGGTATAGGAAAATAAGTTTAAAAAATTCTTACCTCTCGATATACTCCTTATATAATTTCGAATATATCTATGATCTAAAAAAATGCCCGTATCAATATAATCAGTAAAATTGGCTAAAAATAGCAAGTCATTTTCTACGACTTCCAGGTATTTTTTCTTGGTATTAAGCTGCGTATACTGTTTATTACCCTTTTGGCGCTCTCTTTGTTTTAGGTGAATATTGTTTCTATCAATGCCAAAAACACTGATTAAACTTGTGATAATCTGTTTTAGGCGCTTTCTTGCAGTTTCAGCATCAATTGTTTTCGGTGGCTTATATTCTTGTAAATGTATTCTATCGCCATAGACATCAACGACAACGTTATACTCAGGAATATCCCTATCATAAAGACGATAACAACTAAGGTTGTGTTGCAGAAGCCATTTTTTTAAGCCTTTGTAGTTTTTTATTAAGCGATTAGAGAAATCTAAAGAGACTTGATCATTCATTAGGCCTGGCAGCTCTCTGGCTTTTTCAAAATCAATAATGCCATTACTAATAACGTTTTGTTCGCCAGCATCCAGAATTGCCAGTTGGCATTTTATTGCGCCATTAAATAATTTTACTCTATTTTTTACCGGCACACCTAACTGGTCAAGCAGCTCGTTATTGCTGGAAAAAATACTTACATTCCAATTCTGGCAATGCCTTTTAATGCAGTGACCTATGCTTTTATATAAATACTTAAGTTGCTCGGCTTCACCTAAGCGTTCACCGTAAGGTGGATTGGTAATAAAATAGGCAGAAGAAGGGTCGACGCGCTTATCTCCCGGTATAGAAAAACCATGTAACTCACGCTTTTCAAAATGAATTAACGACTCAACACCCGCTTTTTTGGCATTAGCTTGTGCCGCATCCACAGCTTTTTGACTGGCGTCAAAGCCATACAAGCATACATCTAAAGCCTCAGCATCAAACTGCCTGCTCGCATCGGCTTCTTTACGCAGTCTATGCCATAAACCAACGTCATGTCCCACCCAGTTTTCCAAAGAGAAATGCTCTCTAAAACTACCGGGGGCAACGTTGGCACGCATTAATGCAGCTTCAATTAATAAGGTTCCAGAGCCACACATCGGATCAACAAGGAGTTTATTGTCTTCCACGCCTGTCCAATGGCTGTATTGCAGTATCGCGCTGGCGAGGGTTTCTTTAAGAGGAGCTTCGCTTGACTCAATGCGATAAGCCCTTTTATGCAAAGGTTCTCCGGCAAGATCCAAATAAAGAGTACAACGCTTATCTTTATTAATATGGAAGTGAAAAAAGTGGTCGGCCTTGCTTTTAGCCACAGTGGGTCTTTTTGAAAAACCGGACTGAAACCAATCAACAATCGCATCTTTCATGCGAAATAATGCATATTGAGAATTTATATCCACACCCTTGGATACACTGCCCTTGATCAGAAAGCTATCCGTTACCCCTAAATAGTCGCTCCAACAAATATCAAGGGCATGAGTATAAATATCATCAGCATCATTACAATCAAAATCACCAATGTACAATAAAACGCGACTGGCTATTCTTGACCATAAACACAACTTATAGGCCACTTCTAAGTCGCCTGAAAACTCCACCGCCCCCGACGAATGATTAACCTGTGTCAAACCAAATGACTTTAATTCATTTGCCAGTAAGGCTTCTGTGCCAAAGGAACAGGTTGCAACGTATTTATACATATTAAAAACGATAACTCCTGGTGTATCGTAAATAAAAATTAAGGAAGCGGATTTATTTTGAATGATTACTTTTAAAAACTTAAGCTTTCACTAAACCGCAGCCCTCTTTACTTACCGTAAGTAAAAAAATTTGCGGCATCAATAGAATTACAACGTTGGATTGGTTTCCGTAACATACTGAATTCAATATTGAAAATGGCTAATTATTCTATCTTATAATAAGAATATCGAAAATTATAATAATAAATTGTTCGACTTCCGCTTATAAATTCGTTACAACTGGTATTACCTTAACGCGAATTAAGGTCAACGAAAGCAATTATAATCGCAATCAAAAGGAGTTCTTCGCTCAATAACCTCAGCTTAAATTGTTTCAAATCAATACCTTCGAATGAGTTTCCAAATATTTGTAAACAGCATTTACAAACTACGTAACTTATTATTTCAACTATTAATATATTGAAGGAAGTTTTGCATATGAAAAAACACAAGCGCGACAAAACTGATACTATTGTTTCTCGCGGCTATCAAGCCGGCATATCTGGTAAATCAATAAACAAATGTCCTTATACCGACACCACTCTTAAACACTTATGGCTTAGTGGTTGGCGAGAAGGAAGAGAAGACAACTGGTCGGGCTTAAAAGGCGTTTCCAGTATTCATCGATTAAACGTCTAACGCTATTAACCTGTTATTTAAGTAACATATAATCGCTATCATTTAATACCTCGGTACTTAACCGCGTAGATTAACTAAATCTTTATCAAGTAAAACCCAACTTTAATATTTTAAGGTTGGGTTTTTTATTTTAAGGCATTTCAACTCACGTAAAATTTTAATGATTAATGTCGGCCCTTGAAAAATAAAGCCAGTGTATATTTGTATTAACGATGCACCATTATTCAATCTATCCAAGGCGGATTTTTCGTCCATAATACCACCCACGCCAATAATTGGAATTTTATCCGCCAATAGTTTATAAAATGCTTGTTGGGTTTGTAGTGATTTTAAAAACACCGGCTCACCACTCAGACCACCGGCTTCATCACCGTGGAAAAACTTGCTTACCGAACTTTTATCAATGGTAGTATTGGTGGTTATCAGGCCATCAACTCCGTAATTGAGAAATATTTTAGCCATATTTTCAACTTCATCCTGCTCAAGGTCCGGCGCAACTTTTACCACTAAAGGAACGTATTTATTAAATTTTTCAGCCTGAATGGCTTGCTCTTGCTTTAATACTCGCAACAAATCCTCTAAATGACTGCCGTGCTGAAGATTTCTTAAGCCTGGGGTGTTGGGTGAAGAAATATTTATTACGATATAATCGGCATAATTATACACTTTATTAAAACATATCAGGTAATCATCAATGGCTTTGTCGATGGGCGTATCGAAGTTTTTACCAATATTAATACCCAAAGGCACTTTATGCTTGCTCTGCTTAACCTTTTCAACAAGGTAATCGACTCCTTTATTATTAAAACCCATACGATTGATAATCGCGCTTTTCTCTGGCAACCTGAATAATCGAGGTTTAGGGTTCCCTGGCTGCGGCCTTGGTGTTACCGTCCCAATTTCAATAAAGCCAAAACCCAGCGATTCAAAAACAGAAATATAATCACCGTTTTTGTCCAGGCCTGCAGCAATGCCCACCGGGTTAGGAAAGTCAAGTGACATGATTCTTTTTGTAGTACAGTTAGCAGTACTGCCAAGGTTTCTATGATTAAAACGAGTTAATAACTGGTTAATCCCCAATAAACTGCCCAGCTTTAGCAGCTCCAGGGCAACGTAATGAGATACTTCTGGAGGAAGCTTAAACAGAATGTAGCGGATAGCTCGGTATAACATAGGGTAGGAGGCGCTTAGAATAAGACAAACACTATTTTAACTGGGTATGCGATTATAACTGGGTATCAAGCTTAAAGAAACCTGAGGACTGCCTACTGAAAACAGAAGATTCTTCCGCCGTATTCCATCCACTGTAGAAGTAAGGTATAAGGGCGCTATGAAAATTCCAAAACGAATCCAACCTCTGGTCGATGATGGCTTGGTTGATGAAGTTATCCGCCCGCTGATGAACGGCAAAGAGGCCGAAGTCTTTATCGTCCGTAGCGGTTCTGAGATCCGCTGCGCCAAGGTTTACAAGGAGGCGGACAAACGCAGCTTCAAACAGGCAGTACAATATCAAGAGGGCCGCAAGGTACGCAATAGCCGTCGCGCCCGCGCCATGGGAAAAGCCTCCAAGTTCGGCCGTAGTCAGAAAGAGCAAGACTGGCATCATGCCGAAGTGGATGCGCTTTACCGCCTGGCCAATGCCGGTGTCCGAGTGCCACAACCCTACGGCTGCTTTTACGGTGTTTTGCTGATGGAGCTGATCACCGATGACGCGGGCCAGGTTGCGCCACGCCTAAACGATGTAAGCATGTCAACTGAACAAGCCCTGGAAGACCACGCAGTCATTATGCATTACGTGATGCTCATGCTCTGTGCCGGGCTGGTACACGGAGACCTGTCAGAATTTAATGTGTTAGTGGATGAATACGGCCCGGTGATTATCGACCTGCCGCAGGCCGTGAACGCCGCGTCCAATAACAATGCCCAGTGGATGCTGGAGCGTGATGTAAATGCCATGACCAACTACTACAGCCAATACGCCCCCGAGCTTCGGGAGAGTCAATACGCCAAGGAAATCTGGGCGCTGTATGAAAAGGGCGAATTAAACCCTGAATCTGAGCTGACTGGGCATTTTGAAGAAAGTACTCAAGCCGCTGATGTGGATACGGTACTGCAAGAAATTAAAGCCGCCTTCCTTGAAGAACAGGAGCGCCAAAAACGCCTACGCAATGCGGAAGAAAGGGATTAAGATAGCAAGGGAAAAGTTAAAGCCACATACTACCCGCAAATCAAGACTCACAGACCGCTCTTATCCCCTGCACCCTGAAAGGCCTAAAGGCCTGTTGAAAATACCGATACTATTCTGCACAAATACTCGATGCCTGGGCCAGGTCAAGCAGCTCCCTTAATGCCACGGAGTACATTGCAAATTTTGATCCTTGCCCCGCCTTTAGTTCGGCAACCAAGTTCATCCAGCGTTGAATAAGGCTTTCATGCCTTTGTTGCCACAGCTGAATTCTTTCGCTTGCCGAAAAGCCAGCATCATTGAAATTGTCAAATACAGCGATTGTTAATGATCTTTGCTGCCACTCCAAGTCATCTCGGAAGGATTCACGCGACAAGCCTTGCCAATGATCATTGACCTGAAGCTGGTTAATTTCATTACCAAACCAGTTTAAATCTAAAGTTTCGCCCAGCATAAAATAAACTTCAGCCACACGGTTAATCGGATGGCCCGTAACATCTGCGGCTTCAATAATCGCCAATACGGATAACAGGCCAGGAGTCATCGCAATAAGACCTGCCAAGTCTTCAGGAACACCACTGTCGGACAATTTCATACGGCGGTTTTCCCAGTACTCAAGGGAATAACCAGTTAAATACTCGGGAAGAATTTTTGTAAGCGCTTCAACTTTAGGTGAAAATTTTTCAATTTCAGCCCTCACTTCCAAGCCACTCCTACGGTTTCTTAAAAACCATCGAGAGCCACGTCGAACGACTCTAATCAGGTCGATGAACATATCATGCTGCATGGTTTTAAGAATGAAATTATCCAATTCTGCAATTTTTCTCCAATGGTACGGTAAATTAAAAATATCCCTGGCAATTACAAATGCCTTGGCAACCTCAATTTCTAAAGCCCCGGATGCTTCTTTCATTCTTTGCACATAGGTTATACCCATATAATCAACAATAGAATTGGTTAATTGCGTGGCCAGAATTTCTTTTTTAAGTGGATGATTATAAATTGCAGACTTAAACTCTCCAAGAAGCGCTGCAGGAAATGCATGTTCCATTTCCTGCAACAAATATTCATTGTTGATTAAATCTGATTTAATCAACGCTTCTTTGTATAAATTTTTTGTATAAGCAAACAAAATCGACAGCTCAGGTCTGGTTAAACCAATATTCTGGGTTTTTCTTTCGAATAATTCTTCGTCAGATGGTAAAAATTCCAATTCACGGTTTAAATAGCCATTGGCCTCCAGGGTATTAATATAACGTTGATATTCATCCAGTCGCTGCTGCGTCTGCGCCAATGCGATGCTAATAGACAGGGTTTGCCTGCTGTTATTCTCCAAAACCAGAGCTGCTACTTCCTTGGTCAGGTTTGCTAAAATCTGGTTTCTTTGTTTAACCGTTAAATCACCGGAGCGAATCACTTCGTCCAAAAGGATTTTTATATTAACTTCGTGATCCGAGCAATCAACTCCCGCGGAGTTGTCAATAAAATCGGTATTGCAAAGCACTCCATGACGACTCATTTCCACCCGACCTAACTGAGTTACACCCAAATTACCACCTTCGGCAAAAACCTTGCATTGTATTTTATTGGCGTTTATTCTCACATTATCATTGGCTTTATCGCCTACCTCAGTATTAGTTTCAGCACTTGATTTAACATAGGTACCAATACCGCCATTCCAAATAAGGTCAACGGGCGCTTGCAGTATGGCTATCAGCAGGGCGTTCGGCGTTATACGATCAGCACTTATGGAAAACAATTGTTTCATTTCCGGGGATACAGGAATTGATTTAGCCGATTTTGAAAAAATCCCGCCACCGGGTGAGATCAAATCGGTGTTATACGATAGCCAGTTGGATTTTTTAAGTTTGAAAAGCCGTTTTCTCTCATCATAACTGATAGCGCTGTCCGGATCCGGGTCAATGAAAATATGCTCATGATTAAATGCCGCCACCAGCCTGATATGCCTGGACATTAACATGCCATTACCAAACACATCACCCGCCATATCACCAATACCTGCAACGGTAAAGTCTGTAGTCTCAACGTTTAAACCTAACTCCCTAAAATGA
Organism: Pseudomonadales bacterium; assembly: GCA_040235475.1. Taxonomy (GTDB): domain Bacteria; phylum Pseudomonadota; class Gammaproteobacteria; order Pseudomonadales; family UBA3067; genus JBECKY01. The sequence goes on from JBECKY010000100.1 coordinate 12,876, forward strand.
CGCGCCACCGAAACCCAGGCACCTCGAGCAGTGATGCCCATTTTTTTATGGTCATAGCCAGTGCTGCCACCAGAGGCAAATGCATCACCTAGCCAGTAGCGATAGTCTTCGGAAATTTTATTTGCAATATCTGAAAAGGTCGCCGTGCCTTTATCCGCAGCCACCACGAGATAAGGGTCGTCATCATCTTTTTTAATCACTCTATCGGGTGCAACAATTCCGCCATTGCAAATATTATCGGTGACATCAAGCAGACCTGCGATAAAAATTTTATAGCAGGCAATGCCCTCTTCAAGGGCCTCTTCCCTGCTTGTATTTTGCGGTAAATTTTTTGCTACAAAACCGCCTTTGGCACCCACCGGCACGATAACTGAATTTTTAACTTGTTGGGCTTTAACCAAACCAAGAATTTCGGTACGATAATCCTCCAATCTGTCTGACCAGCGCAAGCCACCTCGTGCGACTTTACCCGTTCTTAGATGCACACCTTCAACCCGAGGAGAAAAAACAAAAATCTCATATAAAGGCACGGGCTGAGGCACAATGGATAATTGTCGTGGCCGAAGTTTTATTACAAGGTAATCCTTATGATCGCCCTCACTATTAAATTGGTAAAAATTCGTTCTTACTGTTGCATTCACCAGATTCATGTATTCTCTAAGAATACGATCCTCATTCAATGTGCTAACGCTGTCCAAAGCTGTTTCAATAGCAGATACGCAGACCTTTTCCTCTTGTTCACGCTTCGTCTCGTCTCTATCGGGACTAAACCGTATCTCCCATAACTCAACTATTTGCCTGGTGACGGCTACATACCTGTTCAGCGTTTCTTCGATATATTCCTGGCTTAAACCGAAACCCAACTGCTTTAAATATTTAGCATAAGCTCGTAAAATCACTATTTCCCGCCAGTTCATCCCTGCGCTTAACACCAAAGTATTAAATTTGTCACTGTCCACTTTGTTGCTGCAAACTTGACGAAATGCCAACTCAAAATTTTGCTTAATATTGTCCAGGTTTATCCCTTTTTTTGAGATTAAACTCACTGAAAAATCGTGTATCCATATACTTTCTGAATCAAGTTTATTGATTTCATAGGGGTGCTCTCCCAAAATTCTGAGCCCCATATTTTCAAGTACGGGAATAACATCGGATAAAGGAATACTGCTTTGATAGTGATAAAGCTTAAGACGAAAGTTTTCGCCGGGTTCTTCCAAAGCACGATAAAGGCTCATTCCCAGTGGATTTTTCTCACCAAGAATTTCCATATGGTGTATATCCAACACTGCCGCTTTTGCTGCAAAGTTTTCCTTATACCCGGCAGCAAAAGCCTGGCGATATTTTACTGCCATTAAATTGCCATTTTCTTCGCCATGCTCTTCTACCAGAGCATCATGCAAATCATCGTCCCAGGAGCGATACGCTTGAATCAACCGCGCTTCAATATCCCTGATGTTGTAAGTTAACTTTGATGTGGGCGCAATCCTTAAAACCAGGTAAAGCCTGGTCAATAACGATTCAGAAAATTGTGTGTCAAATTGTGAATCCTGAACTGTAAAAACCTGGCTAAGAATATGCTCAAATTTTTTCCTTAATTCTGTGCTGAATCTATCCCTGGGAGTAAAAATAAGGCAAGAAACGAAACGTCCGTAAGCGTCTTCACGAATAAACAGCCTAACCTGCCTTCTTTCCTTGATTTGCAAGATACCAATGGCAGACAAAAATAATTGCTCGGCGCTAATCTGAAACAATTCATCTTTGGGGTATATATCAAGAATGCGTTGCAGTTCTTTGCCATCATAACTGTCGGTTTCAAATCCGGCTCTGGCTTCCACTACCTCAAGCTTTCTACGGATGGTGGGAATTTCAAACGGTGTATGGGAATAAGCTGCTGAGGTATACAGCCCGAGAAATCTGTATTCACCGATATGACGACCACTGGAGTCAAACTTCTTGATAGCAATAATGTCCAAGTAAGCGGGGCGGTGTATTCTCGATTTTGTTAATGACTTGGTACACTCAATAATGGGGTTTTTAACTCGCCGACCCGGTTCGACTTTTTCCAGAATGCCGATATCCTGATCCAGTTTTAAAAGTCCAAGTTTACTTTTACTGATAGGGGTATAAGTCTGGCTTTCAACTGAAAATTGATACTCTTTTAATCCTAAAAAGGTAAACCGCTCATAGGTCAGCCAGGTAATAAACTCCTGGGCCTCACTTACAACGTCAGGATCAAAAACACTGGCGGCATTTTCCAGTTCTTCGCGAATGTCAGCGGCTTTTTGCAACATTGCCGGAAAATCACCAACAGCCTGTTTAAGCTCGCCTAGCAAACTGTATAAATCATTTTGCAGGTCGTTCATTCGCTCCGGACTGCTGATTCTGCCTATTTCCAGATGAATGATGGCCTCTTTGCGAAACTCGCCGTTACCAGTACCCGTCGAGGGTTGAACAATTACTCGCCCGCTATCGGATCTGTTAACCCTCAACACGGTATTTAAAATAGTATGAATGACAATATGAGCTTTGTTGATTGCCTGGCGAATTGAACTCACCATAAATGGCATATCCAAAGCCACAACTTCTACAATGGTGTGGCTCGACTGCCAGCCATCCGTCTCGATAGAGGGATTAAACACCCTGACTTTGGCCTGATTATCGAAGTGCTCAATAAATTGCCAGGTGGATATCAGCTCACCATATAAGTCATCTGGTTTTTTATTAATCAATTCGTGAGCGACACTTGCCCTGAAATAGCAGGCCGAGAATTGCCTGATGTCCTCGGCCTTCTTAGCTTGAAACCGTTTGCTTATCTTCTCCTGAAGAGGGTCAAAGAATACGCTGTAGCCAAGGTCTTCTTGTAGATTTAGCATGTAGTGAAAATGAACCGGTAAATTTATATAAAAAATAATTAATAGTTAATATTCTATAAAAAACACAGAATCCTTAACATGCACCTTACAACTTTTATCGAAGGTTACAACAGGAGCCGGACAAAAAGCGTGAACCTATTGTTATTGATAGAAATTATTCACACACTAGGGAAGTGTTTATCAACGCCCGCTTAAATTTCTGGCATAATCCAAGACAATACAATCAAGGCACCAAATCTGCCTGAACAATGCACTCATTATCACTTAAGCTACATACAAAGAAGGCCTGATAATATGTCTCCTTGGGAAGAAATAGCCAAACTCAAAGACGAACTAAATAATGCAATAATTGGACAAAGCAAATTAATTGATCGAATTTTGATCGCCCTGCTCGCCGATGGCCACCTGCTGGTGGAGGGCGCGCCGGGGCTGGCCAAAACCAGGGCAATCAAAACCCTTGCCGCTGGCATTGACTGCGATTTCCATAGAATTCAATTTACTCCGGATTTATTACCTGCCGATATTACCGGCACTGAAATTTATCGTCCGCAGGATGGCACCTTTGTCTTCCAGCCAGGTCCCATTTTCCATAATCTGATTCTGGCGGATGAAATCAACCGGGCCCCGGCAAAAGTACAATCCGCCCTGCTTGAAGCCATGGGAGAACACCAAATAAGTGTGGGCCCAACAACGCACCCCTTACCAGAACTGTTTCTGGTGATGGCCACCCAGAACTCCCTGGAACAAGAAGGCACTTATCCTTTGCCCGAGGCACAACTGGACCGATTTTTACTGCATGTATTATTAGATTACCCCACTATTGAAGCCGAACGGCAGATCTTGCAGTTGACTCGCCAGGAAGCTTCTCAGGCAAATAATCATTCGCCACAACTAAGTAGCAATATTCAGCAAGCGGTTTTGTTCAGCGCCAGACAACAAATACTCGATATTCATATGGCTCCTGAGGTGGAGGAATACATTGTGCAACTGGTGATGGCTAGCCGTCAGCCAAAAGCATACAGTGACGAACTCGATAGCTGGATAGAATATGGGGTTAGCCCCCGCGGCACCATTGCCATGGATCGCTGCTCCCGCTGCCTGGCATGGCTACAAGGCCGGGATTTTGTTACACCTTCTGATGTCCAGGCTATTTGCCACGACACTTTACGGCACAGAATAGGGCTTAGCTTTGAAGCTGAAGCCAATGGCATGTCTGCGGACCAGGTTATTGATGCGCTATTAAAAGCTGTGCCTGCACCATGACCTTCTCCGTACGATTGACCGTTATGATTGCTAAGCATTGATACCATGACAGAGATTTCACCAGTCCAAGGCGCCACACTTTCGTTAGAGCAGCTGATAGCCTTGCAAAAAGTCGCAACCGGTTTTGAATTGACCACGCAGCGAAAAATTTTATCCAGCATGCTGGGCGGGCATCAATCTTCATTTCGCGGCCGAGGCATGGATTTCGATGAAGTGCGTGCCTATCAGCCCGGTGACGAAGTAAAAAGCATAGACTGGCGCGTAACTGCCCGGACCAATGAAGTGCATACCAAGGTGTTCAAGGAAGAAAAAGAACGCCCGATTTTTATTATAACTGACCAGTCCAGCTCACTTGCTTTTGGCAGCCAAACCGCTTTTAAGTCGGTCACTGCAGCCTATACAGCGGCTTTACTGGCCTGGGCAAGCTACCGTAGCGGCGACCGTGTTGGTGGCATTATATTTTCAGACCACTCCCACAAGGAAATCAAACCTAAAGAAGGAAAAAAAAGTATCTTAAGGTATTTGCAAATTTTAGCTGATTATAATCAACAGCTTATTAAAAACAAAATTCAGTATACAAACGCCAGTACCCGCCGCGTTTTTACCCTGGACGATGCCCTGGCATCATTGCACCGCGTTATCCGCCCCGGCAGTCTGATCTTTATTCTCAGCGATTTTATCGGTTTTAATCAACAGGCCATTAACAACATCCGATTATTAAACCGGCACAACGACCTGATCAGCTTTCATATCTTCGACCCACTGGAAAAAATGGCGCCTAAAAAAGGCACTTACCCAGTCAGCGATGGCAGCAATTACGGCACTTGGAAAGTGCAGTCAAATTCACAACGGCAAGCCTACCAAGCCTTATTTTTACGTCACCACGAAGAAATTAAAGCCACTTTATTAAAGCAAGGCATTCCCTTAGTAGACATTTGCACTAACGACAACCCGGTAAACATTCTAAACCAGGCATTGGCAATGAGAAGAAACAAGCGCGGGAAATTATCAGCTTGAATACAGACCCTTTAGCCCAACTGAAAGACATACATTTACCAGAACCCATTGGCATCTGGCCACCGGCACTGGGTTGGTGGCTTTTGCTGCTTGTGGTAACCGGCCTGGTTGGCTTTGGTATTTATTATCTGTTGCGCAAATACCTGCATTCAGCTTATCGACGAGCAGCTTTAAAAATACTGGATTCCATTAACAAGGATTACCAGCGGCATAACAATGCAAAGCAATGGCTCAATGAAATCACGCAATTGCTTAAACGCACCTGCATGAAGGCTTACCCAAGCTCTGAATTCGCAGAACTCAGCGGCACTGAGTGGCTTAACTATCTTGATTCCAAACTTGATGCGAAGAAAGTAAAACAAAAGCTGTTTACCCAGTCGACTATAAGTGAGGTCTTTAACCAGCAATTTCAGCCAGAAACCCTGACAACAAATACTCAAACCGAGCAAAACATTATTAATGCTGTGACAAAATGGATTAAAAAACATCAATGATCGATATACTTTGGCCATGGGTATTAGCCGCACTCCCCCTACCCTGGATAATCAGAACACTACTGCCTGCCCAAGATAAAGCCAGGCAAACTGGCGCCGCAATAAAGGTACCCTTTTATGCTCAGATTCTCGAAACTCAGGGCACCGAGCAAAACCCTCAACTTAGCATTGACCGGAAGATAGTTTACGCCTTAATCATCTGGGTACTGGTTATTTTGGCCGGCATAAATCCAGTATGGATAGGCGAGCCGGTGCAACTGCCTACCCTGGGTAGAAACTTGATGCTGGCTGTTGATGTCTCACCCAGTATGCAAGAAAAAGATTTAACTCTGGGCAACCAGCCTGTTGATCGTTTAACAGTATTAAAAAGTGTAATGAGCGATTTTATTGAGCGGCGCGAAGGCGATCGCCTGGGCCTGATACTATTTGGCAGCCATGCTTATTTACAAACCCCGCTAACACTGGACAGAAAAACCGTTAACACCCTTCTCGATGAGGCACAAATAGGTATTGCTGGCAAAGCCACCGCCATCGGCGATGCCATCGGCATGGGTCTAAAAAAGTTGCTCGACACCGAAAGCACTGAGAAAGTCCTGATCCTGGCAACTGATGGTGCCAATACCACAGGCGAAATCAACCCGCTAAAAGCCGCCGAGTTAGCCGCGCTTGAAAACCTGAGCATTTACACCATTGGCATTGGCGCTGACTCGATGCAATTGCCGGGCATCTTTGGTTCTGCTTTTGGCTCCAGGCATATAAATCCATCACGGGATCTGGATGAAAAAATGCTGATGGAGATTGCGGAAAAAACCGGTGGCCAATATTTTCGCGCCAAGACCAGTGATGATTTACAATCTATTTATCAGCAACTGGACAAACTTGAACCTGTAAGCGGCGAAAACCAAACTTATCGACCAAAGAAAAGTCTGTTCTACATTCCGCTCGGCCTGGCATTTATACTCAGCCTGTTAATGGCAGCTTCAAGCTTATCTTTAAGTGGTGTACGTTATTCCTTAACTCAAGGTAGAAAAATTAATAACAATGACTGAATTTTTCCAGCTCCTGAGTAATTTCCATTTTATTCGGCCGTGGTGGCTGCTCAGCCTGGTGCCCGCAGGTTTTATTTTGCTTTTTTTGTGGCAAGCCAAAGGGCAAAACAGCAGCTGGTCAGGCATTATTTCCAATCAGCTACTACCCTATCTGCTTGTTGAGCAACACAGCCCGCAAGCCAAAGCGCCTTGGTATCTGCTCGGCCTGGTCTGGCTACTCCTCAGTATTGCCCTGGCGGGCCCTGCCTGGAAGGAAATTCCGCAACCAGTGGAGAGAAAAGTACAAGCGCGGGTCATTGTTCTCGATTTATCCTTGTCAATGCACAGCAATGACATTCAACCCAAGCGTTATATACGCGCTAAACATAAACTGAGAGATTTACTTAAAGCTTATCAAGAAGGTGAAACCGGTTTAATCGTTTATTCCGGTGATGCCCATATTGTCACACCACTCACGGATGACACCAACACCATCAGTAACCTGGTACCTTCACTGATGCCGGAAATTATGCCGGTAAAAGGCAGTAATGCCCTGGCAGCCTTAAGCAGTGCAGTGGATTTATTACAAAATACCCAGCACTCATCGGGCCATATTATACTTATCACCGATGGTATCGAAGCCAAGCAGATCAATTCAATACTGAATATCAACAAACTGCATTTATACACACTATCAATTCTCGGCGTGGGCACAAAAGAAGGTGCACCGATACCCATGGCAAACGGTTCGTTTTTAAAAGACAGCAACAATGCCATCGTGATACCCAAGCTTGATTCAGAAACGCTTTCAACATTGGCCCATAAACTCGGAGGTCAATACATTCAGATCAGCACCGACGACACAGATATTGAGTATTTAAATAACATCATTTTGCAAAACGATCTGAATACCAAAACCAAGAAAACTTCGCAACAATTTGATACCTGGCAAGACAATGGCCCCTGGCTTGTCTTGCTCTGCCTGCCCATTATCAGCCTGGCATTTAGAAAAGGCTGGTTTGGTATGCTGGCATTATCTTGTCTGTTATATGGCTCAGTGAAACCAGAGATCAGCCAGGCATCGGTATGGGATGATTTATGGACAAGCAAAGATCAGCAGGGACAACAAGCATTTAATAAACAAGACTATGAAACAGCAGGAAAACTGTTTAAAGATAAAGACTGGAAAGCCAGCGCATTGTATAAGCAGGGCAACTACGAAGCCGCCGCAGAACTGTTTGCCAATAATAACAAACAAAATGAAACCTCTCTCTATAACCACGCCAATGCGCTGGCTAAATCCGGTCGCCTGCAAGACGCCCAGACCATGTACAAAAAAGTGCTGAGTAAAAATCCGGAACATAAAGATGCTGAACACAACTATAATTTAGTGAGCAAACTTTTGGAAAAGCAGAATTCCGACCAGAAGAATCAAGACAGCAATGATGAACAGCCTTCGTCGGATAAGCAAAATCAGGAAAGTCAATCAGATTCGAAGCATCAGCAGAATTCTGCGCAAAACCCTGAAAAAGACTCACAACAAGACAATCAACAACAATCTGAGCAAAATGAGAAATCCTCAGAGGAGCAGAAAAACGCAGATAACTCGCAAGCCGAGGAAAGAAATCAAGACCAGGCAAACGATCAGCAAAGCAAGGAGTCCGACAGCCAGCTCAAAGGTGAAAAATCCAAATGGCATGCGAAATCTGAAGCCGAGCGCCGTGAGCAACAACAGGCTTTAGACCAGTGGTTACGACGAATTCCAGATGATCCCGGTGATTTATTGAAAAGAAAGTTCTATCTGCAATCGCTACAAAACGAACAACAGAACAAACAACAGAACAATACCAACTCATGGTAACAAAACACTAAAAACGGTAAAAAAGATGCCTCAATCTGTATATTATTCAATTATTTCTGGCATGATTACAGCCATTTTTTTTGCATGCTCAGCCTCAGTGCAAGCAAGCGAACTCACTGCCAGCGTGGATAGAAACATTATTTCCAGCCAGGAAACGCTCACTCTAATGATTGAATTGAGCGAGCAAGCCCTATTATCGGAACCGGACTTCTCCAGCCTGGAAAAAGATTTTGAAATTTTATCCACCAGCAAATCCAGCAATATTAATTTTATCAATGGTAAGTTTAACGGTGTGACCCAGTGGAAAATGGAATTATTGCCGAAAAAAAGCGGCAAACTTATTATTCCAGCCCTTACTTTTAATAAACTTAAAAGCAAGCCCATCGAAATAACGGTAACCGATACGCCAACAAAAACTCTCAACAACCAAGGTCATGATGATATTTTTGTTGAAACCAGTGTTGATAAAAACAGTGCTTATATTCAGGAGCAAATTCTATTCACCGTTAAACTTTTTCATCAGTCACAGCAAATCAGCAACTGGAGCTTATCTGAACCTGATATTAGCAATGCTCATGTGCTGAAATTTGACGAAGATAAACAATATTATGCCATGGTTAAAGGCATTCGATACGGCATACTGGAAAAAACCTATGTTATCTTCCCGGAAACAAGCGGTTCACTAATACTGCCAACAATTCGTTTCAGTGGCATGGTCAGCGCTGGCAATTCCCCTCGATCACGCTTTAGCTTTAACCAGGGACAAAGGGTAATCAGGGATTCAAATCCAATACATTTAAACATCAAACCCATACCCGCTGACTTCAAGGGCAAGTACTGGTTACCTGCTACTGACGTCACCCTCCACGAGTCCTGGTCACCTGATAAAATGCGGCTTAATGCCGGCGAACCCATTACCCGCACCATTACCCTCAATGCCACAGCAGCATTGGGCTCCCATATTCCACCCATCAATGCGACTTTCCCAGCATCTATCAAACAATACCCGGATCAGGCTGACATTTCTGAGGAGATAAAAAATAATGGGATTATAGGCAAGCGAATAGAATCAACAGCGCTTATTCCACTGCAGAAGGAAGAGTTAAAACTACCGCCCATCAGAATACCCTGGTGGGATACCGACGAAGATAAGCTAAAATTTGCCACCCTGCCCAGCAGAAAGCTCAGTATTGCAGCCGCGAGTAACGAAATAAATAGCGCCACTAATCAAACGCTCAGTGAACCACAAACCTCGCAAGCCACTGAAGCAGAAACGCCAAGCCAAAGCATTACGCCAAAAATACCACCGGCATTTAATTATTGGAAGGTGCTCGCTCTTTTATCGCTACTGGTCAATATTATTATGCTAAGCGCATTGGCTTATGTATTAAAAATAAGGTGGCAAGACAGTAAGAGCCAGACTAAAAAAAATAAACGTAGCCACTATAAATCACAACCTAATCAGCTCAAGATGGCCAAAAAACAGCTGGTGAAAGACTGCATTGCCAACGATGCCAAGAATGCCAGATACAGCCTCATTAAATGGGCACAATTATATTTTCAGGACGATTCACTTTATTCCCTGGATACAATCATGCTTCTATTTAACGATAAAGAACTACGCAAACGCATTCAGCAACTTGAAAATTCTTTATATGGACACTCAAATACTAACAGGGCTAATGAGTGGAAAGGTGAGAAACTGGCGGTGGCTTTAAAAGCGCTTCCAGAACTGACTGAAAAGCCAAAGAAAAAAAATGAACAACTACCGGATTTTTATCCCATATCTTCGTAGATTAATTTATTCTTTATTGTCGACAAGAGAAATACCACTAATATCAACCTCAATTGCCTCCACCTTTGGCTTTTCCTCAACAAGATCACTGCCTACTGGAGCCATGGTAAGAGCATCCACATTAGGCGGAGGTGGTGGTTCGGGTGACGGATACCCCTCCAGCACATCGGCCCCAGCAGGTGCAATCGTCAAGCCACTTTGCGAAATATTTTGCGGTGAAGCCGCCGGATCATTTTGAGCCTTGGCTGTTTCAGCTGAACCGGGCTTATTCGCAGCAAAACCAGCGGGCTCTGGTTTTGCGGGAGGAACTATGGGACTTTCTGCCTGGGCGTTTGCTGCCGGTGCCTGCTTATTTTGAGCGGCTACAGCCGTTGCCGAAAATGGTTCCAGACGACAAATAACGCCAGCCTGCTTAAATTTAGCCCTTAATTTTCGGCCGGTATCGGCATCAATGTTTTTCTTGAGGGTAATAGTATGGCCGGAAAACATTTTCTCAATTTGCGCTTGGCTCAGCTTAAACATGCCAGCCAAATTAGCCTTCACGGCATCTTCTTGCGCACCTTTTACTAATTCGCCGGAAAATACCAAATTAAAGAGCTCATCAGTCATAGAGTCACCACTTTTTGCAAAGAATAGCATTTTTTAAGCTAAGCTTTTGCTGACCACTTCAAAAACATCAGGAGATAAAGTCGCCTGGCCTTGAAGTTTTTTAAGTTCCGCCAGCATCAGGGTCTGGCGAACCTTATTGAAAGAGCGCCACTGGGTCAGCGGTCCGGCAAGTCGTGCGGCAATTTGCGGGTTGATCGCATCCAGTTTAATCAGCTGCTCGGACAAAAACAGGTAGCCCTCGCCCGATAAATCGTGAAAATTCACCAGATTCTGCATGCAAAACTGACCAATTAAAGCGCGTACCTTATTTGGGTTGCTTAACTCAAACGGCGGCCCCTCCATAAGCTGCTTAACCTTGTCCAAAGCATTCTTGACAGGACTGCTGGCCTGTATACCCAACCAGATATCCACAACCAAAGATTCATGCTGCCACTGCTTATAAAAACTATTTAAAGCATCATCTGCTTGGCTGGCATTATTATGCACCAGGATCCTAAGTGCTGCGGATTGGTCGGTCATATTGCCTGCATTAGAAAACTGTTCGTAGGCCAGACTTGCTGACCTTCCTTGATCCTCTGTGCCTAAAAAGCCCAAATAGGTCAGAGCTGCATTTTTCAAAGCCCGTTGCCCAATGTTTTTAGCATCAGGCAGATAAACACCTTGCTGATGATTACGCAGATACACTTGGTGAAACAGGGGCTGTAACTGTTTTGCCAATTCACTTTGAATAAAGTCCCTGACACTGTGAATAATATCGACATCGGCTAAAGCTGTCTGTTCAATAATCAAGGCCTCTGCCGGCAGCGATAACATTTTTGCCACCATCGCAGGATCCAATGCATCATCTTCCAGCAAGGCGGTAAAGCCCTTTAATAGCTCAGCATCAAGGTTCAGTGCGGCACCCTTCTCAGCATTTTGCATTTGTTCTTTCAGGCACTGTAAAGCCAATTCCTGGCCCGCATTCCAGCGGTTAAAGCCATCGCTATCGGCCTTCATCAGTAAAGCCAAGTCACTTTTACTGTAATCGATAAAAGTTTTTACCGGTGCAGAAAACCCCCGCAACAAGGACGGAACAGGTTTGCTGCTTATATTTTTAAAAGTGAAGCTTTGACTGGCTTCAGATATAACCACAACAGCTTCTTCACGGTTATCTGAAATGGCTTTCCCATTAACCAGCTCAAGCTTAAGCGCTTCGCCTTGCTTATTCAGCAAACCAAGTTTACAAGGCAAATAAAACGGTTTTTTCTTTTCCTGCCCCGGTGTTGGCGGACAGGTTTGCTGAATATGAATTGAATATTCAGCTTTAGTGGCATCATACTCATCGCGAATGTTTAATACCGGAGTACCCGCCTGCTGATACCAATACTTGAACTGGCTTAAATCCAGGGCATTGGCATCTTCCATGGCCTTGATAAAATCGTCGGTTGTCACCGCTTGTCCGTCATGGCGCTCAAAATAAAGGTCACAGCCTTTGCGAAAGCCTTCTGGCCCCGCCAGGGTATGAATCATGCGCACCACTTCAGCACCTTTTTGATACACGGTGGTGGTGTAGAAGTTATTCATTTCTATATAGGACGCCGGGCGTATCGGGTGGGCCATGGGGCCACTGTCTTCGGCGAACTGGTGGGTACGTAAATAATTAACGTCCTCGATACGTTTTACCGTTCTTGAACCCATGTCTGAAGAAAACTCTTCATCACGAAAAACCGTAAAGCCTTCTTTTAAACTCAGCTGAAACCAATCGCGGCAAGTCACGCGGTTTCCACTCCAGTTATGAAAATATTCGTGGGCAATCACGCCCTCTACGCGCTGAAAACCTGCATCGGTGGTGGTTTCAGGGTGAGCCAGCACACAGGATGTGTTAAAAATATTTAAGCCCTTATTCTCCATCGCGCCCATGTTAAAATGGCTGACCGCAACGATCATGTAAATATCCAAATCATACTCACGACCATAAACTTCTTCGTCCCAAACCATGGCGTTTTTCAAGGCGCTAATGGCATAGCCGCATTTATCCTGATCCTGTTCTTCAACGTAAAATTTTAGATCAACTTCTCGCCCGGACCGGGTTGTAAAAGTGTCTGCAACACAGGCAAGGTCTCCCGCAACCAGCGCGAAGAGGTAACAGGGTTTTTTATGGGGGTCCTGCCACTGCACCCAATGACGCCCCGCCTCTGCCTCACCTTGAGCAACAGGATTACCATTTGACAAAAGCACCGGGTAGCGGGCTTTATCGGCTTCAACAATCGTAGTAAATCGGGACATCACATCCGGGCGATCCAGGTAATAAGTAATATGGCGAAAACCTTCCGCTTCACATTGCGTGCAGAACATACCTTTGGATTTATACAGACCTTCAAGTCGGGTATTAAGTTGAGGTTTTATTAAAGTAGTAATCTCCAGTTGAAATTGCTCGGCACACTGTTTGATGATCAGTTTTTCATTCTCAAGCAGGTAATCATCTGCAGTGAGTTCCACACTATCAACTTTAATACTTTTGAGCTCCAGGGCTTCGCCCCCATCCAGGGTCAGCGGCATATCGTGATTGGGATTTTCTTCAGGGTTGGCTCTAATCGTTAATACGGATTGAACCAAAGTATAATCGTCGAATAATTTAAAATGCAGCCGGGTTTGATCAATCCAGTAAGCCGGTGGACGGTAGTCTTTTAAATAAATAGGTTTTGGTGATTGATTGTCTTTCATAAGACCTCTAAATAAAAAATTCAGCTGGCCAAGTCAATTTCATAGCCACTATACTTGCGAATATTGATTACACCGGTATCAAATATAAGGTATTGACCTTTAATGCCTTTTAAAACTGCATTTATCTCTGCTTCTTTATCAAAGTTAAGACTTTTAATTTTTTTTGGATACTCAAGCACCGGGTATTCAATGTTAATGGCTTGATCAGCCGTTAAAATAGTAAGTTTCTCAGTGCCGAACTGTTCCTGTAATTGGACAATATCGGCAGAGCATTGTTCCAATAACTGATCGCGAAAACCCTCCATATTCAAGCGTTCATTTTGGCCTTTAAGCATAGCTTGCCAATTGGTTTTATCAGGTATTTTTTCTGCGAAAAGAATTTCCACCAGGCCCGACAAGTGGCGGCTGGCCACTTTTAAAATGGGCACCGCCTGGATCGCGCCCTGATCTATCCAGCGATGGGGAATTTGCGTTTCTCTGGTAATACCCACCTTAATACCGGAAGAGTTTGCCAGGTAAACATAATGATCCCGCATGCAGTTTGCTTCACCCCATTCCGGTTCGCGGCAAGTGCCCTTGGCATAATGGCATTGTTCAGGTTTAACAATGCACATGTCGCAACGCGCCAGTTTTTTGAAGCACGGATAACAATAGCCCTGACCAAAACTCTTACTCGATTTCCGTGCACAGTAAACACAGGAAATACTGCCAGTATAGGTCAGTTTAAGCTTTTCACCCAGGCAATCATTTAATGGAAAAGCATGATCACCTATCGGTAACTGATATTGCACCGGTTCACCGAGTTCAGTGAACATTTTTTTTAAAATACCACGCATTATTTGTAACTGTACAAATTAAATTATTAGAGATCTTATTCGCTTTTAAAGCGAGCAAAAGTCGACGATTTTTTGTCGTCCATGGACTGCTCATCAAGCTTGCTGCTGCAAGCATTATTTTTATCTATCTGTATCACTCCGGTATGACTGGTCTGAGCAACATAACAAGCTTCATAGGCAATAATTGCCTGCAACGATAATTCTTTTTGTGCAAGTGTCAGCTTGCGCCCATCAAGCCATTTACCACTGGCTACAACTTGTTTTAGCTCTTGATAAATATCAGGTGTGAGTTGAGCAATAATGTCTTCGAATGTCAAAGCTTGGTGCCCCAACCCAGTTTAGATCGACAGGTTTCATAAAAATCATGATTCAATGGATGAATTAAATGCAGTTGATAGTTTTTCTTCCTAATATAGATAGCATCACCTGGGACAACGGGTTTATTGTTCTGGCCATCAAAACTAACTTGCGGATAGAATTCATTATTAGCGCCAATGACGAGCTTTATTTCGCTTTTACCATCAACAACTATCGGACGGCTACTGAGTGTATGAGGAAACATGGGAACTAATACAATCGCATCCAGCCTGGGATGCATAATGGGGCCTCCACCGGATAGTGAATAGGCGGTTGAGCCTGTGGGCGTGGATATGATAAGCCCGTCTGAACGCTGGCTGTATACAAACTGTCCGTCAATATACAGCTCAAATTCTATCATCCTCACTGATTTGCCAGAGCGCACAACAATATCATTCAAGGCGCTGCCGACATCGACGGTAACACCTTCATGGTCAATAAAACCATCAATAAGGAAGCGCTTTTCAGAGGTGTAACTGCCATTGAGCACTTCGGTGACCTTGGTTTCGAATTCATCCGGTGATATATCGGTGAGAAACCCCAAATGGCCACGGTTAATACCCAGCACAGGCACGTTGGATTTTGCCAGGGCCCGAGCTGCACCCAGCATGCAACCGTCGCCGCCGACCACAATCACCAGGTCACAGATTTCACCCAGCAGGTTTTTATTGGAAACCTGCATCCCATGCCCCGGCATTGCCGCCGCTGTTTCTGACTCCAAAACCACAGTGTAAGCATTGTCGAGCAAAAACAGGTTTAGCTGCTTTAAGGTCTCAAAGACTTGCGGGCTGCCTAAACGACCAATAAGACCAATATTCCTGAACTGTGCCATTTCGCGCCAATTTATATTAAAAAGCCTATTATATGCATTCCTTCAGCTAAATGCGAAACAGCTAGCTATAAGGCGTTAAACTCAGGGAAGCTCGATCACAATCCCCGAGCACCCTGCAAACCACCACTGTGAATAAGCACAACATTAGTCCCTGGAATAAAAAACCCTTTTTTAAGCAGATCATACACCGCGTAAAACAGCTTCCCGGTGTATACCTGATCCAGTGCTATTCGATGCTGGTCACTAAACCATGCCATAAAATCCAATAACTCACTCCTGACTTTAGCGTAACCCCCAAAATGATAATCATGGTTCATCAGCCATTGCGCCCTGGTTCTAAGCGCTAATGCCGTATCGGGGATCAAACGCGAAAGCTGGCTTTCAATCTCTGACTCAATGTACTCTGCACCTTTTAACACATTAACAGCCAATACTTTTGTTCGTAACTGCTCCTGCTGTGTCAAACCATACACAAGCCCGGCAATACTACACCCGGTGCCACTGGCCATACAAATCCAATCTGGCCAAATTTCTTTTCTTTGACCTAAGCTAAATTCCTGCACCAGGTTTGGCTTTTCCAAAACAGGACGCGCCATTTCTGCACAGCCTTTTATGCCCAAGATATTATTGCCGCCCTCTGGAATACAGTAGAAATCTCCAAAACGCAGCTTCAGTGTATCCAGAAGCTCTGAGTTTTCCTTGTTCCGGTATTGTGCTCGCGAAACATAAACCAGATGCATACCATTTTTTTTTGCATCAGCAAGCGTTGGGTTCAATAGGTTATCGCTTTTATCAGCCAGCTCATCGCCCCTGATAACACCAATGGTTTTAAAACCGAAGAGTTTTCCCGCAGCTGATAGTGCATGAATATGATTTGAATAAGCACCACCAAAGCTCAGCAAGGTATAATATCCAAGCTGGCGTGCCTGAACTAAATTCCACTTTAGCTTATACCATTTATTACCACTTAAAATCGGATGCAAGAGATCTTCTCGCTGAACAAACAAATTGATATTTGCCTGCTCAGTAAAAGCATCAATAGCTGGTTGCATTTGAGGCGTCGTTAAAAGCGACTGGACTGGTGTCATCAAGGTGCTGGGCTATGGGTTTACATTAACCAATTTATTTGAATCAATGAGCTGGCCTTTCAGCTTATGCTCTTCACAACGATCGCTGCTACCTTCAATGAATTTGCTCGGCAAGCTTGTCAGCGGCACTCTTTTAGCACATTGCTGACCCGATATTGTATGGTACGTACAAACCGGACTTTCATAATGCGATAACCAGAATTTATATTGAATCTCGCTAACAAAACATTTTTCCGCAATATATCGAGTCGGATTTTCCATATACCTGTTCATGGCATCCAAGGGTATCGACACGTGTCCTGCTCCAGGATGAAAGGCAATAAAACTCAAACCCAGCTTTTGTATTTTTTCAAGGAACTGATCTGCCCCTGAGTCCATCAAATGCACTTCTTGATTGCGCAGCTGGACTAATTCCTTTTCCATCTGTTGACAGATTTCATCCCGGTACATTAACTCCAGCTCCTTAATTTGTAGCTGTTCATTAACTTGAGCTATCTGCTCATCTACTTTTAATTTTTCCTGCGCCTCAAACTGGGCCTTTAAAGCGTCCACTTCTAATTTTTTATCTTCATGAGCAAGTCTAAGCCGATCCTTGGCAATTAATTCATGAGCTTCAATTTGTGCTTTCTGGGCTTTTATTTGCTCTTTTAACGCATCATTTTTAGCTTGCTGTATCTCCAGGCAGCTTCGCAAACGTGTCAATTCCTTTTCGGTTTCAGTTTCACGTTGAAGTAACTGAAATTTTAGCTTGGCTATTAATTCATCGCTTTCCGATTTAAGCGTCGCAATCTGAAAGCGTTGTTTTTTGATAGTCCGTGCCAGCTTGACTCGCTCTTCGGAACCTATACTAGCCACTTCCGAAGAACCTTTCGCTTCACTCACAATGGCATTGATGGTAGGCACCACAGCTTGGGATGGTCGCGATTGACCAGCGCTGCTCTGCTTAATATGGGCTAATTTTGGCGGCAAGGAACCATCTTGCGTTTTTTTGCGGGCTTCTAGCTTCTGAGGTTTCTTTGTATCGTCATTTGCACTGCGTTTTTCAACAGGCAATTGCAAAGTGTTGGCTTGAATAATGCGTTGAATCGCAACCAGGTGACTCGATGTGGTCGACATATCAGGATCCCACATTTGGCTATTGTGCCAGGCTACAGGACACTGACTTTTGCAGGCCAGCCGGATACGGCCACCGCCAAGATCCGGGCCTGGCCCAGCCACTTCTGCCAGATACCTTAGGGGGATATTCCAATGGCGGTCCGCAAGACCATCGTCAGCAAAGCTGAGCTTAAACAGCGCGCACCCTCTGACCCATAATTGACCGTCTACAGCCACATAGGCAGCTCTTACTTCTTCACCCGCATAATCATAAACCCCTGCCATGCCATCCAATATCGCTTCAAACTCTGAATACAACATGGCTTTAGCAATTTTGCTGCCATTAAAAAACAATACTGCTTCGGACATTACTGCTTCAGACCCTGCCATCGACCACCACTCACTTCAATATTTATCATTCAACGTGCTGCCAGCAATGTTCAGTTTAATGTAAGTTTAGCTTACGAGCCGTGATTCTCTTTACAAAACAAATATGTGGAAGCATAGCGCTGGAGCGGGTATGGAAAATAACTACTGACCAAATAACAGAGGCTTAGATTAAGCCCAGAAGCTTAAATCAAAGATGCTGTATTATGATGTTTTAGCTTATTTCTGTAGAGGAAGCTTGGATG
>JBECKY010000102.1:0-16102 GCA_040235475.1 Pseudomonadales bacterium
GGCACCGTGGATTATGTCTACGCTGGCGACTATCAAGGCAACCTGTTCAGATTTGATCTAACAGACTCGAATACCAGTAATTGGAATGTAAAACTGCTGTTTTCAGCGCAGATACCCACCACAACCGTTAAGATTTCAGGTGTTGATACAATCGTCCCGGGCGTTGACTACCCCATAACGATCAGGCCTTTTGTGGTCGATCACCCCAGCGAAACCGGCGTGATTGTGGTGGCAGCCACCGGAAGCTGGATCACCTCCGCCGATGCCACCAGCAGCACCGTACAAACCATTTACGGCATCCGTGATGATTTTAGCGCCACCCCAACCGTTGTAGCCAGTGATCTGGTACAACAGGCTTATACCCTGGAAACCAATATCATAAACGGTTTCAAAATCAGAGAACTTAGTAATAATACTATCAACTGGAAAAACAAGGATGGCTGGTATATTAACCTGAGCGATGCCAAAGCCGGCGAACGTGCCTTGCAATTACAAACTCGAGGCGGTATTGGTTTTGCTACCACCATTACTCCCAAAAGTGCCACCAGTTGCGGTTCGGATATTGAAAGCTACATTCTGGCCTTTGACCCCACAACCGGCGGCGTGCCCAGCCTGGTGGTATTTGATCTGAACGGTGATAATGTGTTTAACGATAGTGATAAAAATGGCGCTGACCTTGTAGCCGGTATCGGCCTGGGGCAATCGAGCAGCCCCACCAAAATCATCAGTAACTTAATGATTATCCCGCTCAACGATGGCACCTTGAAAACCATGGGTGTGCAAGTGGGCAGTACCAATCTGGATGGCCGTTTATCCTGGCGTGAACTGGAAGTACCGGCTGGCGCTTATTAAAGGCTGGCCATTGCAAATGGATCAACGTTGACTAAAAGGTGACAATCATGATTAAAGAAATTAAAAAAATACGTGCCTGTATCGTGCTACTGTTTATCGGCATAAGCATGGCATCGTTTTCCACACAGGCTGAGCAAAACCGGCAACTGCCCGGCAACTACCCGGAAAAATTTGATTTGATCGGCGTGACCCATGGGGTAAACAGAGTTGAAGGGTATATTAATATAAACGCACACCATTACCCTTTAGCCCCTGGGGCACGTTCCTACACACTTAAGTCGGTGCTTAATAGCCTCAGTGCCATAAAAAAGGAAACCATAGTCGGTATAGTTTTTGACACTAAAAAAAGAGTCGTTGAAATTTATGAAGTACCTGCATCTATGTACGTAGGCAGTTAATCGTGGCACTGCCATTAACAGTTAAACAGGCTTAACAAATCCGGAAAAGAGTCGTGATTATGAAGATTAATAAACAAACAGGCTTTACTTTGATCGAGTTAATGATAGTCGTTGCCATTATCGGCATTCTGGCGGCTATTGCCATTCCTTCCTATCAAAGCCATATAGCCAAAACCCGCAGAGCAGATGCCCAAGGTGCCCTGCTTCAGCTTGCCAACGTTATGGAGCGCTACTACACTGAACAATCTCCTTTTACCTACGTAGGTGCAAGCCTTGGCTCAGCAGCAACCGACATTTTTGCCAGCCAATCTCCCAGCACGGGTACTGCTTTTTATAATTTAAGCATCTCTGCTGCCGCAGCTAATTCTTACACCCTGACTGCAACACCTACGAATGGCCAAAGCTCGGATAGCTGTGGCACCCTCACCCTGACCAGCGCAGGTGTGAAAGGGGTGTCTAAAAGCACTGTGGCTGCATGTTGGTAAGAAGTTAACCCTATGGGCCTGTAAGCGGATCCAATATTAAAAGAAAAATTTTTTAATTACTGACCTAAAGACTATCTTACCATCCTCACTAAGCTCTTTGTAAAGCGCCTTATAAACCCGGCTTACAGTGCTTGATTTCTGCAAGCACTTCTTTTATGATGCCCTACTGCTGACTGACCAACCGGTTAGCACGGCCCTTATTCTGTATTCAGACCAACTCAAATGGTCAAAAATTTATATGGCAACACCTCCGCAGCGCCCAAAAGCACGGCACCCGGAAGCTCAAACCCAACCTGCCAGTGAAGGCGCACAGAACATCTTACTTGCGGCAGAAGAACTTTTTGCCGAGCAAGGCTTTAGTGCGGTTTCAATAAACGCTATTGCGCAACGAGCAGGCATCAGCAAAGCCAATATTTTTCATCACTTCGAAAATAAAGATGCGCTTTATTTAGCGGTTTTGAGTAACGCAAGCCAACAGATGTCGGTTCTTATTGCGGAACTGGACAGCGGTGAAGGCAATGCCAGCGAGCAGATCGGGCGTTATACCCAGCAACACCTGAAAAATCTTTTTGCGCAAAGCCGAATAACCCAGCTTATTCTCAGGCAGGTTCAGAATGAAAGCAGCCAGGACAGCCTCAAAATTGCACACGATGTGCTCGGCGAAAATTTTTCACGTTTTGTATCCATACTTAAAAAGTTTCAACATCACGGCGAATTGCGCAAAGACATAGATCCGGCAATGATTGCCACTTTATTAATAGGCAGCAATGTTTTTTATTTTCAAATTCAATCGGTCATTGATCGCTTCCCTGAAATGCAATTTGCGGAAAAACCGGAAAACTTTAGCAGCTTATTAAGCGATATCGTCTTAAACGGTATTTTGGCTAAACTCTAACACTCTAAAATAAGTAATGCGGAGAGCCGAACATGGCTAGTAGTATATTAAATCGTCTAACCATAAATAAAATTTTTATGTTTTTTTTATTTTTTCTGGCGTCAACGCTGTCAGCCTGCGGCAAATCGACAGCAGAAAATGGCGACAATGCCAGTGAAAGTAACAAAAGTACTCAGCGAGCCACTCTTATTACCAGCCATGAGGTTGGCACCAAAGTCGTGGAAAAAACTGCGGTGTCTTTTGGCGAAATTACATCAACAAATGCTCCACTTGTTTCAGCAGAAGTATCTGGAAGCATTATTACTATCAACAAAGATATTGGTGAAACCGTTAAAAAAGGCGAAATCCTTGCAACTGTAGATCCAGAGATTGCCCAACTCAATTACCGCTCAGCACAAGCCAATTTGGATCGCGCCAAAACCATGGTTGATAACCAGGAAAGAATTAAAAACCGCAGCACACAATTGCTTGAAAAGGGTTTTATTTCCCAGGCTCGCTATGATGATATTAATGACCAGTTAACCATGGCGCGACAACAATTAGCTCAGGCCAAGGCACAGAAGGAAACCGCTGAAGAGCAGTTATCACGCACCCGTATCAAGGCACCTATCGATGGTAATGTTATCGAAAGAATGGTTTCCGTAGGCGATTTTGTCGCGCCCGGCAAACCTCTTTTTAAGCTCAGCACCTCTGGGAAATTGCAGGTGGTACTGCTCTTCCCTGAAACCCTTGCCCCCATGTTTAAAACCGGCCAGCTTGTGCGTCTATCAACTGAGTCGAACCTCAATACTAAAATTGAAGGTGAAGTCACCGACATTATTTCGATGATCGACAGCAGTAACCGTTCGGTCAAACTGGTTGTTGCAGTTGACAACCCAGGCACATGGAAACCCGGTGCATCTGTTACCGGTGAAGTTGTTTTGGATATCAAGCCCAATGCCCTTGTCGTGCCTTTACAGTCAGTGGTATTACGGCCAGCGGGTAACGTTGTCTACGTTATCGATAACAATATGGCCCAACAACGAGTGGTAGAGGTCGGCCAAAGAAGCAATGGCATGCTGGAAGTTCTCAGCGGACTTAAATTAGGCGAGTTGGTCGCTAACGACGGTGCCGGTTTTCTGGCTGATGGTGCACCGGTTCAGATAAAAGAAGGTAGTTAAACATGCAATTGTCTGAAGTATCTATTAAACGTCATGTGCTGACCTATATGGTCAGCTTTGCAATTATTTTATTTGGCATTATCGGCGCGTCTGGAATTGGCGTGGATAGATTTCCAGACATAGAATTTCCGATGATCAGTGTAAACACCATTATGGTGGGTGCCAGCCCGGAGATTATTGACGCCAGTGTCACCAATATTATTGAGTCAGCGGTTAACACCGTGCCCGGACTGGATGATATACGGGGATCATCATCGCCCAATGTATCCAGCGTGGTGGTGATGTTTAATTCAGAAAAAAATCTCGACGTAGCCTTTAATGAAGTCCAATCCAAAGTAAACCAGGTGCTGAACAAACTGCCTGCTGAAGCGGAACGCCCGATTATTTCTAAAATGGAATTTGGCGCAACGCCTGTTGTCTGGCTGGCCCTGGTCGGCGACCGGACACTCCAACAGTTAAATCAATACGCTGAAAATGTCATTAAAAAGAATCTGGAAAACATTGATGGTGTCGGTGAGGTTATACTCGGAGGAGAACGGGCGCGAACCATTCGTATCGACCTGGATCTGCAAAGGCTGGCTAACCTTGCCATTACCACACAGGATGTTATGCGCGCCTTTCAAACCGAACATGTTCAAATGCCCGGTGGGTTTCTGGGCAGCTCTGGTAAGGAACATTTAATTAGACTCGACCTGGAGTATCACGATGTTGAGGCGCTAAAACAAATGGTGGTGGGTTATCGCGGCGAACATGCTATTCGACTAAAAGATATTGCTGATGTCAAAGACCACCTGGAAGATTTTAGAGCCCTGGCTAAGTTTAACGGCAAACAGACCGTTGGCCTGGGTATTGTGAAGGTATCCGGTGCTAACACGGTTAGTATCGCCAATGAAGTGCAGCACCGGCTGGAAACACAAATTCTTCCTGCCTTACCACCTGGATTAGAGCTTAACATCGCTTCCAATGATGCCGATATTATTGAAGAAATTGTCCATGCTTTATATGAACACCTGGCCTTAGGTACCTTCCTGGCTGCGTTTGTAGTGTTTGTTTTTTTGAAAAGCCTGCGCGCTACAGCGATTATATCCCTGGCTATTCCAATTTCTCTGTTAGGCGCGGTTTTTGTTATCTATGCCTTTGGCTACACTTTCAACATGATGACCTTGCTCGCATTGTTATTACTGATTGGTATTGTTGTTGATGACGCTATTGTGGTACTGGAAAATATTCACCGGCATCAGGAGGAAGGCGAAACAGACGCCATGCAAGCGGCTATTAGCGGCACCAGTGAAGTGGGTTTTGCGGTCTTAGCCGCCACCTTCACCTTGGTAGCCATATTTGCCCCGGTGATTTTTATGGAAGGCATTATGGGCAGCTTTTTCCGTGCCTTTGCCGTGGTGGTTACTATTGGTGTACTGGTGTCTTTACTGGTAGCCCTAACCTTAACACCGATGTTATGTGCACGATTTTTAAAAGTTGAAACCGAACATGGGGCCTTTTATTCCAAAGTCGAAGCTTTTTTTGACCATATGGAAAATACTTATAAAAGCTTAATCAGCAAAAGCCTGAATCACCGCTGGCTGGTGCTACTGGCAAGCATCATCGTAGTCGCTTTAAGTGTGCCTTTTTTCATGCTTATCGACAAAGAATTTATGCCCCCTACCGATGAAGCCCGACTGACTATCATTTATCGCACACCCTTAGGGTCAGACATTACTTACAATCAATCCCGCCTGGAAAGTATTGAAGCAATCCTGGATGCCCATGAAGATAGCATTGCCAGTTATTTTTCTGCCATAGGTTTAAACAACGCCAATATTAATGGCGGCATGCTTTTTGTCCGTCTTACTCCCATAAACAAGCGGGACATTCACCAAGAAGAATTAGCCGCACAGCTAAATAAAGAACTTGGGCAAATACCAGGCGTTTTAGCCTTTGTTAGCCGCACCTCACCCATGGGTGGGCAGCGAGGCGAGCCATTGCAATTTGTTTTACGAGGCCCCAACCTGGACAAAGTCAGTGAACTTGCCAACGGCTTGCTTGAACGGCTTAACTCAACACCCGGCATGGGCAAGGTTGATATGGACTTGCAATTGGATCTACCGCAACTAATCCCCCATATCGACCGGGAAAAAATTGCCGGTATGGGGCTGTCAGCCAAAGATGTTGCTTCTGCGGTTAATGTGCTTGCAGGAGGTCTGGATGTTGCAAAATACAATGATGACCCCGGTGACGGTGAACGTTACGACATTCGGATTAAAGCCAAACCGGGCAGCATTGTAGACCGTGACGACCTGTCGAATATTTATTTACGTACCAATAAAGGGCAAATGGTTCGACTTGACACCGTTGCTCATTTTGAAGAGAAGCTAGGTGCTGCCGTTATCAGTAAATACAATTTGCTTTATGCCGCAACCTTTTATTCAACACCGGAGCTTCCCCTTGCTGAATCTATTAAAGTAGTAGATGGCATAGCCAATGAAGATTTCCCTCTAGGCTATAACATAGAAATTATTGGCCAGGCAAAAGAGTTCAAGAAGTCGGCGGCCAGTATGGGCTTTGTATTTAGCCTGGCCCTGGTTCTTGTCTACATGGTATTAGCCAGTCAGTTCAATTCTTTTTCGCAACCAATTATTGTAATGGTTGCCCAGCCCCTGGCGATTATTGGTGGTGTTTTTGCACTCTGGATTACCGGCAGTTCGCTGAATATTTATTCCATGATTGGTTTGGTATTATTGGTGGGCCTGGTATCCAAAAACTCTATTTTGCTAATTGACTTAACCAATCAGCTCAGGGGAAAAGGCCGCTCTATTGACAGCGCCCTCCTGGAGGCCTGTCCGAAAAGAATGCGGCCGGTACTCATGACCTCTTTAACGGTTATCTTAGCCTTATTGCCTGCGGCTATGGGAGCCGGGGCGGGTTCAGATACCAATGGCCCCTTATCGATTGCGGTTATCGGTGGCATGCTAAGCTCTACCCTGCTCACCTTATTGGTGGTACCGGTGGTGTATTCGCTGTGGCAGAGTGCGCTGGAGAAAAGCGCAGCAAGCAAAAAACAAGGCCCTTTTTCGAGCACTGCCGCTACTAACCTGGGGCAGGAATAAGCACTAACAAATTGCCATTCAATTTTAAACCAGTATTGAGAATAATTAATCCTATGATGTATTTGCTTGAATCTCTGGCAGCTTTAAAAAAACCATCTATATATGGGCTGCTACTAATGACGTTTCTAACCAGTACAGCACAAGCTGACTTATTCAAAAAAGAAGCTGAAGAAAAACCGAAACAACACCCTGAAATCCCAAGCATTCATGATGTTTATTATATGGCCAGGGATTATGACAACCAGGTTGCGGCAGCAAGATACCGTGCCAATGCAGAAAAGGAAATTCGTGCCCAAGCCCGCTCGGCCTTGTTGCCAAAGGCAAATGTCAAGGCTTTTACGCGCCTGAACGATAACCTTATTGATTCTGATGTAGTCTTTATTGCCCCTGAATCCAGATACAACGAAAATGGCTATACCCTGGTTTTGAGTCAGGCCTTATTTAATGCCCCTGCACTTATTGGTTTGCCAGAGGCAAAACTTAAAGCTAAAAAATCTGAGCTGCTATTACTGGAACAGGAACAAAATTTAATTGCTCGGGTAGCAGATGCTTATATTGGCTTAATTGTTGCCCAATCGAACCTTACCGTAGTAGAAACACAGGAAAAAGCTATTGAAGAGCTGCTTGAACAGGCGAAATTAAATTTTGACCTTGGCACAGCCACTATCAGTGATACCCATGAGGCCCAGGCTGCCAGAGATGTAGTACATGCTCAGGTAATAGCGGTAAGCAACCAATTAAAAATTATTAAGCATGAGCTTTATACCTTAACCGGACATCACATTGACGATGTAGTGAAGTTTAAAACCGATCTACCTCTGGATCTGGAAGGATTTAAAATACCCCCTTTAGAAGAGCTGGAAAAAATCGCCTTAAAAACCAATCTTCGACTCAATATAAGTAGAATTGATCATGCCTTGGCGAAAATACAATTAAGAAAATCGCAGACCGACAGACTGCCAAAACTGGATATGGTTGCAACCTTCGGTGAAAACAATGCCAACAGCAGCACCTTTGGCGGTGGCGCCAGTGAGACTGAATTTTATACGGTCGGTGCTGAATTAAGCATGCCTTTACTTGCTGGCGGTGCCATTAATAGCAATGTCCGCAAGGCAAGGTTTCAATACAATGAAAAACAAGAAAGTCTAGAAAATACCGAAAAGCAAACTCTACTACAGTTAACTGAAGCATTTCTTAACGTTGATTTGGCCCGCTCAAGCGTAACTGCTTTCAGAAAAGCCGTGCAGTCAGCCAAACTCTCTCTAGACTCGACCAAACTGGGTTTTGAACTGGGCGAAAGAACCAGTCTGGATGTATTATCAGCCCAACAAACCTATTATCAGGCGCTTCGTGACCATACGGAATCGCAGTATAACTATATATTAGCATCAATAGGTATTAATTTAAGCCTGGGTCTGATATCAGAAAAAGATATAATTTTTATTGCTGAACTAGCCGAACAGCTAAACTCAGGCAAAGCAATTAATGATTAAGAATATTATTCTCTACCGCAGTTTTTTTATTAAACATTAAAATCAAAATAGCCGGTGTTAAAATAAAATCAGACAGTAAAGCCAGGATAACCACTGAGCCAGTGAGCACACCAAAACTCCTCAGATTACTCATTTCTGAAAATATAAAGATAAAAAACCCTATTGATAACACAATGGATGTAAATAACATCGCCCTGCCAGTGTCCTCCATGGTTTGTCTAATCGCTTGTTCAGCGTTGCCTGAAGTTTTATAAAACTGTTTAAAACTATGCATAAAGTGAATCGTGTCGTCCACAGCCAAACCAATTGCAATACTGCCTATCAGCATGGTAAACATATCAAGGGGTATACCAGCATAACCCATCAAACCCAGCACCAAAACAATAGGGTAAAGGTTAGGAAGCATGGCTACCAGGCCAAGCTTGATATTACCCATCGCGACAAACATAAATAGAGTAATGGCCGTAAATGCTAAAAAATAGCTGCTTATGGTACTGTAAATAACCGCTGTTAATGTTTTTCCCAAAAGCGCACTCATGCCCGTTACTTGAATATCAACATTGGAACCCAAGGCATTAGTATAGATGCGTTTAATTTCCGGAATAACTCTCGCGTATTGCAAGGCATCAAGCCAGGGGATTTTCATCGTAATTCTAATTTTTTGGTAATCCGAATCCACCATGGTTAGAAGCGTTTCATGATTATTTAAACTCAGAAGCAGAAGCTCCTGAGAAAGCAGATCGGCGCGTTCAGGTATTTTATAATCATCAATGTTATTATTATGTAAGGCCTTATTAAGCTCAGACAATAAATCTGTAATTGAAGATACCTTTCCTATCATAAAGCTTCCAGACTGCCAACCTTCAAGCTCTTTGGTTATTGCTTTTATTTGCCGCAATAAAGCGGGATTATACAAGCCATACTTTTGTTTTGTATCAATAATAATTTCTAAAGCATTGCTGCCGGCAAAGTGCTGATCAATATACAAGGTGGCCTGCCGTGCATCAGATTCTTTTGTTAGCCAGGCCAATGGATCATGAAAAATTTTTATCTGAGATATTCCAACCAAGGCAATTACAATGATAATAATTGCCAATAAGAGTATGTGTCGTGGAAAACGTATGACGAAGCTTGGAATAAAATTTAAAAGTGCATCAAACACATAAATATTTCTAACCTGCTTTTTATCGGTTGCATCTTTATTAAATTCCTGATGAAAAAAACTTGTTAGTAATGGCAATAAAGTCAGGGTATAAAACAAGGTAAAGCCAACACCTACGGCAGCAAAAACTCCAAACTCTACAACTGGAGCAATACCTGCACTGGCAAATGAAAGCAAGCCCAGTGCCGTGGTAACACTGGCTAGCAAGGTGGGCATAGTTACCACCTTAAGGGTTTTGACAATGGCCGCGTTTTTAACGTAGCCGGCTTGAAAAAAATAATAAAATACAACTAAAAAATGTATTCCTGCCCCAACGCCAGCTGCCAGCAAAAAAGAAGGTAATATTTGGCCAGTCACTTTCAAAGGAATAGCCAGATAAGCCATCAAACCTAAAGTGGAAAGCAATGATACCACTACAATAATGAGTGGTAATATAACACCCATAAAATTTTTAAATAGAATACTTAATAATAAAATTATGATTACAATAGCCAGCAACATAAACCGGCTCATATTTTTGACCATTGTATTCTTAATTTCAGTGGTCACCGCAATAGAGCCGCCAACATATACTTTGGTGCTTGAATCTTGATATTTAGCAAGAATGGTTTTTGTTTGGCTAATTAATTTATTTATACCTTGCTTTTCAGCACCATAAAACAAAGACAGCATATGGTTTTTATCAGACTCTGAAGATATATCAGAATTGCTTTTAAGCTTTATCGCTAAACTGGTAGTTTTCCCATCACTTGATATATGGATATTTTTATATCGACTATTTTCAAGTGCTTTATCTTTAATTGCATTAAGCTGATTTTCAGTAAAATCTTCTTTAGCAAGGAGCTCATCAATAGTTAATTCATTTTTAGTTGCTGTTATACTTAAAGCATTTAATAGACTTGAAACATTCTCAATATTATCAATTTCATTTTCAAAATCAGAATGAATATTTTTAATTTTTCCCAGAAATTTATCAGTAAATATATCTCCTGCATCCCTTACCTCTAGCGCAACAAGAATAAATTCATCATTACCAAAAGTTTCTTTAAATTCTTTATAAGCGATTAAATCCGGGTCACTATCAAGCAAAAATCCTTCAATGCTGGAATCAATTTTAAGATTTTGGATGTTCAATAAAAGAGTTAAAAAAATTCCAACAAGAATTATAAAAAAAATAATTCTAAAGCGCAGAAAATATATTGCACAAGCGTCGAATACTTTATTCATGTTATTTTGAATAATCATGCCTGCCAATGAATATTTTATGCGCTATATGAAGGCAAATGGAAAGAGATGATTTTAACTCGACAAGCTATTAATGATTTTTTCCTTTTGTTCATCATTCATCAGCTTAAACAAAGGAGATAATTTATTCAGCAGCTCATCCAAATGCTTTGCCACTTCGGCCCCATGACCATTTTTAATCTGCTCTAATGCAGATTCTAATGATAAACCCTTCTTAAAAGCTGGCTCTTCATCATTTTTAGCAATTGAGCTGAACATTGGAATAGAATCAGGATCAATTTCAGCACCGGTATTTGCATTGGGGTCTTCAATAATTGAAATTTTTCCCTCTGGTGTACTTGTTCCAGATACTTTATCGGTATTTATAATTAATGGTGTTTCTTCTTGCTTTTTCG
Organism: Pseudomonadales bacterium; assembly: GCA_040235475.1. Taxonomy (GTDB): domain Bacteria; phylum Pseudomonadota; class Gammaproteobacteria; order Pseudomonadales; family UBA3067; genus JBECKY01. The sequence goes on from JBECKY010000102.1 coordinate 11,190, forward strand.
GCTCCTCCAAGTCTGACTGAGCGCAGACCAGCACTTGATTGCCTCCGGAAGAAAGGCCAAGTTTTAGAGTCTCTGAAACTGCACCGAGTATTTCTTCAGCCGTTAGAACCAGTTTTGCTGAAGGCGTATAGATCGCAACACTGACGGTTATCGACAAGGGCTTGCCATTGTATTTGAATTGCGCTTTTTCAATGGCTGAACGTAAGCGTTCAGCCAATATATTACAACCTGCAGCAGTCGCTGTTGGCAAGCTGACAGCCATGGCGGCAACACTGATTCGTGCTGCGGTATCTTCTTGACGTACCTGCTTAAGAATCACTTTAGCCAGCTGCTTAACCAGTCCTTCAGCAAGTACTTTTCCGTGTTTTACAAAAACTTGTCGATAATTATCAATCTCTACTGCCATTACCGACAAAGGCAATTTATGTCGGGAGGTAAACGAACGATCCTGTTTTAGTTTTTCGATAAAATGTTGCTTGTTGCCCAGCCCTGTTAAGGAATCAATATTTGAATTTTCAGACAGGCGTTGTTTTTGCGCCTGTAGATCCTGGTTTACTTGCACCGCTGTAACGTGGGCCTTTGCTCTTGCAGTCAAATCAACGGTATCGAAGGGCTTGGTAATAAAATCCGTTGCCCCCATGTCCAGGGCCTGGATTCGCGCCTCTTCACCCTCTCCGCCGGTTACTATAATTACTGGCAGCTCACTGATTCTGGCGTTATCGGATGAGCGAATTCTCTCCAACAAACCATATCCATCCAATACCGGCATTGACAAATCAGAGAACACCACCTGAATACTGTCATCAACAGCAATTTTTTCCCAACCGTCTTCGCCATCATTTGCAAGGACAACGTCGTAAGCCACGCCCAGGATTTTAGCGGCAGCCCTACGTAAAACTTTTGAGTCATCAACAATCAGAATACGCGGTTTTTCACTAACCAACATCGAGTCATTAGCTGCTGGATCTTGATTCTCAGTTATCACAATCAGTAGGTCCGTTAAAATGGGGCCAATTAAAACAAAAAAATTGCATTTATAACAGGCCTCTGATTCATCCAAAGAAGCCAACAGTATAAGCACCACGACTACGTTAAATGCAAGCCAGGTTTCAAATTAAGAAAATCGACAAGCTTACTTGTAGTTGTAGTACACTGCTTGGCTCAAAGGCGGTCCAGCAGAGGCCGTCGTACTCTATTTATATTATTATTTAATCAATAAGTTATCTTTGTTTCTGTGATACTGGCAAGGTTTTAAAAAAATGCTTGGGAATAAAGCTCCTGGCCTTAAACAGGGAGATTAAAACCTGAAGGGTAAAAGCCTTTTTCAGCAGACTATTTCAGCATTCAACAGCCCACGTCAAGGAATGACCTCTACACGGTCTTTTATGGTGATGTTAATCTCAAACTTTCTTATTTGACCTCATACTTGCTTGATAAAGAGAAGTATTTCCCCCTCTTGTATTGCTTAGAGATATACTATTGTACTACTACACTTTGTATTATAAGCCTAAGCAACATGTGTACTGCATGCCTTAACCTGATGATGCAAGTTAAGACCATTGAATAAATCATAAAACCCATTATCATTAACTGATTACCACTTAGGGAGCTATTATATCATGGGCTTTTTTAGCAAAGACAAAGCACAAAACCCGGTGCATGAACTAGACAACGACCCTACCGTTTCCGGCAACATTGATTTTGGCAATACTTCTGACTATAAAATGACCGCCGAGAAAACAGGCCCTCTTGCCAGCAGCATCGCTATAGACAAACCCAAAGCTAACAAAAGAGCTAATTTGAACTATGGCATTGAAGAAGCCATAGTGCTGATGCGTGACCTGCCGACTGAACCTATTGAACTGGTTGTTAAGGTGGTTAAAACAACGCTTGAATCTATTGATGTAAAAGTGTCAGATATTATTCAGGACGCGAAAGCAAAAGAAAAAACCATTGAAAATCGTATTAGCCAGTTAAGCAGCGAAATTCATAACTACGAAGAGAAAATTAAACATCTAAAGGACAGTATAAGCTTGTTAGAAAAAGATCAAGCTGAAACAACGCGAGTTAAAGAGCACTTAATGCTAGCCAAGGATAGCACCCCATCTCCGAAGCCTGTATCAACTGATAATGCCCATAAAAACGACTCAAATGCCAATCCTTCAGGGCTAAGCTCTTCTCCTCAGAATCAAAATATTAACAAAGAAGGCAAACCGCAAAATGCAGCCTCAGGTAGCCAGGTTTCAAATTCACCATCACTGCGGGGAAATAATCAAACAACGGTGCATAAAGCCAGTTAGTTTGAATTAGAAATAATTCCCCCCCCCAAGGATTTTGATTCACGGGGGGGGGTATTTACTCCTGTTTTTAAGTGATTGTGTGTGACTTACTAGGCAACAGCTGTATTAGTTCTTGGCTAACCATCCTCAACTAAATCAATATTTATAGTGTCTGAATTCATCTCAATAAAAACCTCTAAAGCTTCTTTAGCCTCCGCCTTAGAGTCAAAAGGGCCAAGCTCATCACCTTCCCGGGTTTTTGCATACCAGGCGCCCTGCTCACTATAGAACCGGTCAGAACGATAATAAGTAACCGCCCCCCCTGCTTCACCACGTCTTGCTTTCATATAACTCCCCTTACCTTAACTCTTGTATTAAACGATAAACATTATGTTAGTTCTATAAAATCTGATTAATACGCATGAAGGAATTGCTCATTTCTATTGATGGATTAATACGTTATTTTTAAAAAAAGTCTGTGATTTAATCATCAAAAAATTCAAACTAATCCAAACTATTGTTTACAATACTAGGATAATACCCGTATTATCAAAACAATTGATGGGATGGAGGGGGATTAACTTATTTAAATTAATTAAAAACTTCCTTAATTTAATATAAATAATTTCCATACCGAGACATGATTTTTACTTATAGCGTCACGATAAGGATATTCACAAAATGAATTTAAATGAAATAGATCTAAACTTATTTACCATATTTGACGTTATTTACACTGAAAGAAATCTAACCAAAGCTGGAAAAGTATTGGGTATCACCCAGCCTGCAGTTAGCAATGCCTTATCCCGCCTTAGAGCCACCTTTGACGACCATTTGTTTACCAGGACGGCCAACGGCATGATGCCGACCCCTGTGGCCCAGAACGTCATTACTGAGGTTCGGCAGGCTTTAACTCTATTACGAGCCAGTGTACGCGAGGGTCACAACTTTGATGCAAAAACAGCGACAAAGCGCTTTAATATCAGTATGCGCGATATTTTCGAAGTAACCTTTCTGCCAAGCTTGCTCACAGCCTTCAGGGAAGAAGCTCCCAGCATTCGCCTCCATTCCTGTTATACCTACCCTAATGAATTAATACACAATTTAAGCAGTGGCTACCTGGATTTAGCCATTGAAACCTCAATTTCTGTGCCTCAAAATCTCCACCACGTCAAAATCCATGAGGTACCCTTTGTCTGCGTTGCTCGTAATGACCACCCGGTTCTAAAAGACAAAATTACTTTGCAACAATACGTTGAAGCTGAGCATATACACATAACAAATGGTAAGGAAGATACAACCCATCTGGATAGCGCTTTAACTCAGCAGGGCATAAGCCGCAACATCATTTTTACCGGGCACTCCTATTTTGTTACTTCATTATTAATATTACAAACCAATGCCGTCTTGACCATTCCTGAGACATTAGCAGAGCGGTATGCTGCCTACCTGGATATACAGGTACTGCCATTACCCATTGAGGTTGCCCCCTTAGAAACTTACATGTACTGGCATGACAATGTCCACGAAGACCCGGCTAACAAGTGGCTGCGAGGAAAACTCCTGGAATCAACGGGTAACAAACCCAATAACAATTATTCAGCTGCAGCATCAAGCCATGAGAAAGTTGGCAAGGTGACTGCAGCAAGCTTTTAGTTTATTAAATATTCATTGCTTAGCTTGCTATAGATATGCAAAAAAGTGTTTTTAGCGTGCTGCCTGAGAAAAACCAAGAAATTAAGCACCAAACGGCTAAGGTTACTCCCGTCCTTTCATCACCGGTTGATCTGCCTCATAAGCCTTGGTAATAATAACATCTTCAACAGGCACATCAGAAAACTGCCTAAACTGTCCGGTTTTAACCCTGGCTATTTTGTCTACGATATCCAGACCTTCAACAACCTGGCCAAAAACCGCATAACCAAATCCGCCTACCCCATGATCAAGAAAAGCATTATCTTTCAAGTTAATAAAAAACTGGGATGTTGCACTGTCCTGCTGTGAAGTTCGCGCCATTGCCAAACTCCCCCTAATGTTTTTTAAGCCATTATCGGCCTCGTTGACAATGGGCTTACTGGTTTTTACTTGCGTCATGCCTGGTTTAAACCCGCCCCCCTGAACCATAAAGTTGGGAATGACTCGATGAAAAATCAGGCCATCGTAAAAATGATTGTTTACGTAAGCCAAAAAATTTTTTGTAGATATTGGAGCTTTTTCATCATTCAAAGCTATTTTTAACGGGCCATAATTTGTCTCCAGAACAACAATGGGCCCTGCCAAAGCCGAATTGACAAAAACCAGCAACATAGCGGTAAACAAAAAAACTCTTAAAAAAAACCTGAATTGTGCGCTGATCATTCCCATACTGCTTAACCTCACCTAAGCTTTAAGTGGTAACTATTTGAATTTTATATACTCTGCTTTTTATTCTTTACTCGCTATACAAAATATATTCTTGAATAGTATAGGAAGCCGAAAAATGAATAAACCGCTTATTCTCAAGCAAAATTGTAGTGGTCTAATAGCCCCGGACACTTTAATAAGAGATAATTATTATCAACTATTAAGGTGCCATAATGAGTCAGAAACGAACATACAAACAGTATACTAAAGAATTTAAAGAAGAAGCGGTAG
>JBECKY010000109.1:0-2780 GCA_040235475.1 Pseudomonadales bacterium
TGCTTATTTCTGTAGCCGAACAGACCGGCTTAATCAAACCCATAGGCGAATGGGTTCTGGATGCAGCAGGCAAGCAACTGCTGGAATGGTCAACTACAGCGCTAAAAGGCATCAGCATTTCTATCAACCTGTCGTCAATACAGTTTCACGATAAAGATCTGTTAAGAAAAATAATCGCCACCATCAACAAATACCAGATTCGACCCGAGCTGCTGAAATTTGAAATCACCGAAAGCATACTCATGCGTGATGTTGATAGCGCTATTCAAACCATGCAACGCATCAACCAACTCGGTTGCAGGCTCTCGATAGATGATTTTGGCACCGGCTATTCGTCTTTAAGCTACCTGCGGCAATTCCCGGTGCAAGAATTGAAAATAGACCGCTCCTTTGTTACCCATATTGAAAGCAACCCCGATGACGCCATCATTGCCAAGGCCATTATCAGCCTGGGCCACAGCCTGGGTTTAAGAGTGGTTGCCGAAGGCGTGGAATACCCGGGCCAACAGAAACAGTTAATGTTATGGGACTGCGATATAATTCAGGGCTTTTACTACAGCCCGGGACTTTCTGCCAGTGCACTGATGCGCTGGCACCAGGAATATGCAGCTTTCTCAGATAAAACTGCATATGCAAGACCTGCCCTGATAAAAAAACCGCTTTGAATTAACAGCGCTTAAACAATTAATCAGCAACATGGGCAGCATGAAACAACTTATGGCTTAAGCTTGATTACAGACAGCCAAGCAGTTCTTATCTTGCCCAATAATCTCAGCCAGTAAAAAAGCTGGTCGAAAAAGAAAAAAAGTTCCGTCCCAATAGCCTTCCGCTTGTCATAATGAGTTCTACGTCACAAATCTCAGCGCCAAGAACAATCACTTATACTTTATTTGTGAAGTAACTCCAATTGTTTGCCGGCTTTCTTCTCTATATTCATTAACAGGTTTATGTTCATCTGTGGTGCATTAACTTACTCAAGTGCAGTAATAGTTAGTTTTAGCGCCCACAGCAGAACCTAAATGTCATGTTAGCAAGCACAATAAACAAGTAAAAATTTGTTTGCAGTTTTAACCAGGGGGCCTCCAGCCAGCTAAGATTAATTTGGCAAAATCATTGCGACCATGCCTGATTTACCTTAACCCACATGCGCAACCAACTACTGTAAGCTTTTTTATTTAACCTTGAATACCCTTGACGAATAAGGAGTCAGGAATGCAAAAACAACTATCAATTGGTACCCTGGCGCTGCTACTGGGCTTAGGCTCAGGCGCCGCCTCGGCCCTCACCGACAAAGAAGTGGAAAGCCGCCTTGAACGATTAGAAAAAAAAGTTAACAATGTTGACAGCCGCGCGAGCAAGGAGCTTAACAGGACCAACGAGCAGATCAACAAATACCTTGCACGGCTAAAAATCAATGGCTTTCTATCTGCTGGCGTCAGCACGTCAGATGAAGATAATGCCTTAACATCCGCTGGAGGCCTCCGTGATTCTGAAAACCATACAAGCAATGCGATTGCCGGACTGCAGTTTGATTTTACTATCAATGACAAAACCAATGCGGTAGTTCAATTAACCGCAAGCGGTATTGGCCACAAAGGCGCTCAGGACCCCGCAGGTACTGTTGCTGCCGAATGGGCCTATCTCTCTTATAAGCTGACCGATGATCTGACCCTCAGAGCAGGTCGTTTAAGAATGCCCTTTTACATGGCGTCAGAATATCTGGAAGTCGGCTACGCTTACCCCTGGGTTTCACCCCCGGGCGCTGTTTACGGCCTGTTGCCCTTTGACAGTTATTATGGCGCAGATCTAAACTACAACTTTAATCTTGCGGGTGTCGACATTACTTACCAGGGCTACAGAGGCACTGTAGACCTTAAACTGGATATTGGAGCATTTAGCATTAAAAGCATTTACGGTAATGCCTTAACCTTTAGCAAAGGACCCGTCAGCTTTAGAACCAGCTTTTCACAAGCCCAGATTCAAGGTGCCTTTGACACAGATAATATAGCGCCGGATTTTGTGCTTGAAAGTGCAGAATTTCAAGCCTTTGCCACGGGCTCCCCCTTAACCCCCGGCACCGGGCCCTTCTTCATCGCTGCACAGCTTGGAGCGGCATGTCCGGTTTGCGATGCTGGTGATATTGCACTCGCCATTGGCGGCACATCCGATAACGATATGTACCTGCTCTACCTGGCCGCCACAGCAGGCGGGGGCGACCCGGCCGCCGGCCAAGCTCTGCTCGAGAGTAACTTTGGAGATTTAGAAGATTTTGAAGCCTATTACTTCAATTTCGCCCTGGCTTACAATGATCACGGCTGGAGCATTATCGCCGAAGGCGACCGTTTTGCTATAGACGGTAATACCCAGGATACCGAAGCTCACTATTTAAGCGTAGCCAAACAAGTGGGTGCGTGGACCCCCTATGCCGTTTTTGGCGAAGTGTACTCCACCACCGACAGCGACTTTGGCAATGCGGTTAGTGAGATTGCTCCTGTCATCGTGAATGGTCTTGGTTTTCACCCCGTTAATCAACGAGAAACCACTTTGGGTGTGCGTTGGGATTTCGCCCCGGGCGTGGCTTTAAAACTTGAAACTCAAAACCTGACCCGCTTTAAAGGCACTCGAGGACTATTTGCAGAACCTTTGGGTGATACCGGCAGTGTGAATGTGTATTCTTTAGCCATTGATGCGGTCTTTTAAGGAGAAAAGTAATGAAAGTATTATTAAAATCAGCGTACTTGATTACTGGACTTCTACTGCTCGGTGCCGCGCACTCCGCC
>JBECKY010000116.1:0-15234 GCA_040235475.1 Pseudomonadales bacterium
TGCTTATTCTCTTTGCCAAGATACTATCCGTTGGGAATATCCTTAAACGGTATACCTTTATCCACACGTTGCTCTCCAGGCATGCCCAGCACCCTTTCACCAATGATATTACGCTGAACCTCGTCAGAACCACCAGCAATACGGGCCGCAGGAATACCCAAATACATTTCCTGCCACATGTTCCCATAGGTGTTTTGACCACCGTATTCCACCCCCATGCCCCCTTGAAGTTCCATGGCGAAGGCGGCCACTTCCTGCAATAAAAGCCCCATGGCCAGTTTTACAATGGAACTTTCGGAACCAGGCATACCGCCTTTTGAAAGGGCTGACAGCGTACGAAACACCGTGAGCTGCATGGATTTAACCCGGGAATAATAATCGGCAATGCGACTACAAACAGCAGGATTGTCTTTTGCCAGCACACCGTCAACATAAACTGTTTGAGATAGCTTGTTTAACTCAGCAAACAGGGTATCCGGATCCAACCCCATAAAGCCACCAATAGACATACGCTCATTCATCAGGGTTGTTAATGAAACGGCCCAACCCTTGCCCACGGCATCAAGACGATTGGCATCGGGAATTCGGACATCGGTTAGAAATACTTCGTTAAAGTTCGCCCCCCCGGTGATTTGTTTTATAGGTCGGATTTCAATACCCGGCGTATTCATATCAACAATAAAATAGGTGAGACCTTTATGTTTGGGAGCATCGAAATCAGTGCGGGTCACCAGAATACCCCATTCGGAATAATGCGCACCGGATGTCCACACCTTCTGACCGTTCACTACCCAATCGTCCCCATCCTTAACAGCCTTGGTGCGCAAACCGGCCAAATCGGAACCGGCTCCCGGCTCACTGAAAAGCTGACACCAAATTTTTTCGCCTCGCAAAATATCAGGCAACCAGCGTTTTTTTTGCTCTTCGGTACCGTGCACCATCAAGGTTGGCCCGGCCAAACCGATACCGATCAGGAAAATATCCCCAGGTGTATTAAACTTGGCTTGCTCCTGCTGAAAAATTATATTTTCCATCAGTGTGCCGCCACGGCCGCCATAGGCTTTTGGCCAGGTGATGCCCGCCCAACCGGCTTCGCATTTTTTTAGCTGCCAGGCTTTGCTAGCAGCAATCACTTCGTCAGATTCGTTTTCTGAGAACAAACCAAAAGCCGAATTATCTTCGCCTTTTCTTAGCTCTGCGTTCGCTTTTAACCAGTGGTAAACCTCCTTGCGAAAGGCAGCTTCTTCAGGACTATCGTTAAAATCCATATCTATATGCTCCTATAACATGTTTATTATATTTTTAACCTATTATTTTTATTCAACGCGGCCAATTTAAAAAAACAAAGCCGTCATTTTACACTTATACAACACACAGTCCAGCGGAATTGCCTGACGCGAAAAGACATCTATCAGGCCAATGTATATATAGCGTACGCGTCCGTGAAAAATGCCGCACCGCCTCTTTCTTCGGGGTTGCCTACCACTAATGCACCCATGACCAAAGCATTTATCAACTAAGTCCTCAATAAGCAAGCAATTCTGCCTGAACCCATAGTAAATCTGTTATATTGATCCTCAAGCAACCATACTAAAATGCCCAACACATTGAGTTGCGCAACAAATGGCTTAAATCTCTTAAGGGTGCTTCAGGTGAATGCGGGCTTTAAAAATACAGGGGATTATTTTTTCCGATATAACCAAACACAAACCTTAACCACCTTAGGCATCAGCATGAACAACAGACTGCAAAAACTGTTTGACGATTTAAGCAAGCTGGAGGAGGAAATTACTGATGAAATCAAGAAGAAAGGCGAAGAATTTTCTTATACTCTGCAAAATAAAAGAATTAAGTTTACCGAAGAAGTTGTTGAAGAGCATAGGCGTCAGGTAAAAAAATTAAGTGATTATATCCTGCAAGCACCTTTGCGCCATATTCTCACCGCTCCAGTCATCTGGTCGCTAATAGTACCTGCGATATTTTTGGACTTGATGGTTTCTGTTTATCAAATGCTTTGCTTCCCGGTTTATAACATCCCAAAGGTTAAGCGCAGTGAGTACATTGTTATAGACCGGCGGTTTTTAAAATACCTGAACATCATTGAAAAAATGAACTGCCTTTTTTGTAGTTATTTTAATGGCTTGATTGCATTTGTTCAGGAGGTGGCAGCACGCACCGAACAATACTGGTGCCCTATTAAACATGCCCAAAACTTGTTACTGGTACATAGCCGCTATAAAAATTTTGTGGACTACGGTAATGCACAAGCATACAGGGAGACTTTTCAGAAAATTCGAAGGGACTATTCAGATTTGGACGAAAAAAACAATCAGGAAGATACCTAAAGGGTAAGGCGCTTTTAAATAACCTACATAATCCGCTTTATCAGAGGCAGGCTTTCAAGCGCTTAGTGCAATACATGGACAGCCTCAATAATCCAGCGCGCTTCAAGGTCATTTAAAGTTCGCCCTACTCGGCAATATTCTTGGTATAAGGCTTCAACTTCTTTTTCAGAAACGTCTGGCCCTTCGCCGGACTGATCATGTAATACAGCAATGTTATGTTGTTGACCTTTTATTTCGATAGCAAGTGTATATATCATAGTCGCATTCCCATGGTTGGCTTTTAGTGGCTTACCAAATGCCCTTGTCTGCTTTCAAAAACCCAATGTATCCATTAACATCAACCGCTTATAGAAATTAATGTTTGAACGAGATCTCATTTTTAATATGATGCTTTCGCTTAAATTATTCAAGTCTGTATTGTTGGCTTTTCTTATACTTTTTATTACCATTGTTTACAAATCACCATGATACTAAATTTTTCTTTAAATATCAGATACATGGAACCTCTAACCCAGCTGAAAACCGTATTGGAAATGTCCGGAGTACCGTTAAAAGTGAAAAGACTTCCCGATAACCACTACACGCTGGTTTCAGGCACCTCTTTTCTCCGGCTTGACATGGAGCCTGCTACGGGACCGGATTATGAGTGCTCAGGTACCCTGCACGCCAGCGAGGAAGTGGCGATTAAAGCCATTAAAACCTTGTCACTGGCCCTTCATGCCGATGGCATTGAGCACCGCATTCAATTAATGAACGAATCTGGTGAGGTTATTTTTTCATTTGAATAGCGAAGGCTAACAATAAAAGCGGGAATTTCTTGAATGGGTTTCGTAACTGACTATTTTTTTGGGCTACCGGGACCAAAACTGATAGGAAAAGCCGTCACCTTTCCCCCTGCTGTTACAGCTTTTGCCACCCCTTCTTTCTCCACTTCGTCAATCCGCATTACTGCAGCAACAGGGATAAAACTGCGAATAACACCGTTGAACTCTGTTTTAAGCTTTTCCTCTGAAGGGTCAACAACTATTTGAGCCCGCTCACCAAAGACAAACTCTTCCACCTCAATAAAGCCAAACAGCTCACTTTGATAAATCTGCCTGGCATAAATTTCGTAGATTTCACCCTGGTTTAAAAAGGCGATTTTATAAATACTTGTGGGCTCTTTACTTGCCATTAGACATAAACCGATTGAGTCTCTATTCCACAATGGGGAACATCATGATTGTTGATGATACCACGCAGAGCTGTTGCAATAGCACTATTGCCAAAGGCCGGCAAGTCTACCACAACAAACCTCGCCAGCCTTAAAAAATTTACCTTTCCTGGCTGAATTTTAAAGCGCCCGGTTAAAAACCTTTTCCAAGAGCATAAGTCATTATTTTTATAGTAAATTTTCAGGCAACTCATAAGATATTAGCAACTTGTTTGAACTTGCAGGGCGCTACCGCTTTTAAGTTTTCGTTTACCGATTTGCCTGGCACCAAAAAGCTCTAGCCCGCTTTACCTGCCTGAGCTGCCCACCGGCAACCTGTCGCCTCTAATCCCTGTTATACCTAAGCAATAATACCGAATAAAAGCCGGTATTTAGCGATTTACTACTGGACATAGGCAGCTCAACCAAATAAAGTACGTGCGCTGATGTGGCACTAGTTGGACAAGTACTTTAAGGTATTAATTACCCAATATGCTAGCCTGTGGTAAGTCGGAGCCAAAACAGTTCAGGCGCAAAATTTATCGAATGACAATCAAAGTTTCTTGCTCTGGTTTAAAATGATTTGCTTTGCAATAATTGAATTGAGCAGTGCCCTATAAATTTGCTTTGTTGTGCTTGTCGAAACAGCGCCCGCTAGTTTCTTAAAATACCGATTATTAGGTCTTGGGTGGATTGCTCTGCATTTTCCTTATTACCTAATCCCAATACTTAATAGGTATTTGACCATCATAAAAACAATCCGGTTGTTATGCTCAGCTTCTGTTAAGCAGAACGAAGGGTAATAACCAGAGCTTGCTAATTTAGAGGGAGTAGACACCCATGCAGTTTTCACCTGCCTTCCGCTTCACTGCGGCGTTGTTAGGCACCGTAGCTTACTGCGGTAATGCCTTTGCAGAAATGCGCCTGGACATGACCAAAGGGGTTACTGATATCAGTAACCAGATCTATGATGTGCATTTTTTAATGCTTACCATCTGCGCCGTGATTGCCATTATTGTGTTTGGAGTTATGTTTATCTCCATTTTCAAACATCGCAAATCACAAGGTCATAAAGCAGCCCAGTTCCATGAAAGCACCACTGTGGAAATCATCTGGACAATTATTCCCTTCTTTATTCTCATTGTTATGGCGATTCCGGCTACAAAGGTGCTGGTAGCCATGGATGATACCTCTGAATCAGCATTAACAGTTAAAGTAACCGGTTCACAGTGGAAGTGGCATTATGAATACCTGAGCTATGAAGAGCAAAATGATCTGAATGTAGGATTTTTCAGCCTATTATCTACCCCTCGTGACCAATATGACGAACTCGAAGGCCCAGGCGCAACAAAAGGTGAGCACTACCTGCTCGAAGTTGACAAACCCCTGGTAATACCCGCTAATCAAAAAGTCCGCTTTTTGATTACTGCTGATGATGTGATTCACTCCTGGTGGGTTCCCGATTTTGGCCTGAAGCGTGATGCGGTACCAGGCTTTATTAACGAACTCTGGGCTAATGTCCCCAAAACCGGTACCTACCGCGGCCAATGTGCCGAGCTTTGCGGCAAAGACCATGGTTTTATGCCCGTAGTTGTTGAAGTAAAAGAACAGGCAGAGTTTAAAACCTGGTTAGCAGCGCAACAGCAGGCAAAAGCTGAAGCCGATGCTGCGGCCACAGCCAGTTTGGGCAAAGACATGAGCATGGAAGAACTCATGGCCGAAGGTGAGCAGGTTTACAATGCTCGTTGCGCCGCCTGCCACCAGGCAAATGGCCTGGGCTTACCCGGCGTGTTCCCTGGATTAAAAGACAGCCCCATAGCTAAAGGCCCTGTCGCTGCACACATCAACATTGTTGTGAACGGTAAGGCTGGATCAGCCATGCAAGCCTTTGGAGGTCAATTAACACCCTCCGAACTGGCCTCCGTCATTACTTATGAGCGGAACGCCTGGGGTAATAGCACTGGTGACGTGGTTCAACCACGCGACGTACAATAAATTAGGGGATTAAACATGAGCGAACACCATCACGCCCCATCGGGGATTACACGCTGGATTTTCACCACCAACCATAAAGACATTGGCACACTGTATCTTTGGTTCAGTTTCATCATGTTCTTTATTGGCGGCGCATTTGCCATGGTTATACGGGCCGAGTTGTTTCAACCGGGTCTGCAAATCGTAAACCCGGACTTATTTAACCAAATGACCACCCTGCACGGGCTGATCATGGTTTTTGGTGCTGTCATGCCGGCCTTTGTGGGTCTGGCAAACTGGATGGTACCGATGATGATCGGTGCACCGGACATGGCCCTGCCCAGAATGAACAACTGGAGCTTCTGGATTCTGCCATTTGCATTTTCATTATTAATTTATTCAGCTATAGCCTCGATCTTCGGTTTTGGCGGCAGCGCACCTAACTTCGGTTGGACCTTCTATGCACCGCTGTCCACAGCGTATGGTCCGGCCAGCACTGACTTTTTCATCTTCTCGGTGCATATGATGGGGATCTCTTCCATCATGGGTGCGATTAATGTGATTGTCACTATCTTCAACCTGCGGGCACCGGGCATGACCCTAATGAAAATGCCCTTGTTCGTCTGGACCTGGTTAATCACCGCCTTCCTGTTGATTGCAGTAATGCCGGTATTGGCAGGTGTCGTCACCATGATGCTCACCGACCGTCACTTTGGCACCAGCTTCTTCAGCGCGGCCGGCGGTGGCGACCCTGTACTGTTCCAGCATGTGTTCTGGTTCTTCGGGCACCCTGAAGTGTACATCATGATTTTGCCATCCTTTGGCGTGATTTCAGCCATTATTCCTGCGTTCTCACGCAAGCCCTTATTTGGTTATTCCTCCATGGTTTACGCAACGGCTTCAATCGCTTTGCTGTCCTTTGTGGTTTGGGCGCATCACATGTTCACAACCGGCCTGCCCTTAGCGGGCAGCCTGTTTTTCATGTACATGACTATGCTCATCTCTGTGCCTACCGGTGTTAAGGTATTTAACTGGGTGGCCACCATGTGGAAAGGTGCGTTAAGCTTTGAAGTGCCCATGCTGTTTGCTATTGCCTTTGTGGTGCTGTTTACCATCGGCGGCTTGTCCGGTTTGATGCTGGCTATTACACCTGCCGACTACCAGTACCATGACACTTACTTTGTAGTTGCCCACTTCCATTATGTCCTGGTTACCGGCGCTATCTTTGGCATTATTGCTGGTGTTTATTACTGGCTGCCGAAGTGGACCGGACACATGTACAATGAAACTTTGGCCAAGGCACATTTCTGGATCTCGACCATTTCAGTGAATGTACTTTTCTTTCCCATGCACTTTGTTGGTTTGGCCGGCATGCCGCGTCGCATTCCCGACTACGCCCTGCAATTTGCCGACTTCAATAAAATCATCAGCCTCGGCGGTTTTGTCTTCGGCCTGAGCCAACTGATTTTATTGGTAGTGGTGATCAAGTGTATTAAAGGTGGCGAAAAAGCCGCTGACAAACCCTGGGATGGTGCCGAAGGCCTGGAATGGACGGTGCCATCGCCTGCGCCTTACCATACTTTCAGCACACCACCAGTAGTAAAGTAAAGATTTAAAACATTCAAACAATTGAGTAAAGCTAGACATGCCACAGGCAAACCAACACAGCAATTCTCCAACCCGGGAGAGCAAAAAACTGCTCATCATCCTGGTGTTGGTGACTGCAGCCATGTTCGGTTTTGCCTTTGCTTTAGTGCCACTGTACGATGTGCTCTGTAATTTAACCGGCCTCAATGGCAAACCTGCCAATGAGGCCAGCACAACACTGGCTACAGCCGAGACTGCAGATCAAAGTCGCACAGTCACTGTGCAGTTTTTAGCAAACACATCGGCAGGCATGCCCTGGGAATTTAAACCGATGTTATCCAGTGTGAAAGTCACCCCCGGCGAATCCAGAACTGTTGAGTTCTATGTGAAAAACCGCAGTGACCACACCATCATCGGTCAGGCGATTCCATCAGTTTCTCCTGGCCTGGCCGCTACTCACTTGAAAAAAATTGAATGTTTCTGTTTTAATCAACAACAACTGGAAGCCGGTAGCGATGCCAAAATGCCCCTGGTATTTTATGTTGACCCAGAGCTTCCAAAAAACATCAACACATTGACACTGTCTTACACCCTATACAACGTGACCGAAACCGCAGAGCTTACACCTGCGTCGGCTTCAAATCAGGGCAGCTAGTGTTAATAATGTTCATTATGGAGCGTAAAGATGTCTGAAAAAACCACCGAATATTATGTACCTGAGCAAAGCGCCTGGCCCATCATTGGCGCTGTAGGCTTATTCACCATGGCCATTGGTGCTGCTAATTTTATTCAGCAAAATACCGATAAAGTTAACAACGAAGGCAGCCTGGGCGGCGTTATTCTGTTCGCGGGTGCGGCCATCATCATCTTTATGATGTTCGGCTGGTTTGCTACGACCATTAAAGAAAGCCTGGCAGGTAAAAACAGCAGCCAAATGGATATGTCTTACCGCATGGGCATGGGCTGGTTTATATTTTCCGAGGTGATGTTTTTTGCTGCCTTCTTTGGCGCCCTGTATTATGCCCGCATGTTAGCTGTGCCCTGGTTGGGTGGTGCCGGCTCCAATGCCATGACCCATGAAATACTCTGGCCCAATTTTCAGGCCATCTGGCCTTTGACCCTGACGCCAGCAGGAGAGCACCTTGAGTCCATGGGCGCTTGGGGACTGCCGGCTATAAACACTGCTTTACTGCTAAGCAGCGGTGTGACCTTAACCATTGCTCACCACGCTTTATTGGCAGGCGAGCGCAACCGGCAAATTATTTTCCTTGCCCTAACCGTTGCCTTGGGGGTCATTTTTCTTGGCCTTCAGGCCTTTGAATACCACCATGCCTATGCCGAAATGGGTTTAACCCTGGGCTCTGGCATTTACGGCTCTACCTTTTTCATGTTAACCGGTTTTCACGGTTTCCACGTAACCATCGGCGCCATTATGTTAACCGTAATGACCATTCGCAGTATCAAAGGCCACCTAACACCTGAAAATCATTTTGCCTTTGAGGCTACCGCCTGGTACTGGCATTTTGTTGATGTGGTGTGGTTGTTTTTGTTTGTGGTGGTTTACTGGTTCTAAACCTGGGGAACCTCTGATTAAGTCATGACAAAATTAAGGCGCTTTTAAGCGCCTTAATTTTATCTGAAGATTTTATAGCTCAGGAAACACCGTGGGGCTGGATCAAACCGGTGGCAAACAGAATAATAAGCAAGACAAACAAGCCCACCGAAAAAGCCACCCGATAGGTCAAAGACCTCGCCATCGCCTTACTGTTGCCTTGGCCTTTAATCATAAAGTACAGTGCTCGAAACAGGTTATAAACAATAATTAAAATAACCGACAGCACCAGTATTTTTACCCACATAATCTCTCTCGCTTACGTTTACCCGCATTTAGCCTGAACATCGAAGACTCTCAAACCAGGGTGACAATGATGTAGAATACAAGCTTCATTATGCCCAAGAGCCACATTTTTAGATATGCAAAAACCAGCGCCCCACTCAACCCACAAATCACAACAAGGCTTAAGACTTGGGGGTTTCTTTTTCAGCCCCGGCCTCGTTCCCACCCTGGCTACCCTCATCGTATTAAGCATTTTACTCAAATTGGGCTTTTGGCAAATACAGCGGGCTGGCGAAAAAGACTATTTGCAATCACGCTTTGACAGTAGAAGCCAACTGGGCACACTGGGTTTGCAAGAATTACTCAAAACCCCCGGCGATATTAATGATTATCCAGTGACTATTAATGGTCATTTTGACAATCAATACAACCTGCTATTAGACAACCAAATATACCAAAGCCAAGCAGGCTATCATCTACTGACCTTGTTTATTCCCTTTGCGCCACCGGAGCCAAACCAGGCCCTGTGGGTAAATCGCGGCTGGCTGCCTGTCGGCCAAAACCGCGCTATCCTGCCCCCGATCCCCCCCTTACACGGCCAACATACCCTACAGGGGCGAGTTTATGTTCCTTCTAACAAGGTATTTCTACTAAAAAAAGACAATTACCAGCAGGTTTCCTGGCCACTTAGGGTGCAGAGTGTTGATTTAGACTCCCTGGAGAGCGTTCTTGGTGTACAATTGCTACCCTTTACATTAAGGCTAAACCCCAAAAGCGATAACTCAAACCTGCCCCGCGACTGGCATTATAATCCCATGGGGGCCGACAAACACAAAGCTTATGCGCTTCAGTGGTTCGCCATGGGCTTGGTATTAATTCTGATTTATATCATTACCAACACCCATAAGATCAAGCAAAACAACGAGCAAATCTAACGAGCAAGCACAATCATGCAACAACCTGAAGACCCGCTAACAACCTCTGCTATTCAAGCTAAAAATCGCCGTACCTTCCTACTCCTGCTGGCTTTTTTCATCACGCCCACACTATTGGGCTACCTGGCCTACTTTGGGGGCTGGATAGATGGCAGCAATACCGTTAATAAAGGCACTTTACTAAGCCCACCCATTGCCATCGAAACCCTTGACCTGCATTTAGACAATGGTGAACTTTTTGCCCAGCCAACCTTGCACGGCAAGTGGTGGCTGTTGTATCAGGCGCCGGCAAGCTGTGAACAGGCCTGTCTTAACAGCCTGATGCAAACCCGCCAAACCCGCTTGGCTTTAGGCAAAAATACCGAACGGGTGCAAAGGGTACTGATTATAGCAGCAGACGCACTCAGCACATCCCCTGAACTGGCAGAACACATTAAAACGCAACACCCGGACGCCCTGGTTTTAAACCCTTCCACCGCCATAAGTTCTGAGAGCAATCCTCTTGAACCGGGATTAATCTATATTGTCGACCCTCTAGGCAATATGATCCTGACATACCCTGGCTATGAAAACCCCCAGGAAGCGATTTTAAAAGCCAAACTGATTTTATACGACCTGAACAAACTCTTAAAGGTATCGCGCATTGGATAACAGCCCCCTGCTAAAATGGATCAAAACCCTGACCCTGTTAACCACCATGTTTGCAATGTGCGTAGTGTTAATGGGTGCTTACACACGCCTAAAAGACGCCGGATTGGGCTGCCCGGACTGGCCCGGCTGCTACGGTTTTCTAGCGGTACCAAAACATGCTGAGGATGTGGCCACTGCCAATGCAGCCTACCCGGAGCGCCCCCTTGAGACCGATAAAGCCTGGCCGGAAATGATTCACCGTTACCTGGCCAGCGGCCTGGGTTTGATGATTTTGTTGATTGCAAGCCTTTCCATTGCCAATCGCAAAGATAAAAAACAACCCCTTAAGCTGCCATTATTTCTGGTGGCTCTGGTCATTTTCCAGGGCTTACTGGGCATGTGGACAGTGACCCTGATGCTGCAACCTTTGGTAGTCATGGGCCACTTACTCGGCGGCTTTACCACCGTTTGCCTGTTGGCACTGTTGTATTTACGGCTACCCAGGCGCTTTAATTATCACAACAATGCAGCCTTAAGGGGCTTGATTCCCTGGGCTTTGCTAAGCCTTCTGGTGGTTTTTGTACAAATTTCCCTGGGTGGCTGGACCAGCGCGAACTACGCCGCCACCGCCTGTACCCAGATGCCGGTTTGCGAAGGTGATTGGATGGCCAAGTTAAACTGGGCTGAAGCTTTTAAATTTTGGGGCCATGGTGCGGAAAGCTACCAGTACGGCATTTTGGATTACAGCGCCCGCATGACCATCCATGTTGCGCATCGTTTTGGCGCGCTTGTAAGCACCCTGCTGTTATTGTGGCTGATACTGAGACTGTGGATGCTGGATAAAGACGGCTTCTACAAAAAGTTTTCCGGGCTGTTATTGATAGTGTTGGCAACACAAATATCCCTGGGCATCAGCAATATTCTCTTCCAGTTGCCCTTACCTATAGCCGTAGCCCATAATGGCGTGGCGGTATTACTGCTGATGGTACTGGTAGCATTGAACTTCAGCTTGAGAATTAAACCTGAGCAATATTTATAGTGCTTATTTAATAACCCTTACTTACAGTGCTTGCCTGAAGCTTCAAGCATGAAACAAACAACCCTTATATACCCACAGGTAATCGTCGCTAAAAAATGTCTGAATCTATTTCTGTTGATACAAGCCCCCAAACCAAAGCCAGCTGGCGGGATTACCTTGAGCTGACTAAACCCAAAGTTGTCCTGGTGCTGATGCTGACCGCCGTCATTGGCATGTTTTTGTCTACTCCCGGCTGGGTGCCCTTGCAGGTATTAATTTTTGGCTCATTGGGGATGGCCATGGCCATGGGAGCTTCAGCGGTAGTCAACCACGTTATGGATCAACGTATTGATGCCATCATGGAACGTACTCATAATCGTCCTGTGGTTTTGGGCAAAATAGATGGCAAAAACGCCCTTGTTTTTGCCGCCGTATTATCCATTGGCTCAATGCTTATTCTTGAGATATTCACCAACCGTTTAACCGCTGTACTGACCTTTTTTGGCATTGTCGGTTATGCCTTTATTTACACCATGTATCTAAAACGCGCGACACCGCAAAATATAGTCATTGGTGGCCTGGCTGGAGCTATTCCACCGCTTCTGGGCTGGACAGCGGTAAACAATGAAGTCCATCCCCATGCCCTGTTACTGGTACTGATTATTTTTGTTTGGACGCCGCCGCACTTCTGGGCTTTGGCGATTCACCGAAAAGACGATTATGCCAAGGCCGACATACCCATGCTGCCGGTTACCCATGGCATCGAATTTACCAAAACCAGTATTCTGCTATACACTATTCTACTGATCATCACGACTTTATTGCCTTATCTGACGGGCATGAGCGGTAAACTCTACCTTGTTGCCGCCATCATCCTCGGCCTATGGTTTTTAGCCTATGCCCTTAAATTGAAATACCGCCCTGCACCAGGCACACCGATGAAAACTTTTGGTTTCTCTATCGTGTATTTAATGTTGTTATTTCTGGCCTTACTGATTGACCACTATGTCTTTTTTTAAATCAGACCTGGAAAAGAAGCTATAATCAATGACTGACAATAAAAAGCCTGCCGCTGCGCAAGGCGCTCAAACAAAAACCAAAACCAATCTTCAAAGCCAGGCTTCAAACAAGTCGTTAAAGGCACAACTCAAGCCGGCATTAAAGCACCCAGACACGGGCATTGAAAAACTGCCGGTGATTATTCTAACGGATAGGTTTCGTATTAAATGCAAAGTTAATTTGGTTAGAGGCATGCGCTTGACTGACTTTATTCGCTCTGAACAAGATTTTATTCCCGTACTGAACGCAGAAGTATGGAGCCTGGAAAGCCGTCAAAAAATTATTTCTACTGAATTTCTGAATATCAGTAAAGCACACATACAAATCATAACCCCTGACAACTTGGTAGGGTCAAAACCCAAAGACTTTGATATCCCTGATGCTATACGTTAAAAGGGAAAAGGCCCTTTCATACTTTTAAATAAGGTTTCGACCAGGAAAACAACCTTGATAGCATGTTCCTGCTTGACAGCAGGGTACAGAGGTCAGGTCAAAAGCAGGAGCCTTTAGCCTAAGACTTTTTCAGGGTTAATGAATTAACCAAAAACCTTTTCCCGCCCGGCATGATGATAGGGCGCAGGCACTTCACCAAACTCAAGCTGGATATTAGGAAAAAGCTTTTTCAAAACCGCTTTAGATTTGTCAGGCAAGTCAATAGTAGAAAAGTAAGCAACCTCCAAAGCCTGGGAATGAGATGACCTACCAGCCTCTAATGCACCAGTATATAAACTGGTAGAAGAGAATACTGCCAACAATAAAAAGCTTACGGATTTTTTCTTCATTAGGAGCCTCAAACCACAGGTGCAAATTGTCAGTGGTTACTTCAGGTTTGTCCTACTACTATAGTAAAAATCAGAAGTTGAATCGTTGATCAGCTCGGCAGAAAAAAATTGAACCGGTCGAGGTATTTTAATGCTTGTCCTTAATCAACCTCCAGAAGCTGCGTAAGCCTTTGAATTATTCTAAGAGCCTGCGGACGCTGCCTTAAAAATTGTATTTAAACGTTGCGCCTAAAATCAGCGCCTGGGTTTTTATATTGACATCCAAAGACGCATAGGGGTTATACACAATATTGTTAATACCTGAGCAATTTAAATTACAACTACTCTCTGCCGGCGCATAAATTTCAGATACCAGATAGGAAACCGTAAAGTCCATCTCACGATCCGGAGCCCACTTATAACCAAAGCCCAAAGAATAAAAATCGGCATAAGCCAAGGGTGCAATAGTATCAATTTTATCATCGGGTACCGACCCTGTTCTGGGTTCCCAGCCCATGCGTAACTGAGTCTTTTTGGTTATATCAAATTGAAAACCAAAACCCCAGTTTCCAACACTTCTATAACCTCTCGGCAAAGCCAGGCTATCCAGCTCTGCCAAACCTAAAAAAGCTGCTAAACGGGTGACATTAGTGGCTCTGTCGAAATCGATGGTGATAGCATCCCATTGACCCCAATCGGCCCAACTCCAGTCCACAGTAAACTGCATTTTTTTTGTTGGCATATGAAAATAATTTTTTGTCGGGGTGAATTTAAGACCCATTTGAAAGCGTTGCGGCATGACTAAATCAACTTTCACATCACCTTCTTCTTTTTCCCCAACCGACACAGGTAATCCAATAGCCTGTATAATCGGGCCAAGTACGCTGGACCCAAGGGCATTAAAGGTGCTCTGAAAACCAAAACTGTTGGTAATTTCAAACTCTCCACGCAAATTTGCGGTATAGCCACTTTGGTAAACGGCACCCATGGACACCCAGGGTTTTGGCTCCCATAAAACCCCCAGATTATACGAAAGCGTAACCCCATCATCGCCCCAGATATCCAGATTGGCGATATTATCAAAGGGGCCTAAACCCTCCCCAAGGCAATCAGGCAACAGGCCACCGAGACTGCCCAGCTCAGGGCAGATATCATCCTGAATAACCCGTATCAGCCCGATCAATTCATTGGGCACCCTGAAATCAGTATTTGCCGCAAAGGCTGTGTAGTTAAACCCCACCGACAAACCAAACGAAAGCTCATCACTGTATTTATAAGCCAGACTGGGGGAAAGATAGGTAATTCTTTCCAGTGCTAATTTACGCCCACCAAAACGTGCTGGATCGGCATCATCATCACGGGTGTAACCCAGTGCAGCAGGTGCATAAATAGCGTTAGCAAAAAATAATTTCGGGTTTTTTCGCGATTGCACTGAAAAGCCGCCCAAAGGCAAGGCAAAGACCTCAGGGAAATCGACCATACCTGCATAAGGAATTAACAGGGACATTTGACCTGAGCTGCTGCTCTGGCCGACCACCGGGTCATCGGTAAAACCAAAAACCCCTTCCCAGCCAGGCGGGGCAATAAAATCAAGATCAAATTGAAATTTTGGCGCAAGCAAATGCCATTCGAAGTTAGTACCCGGTAGCTGGGTCAAACCTGCTGGATTAAAGTGAATCGACATAATACCCGGGGGTGCAGCGGTAACAGCATTGCCCAGCGACATGGCCTTGGTACTAACACCCAGGTTATCGGTTAAAGCCGAAAAGCCAGATACAGACCAAACTGAAATAGCAACAGCTAACAAGGTATTAATAATAAATACATTGCTATTATTTTTCTTGTGACTTTTTTTTACTGCGCGCGCACTAGTCATAACTGCTAAAATTCTCTTCG
>JBECKY010000052.1:0-4840 GCA_040235475.1 Pseudomonadales bacterium
GGGCAACGCCAAGCGCGTGACCATGGACAAGGACACCACCACCATCATCGACGGTGCCGGTGATCACGATGCGATCAAGTCCCGCGTCAGCGAGATTCGCGTCCAGATCGAAAACACTTCTTCCGACTACGATCGCGAGAAGCTGCAGGAACGTGTGGCCAAGCTGGCCGGTGGTGTGGCCGTGATCAAGGTTGGCGCCGCCACCGAGATCGAGATGAAGGAGAAGAAAGCCCGCGTCGAGGACGCCCTGCACGCTACCCGCGCTGCGGTGGAAGAAGGTGTGGTTGCCGGTGGTGGCGTGGCGCTGGTTCGCGCCGTACAGTCCATTGGCACGCTGAAGGGCGACAACGAGGACCAGAACCACGGCATCGCGGCTGCGCTGCGCGCCATGGAGGGTCCGCTGCGCCAGATCGTCGACAACGCCGGTGACGAGGCCTCCGTGGTTCTCGACAAGGTGCGCCAGGGCGAGGGCAGCTTCGGCTACAATGCGGCCACCGGTGAGTACGGCGACATGATCGAGATGGGTATCCTCGATCCGGCTAAGGTGACGCGCTCAGCGCTGCAGAACGCCTCCTCGGTTGCCGGCCTCATCATCACCACCGAGGCGATGGTTGCCGAAGTGCCGAAGGAAGAGGGCCCGGCTGCCCCGGACATGGGCGGCATGGGCGGCATGGGCGGCATGGGCGGCATGATGTAAGCTACCTACTAGCCTTGAAGCCTGCATTTGAAGAAATGCTTGTCTACACACTTGCTCATTAATGTAGTAATACATCAGAGAGTAAGAAGAGTAGAGTTTTAGATGCTAACTGTAAGAAATAAAAAACCCCGCGAAATGCGGGGTTTTTTATTGGGGTTTATGTGTAAGTGCACAGGCTAATATCAATGGCTAGCAGCCGCCAATAAATTTAATTCTATTGTAGTCAATGTCTCTTCCAGATCGTAAGAACGCATGTGTGAGTTTGCAGAAAAGTCGAATTGTACGCCACAACGATACAAATTTTGATTTTTTTCTGAATGAGTTACAAAACCAATAACACCATCAGCATGATCGCTGCGCCCGGTGATCTCGAATGCTAATTCTTCTCCAGTCCTGTATTTATGTTCTGATTCGAAAGCCAAGCCAAATCGGCTAAAGTCCAGTACCTTGATACCATCAGGCTGGAGTAGCTTGCCCATAAGTCCTGGATGCCTGGCAAAAACAGTTAATGCACTAGGCCTGATAATTCGTCCGTGGTTTCTACGCTCATCTTTTGTTGAAGGAGCTTGTGGTCTTGCTTCCTGAGATGTGTTGTTTGTTTCAGTTGTTTGCTTGCGCTTAATCAAGGGCATAGTATTAACCACGTTGGCAGAAAGATCGATAAATTATAAAATATTTTATTCAACAAAAATAAAAAAACACTGTGTTTTAGAACAAAAACCAAAAGTATCCAGAGAATATATTTGTCTGCTATGTTCTATATTTCCTAAGCAAATAGTACGCTAAGCTTGTGAGAAAAAACTTGCCTGCGTCACAACTTAATGGCGACCTAAGTGCTTGTTTGTTCGGTCTAATGAGTTTATGTAAAAAAATGTTACTGATTTTTAACAGATTTTGTATGCGGTGCTTATCCTTGCAAAGTAACCCCGCTATTTTTCTAGGGTCTATACTAAGCATTATTTTTTTGCTGGTTGAAACAAAGGCTCATGCCGAAGACTCGGTGATATTAGAGGGCCTTCAATGGGACTCTCCTATCCCGCGATTTCGTGAGTTAGGTATAGAACCAGAGTCTTTGCATCAGCTTGCTGAGCAAAAAATTGTGGTGTTGGCTCATTCCGAGCGGAGTTTGAATGTGAGTTTTGGAGATGATAGAAAAAGTTTTGATAAGGCGCGAATTATCAGTGCCATGACGGTGATTGATGCACCTGTTGACAAGGTTAAAGCCGTGGTCAGTGACTATAAGAATTATACAAATGTTATGCCGCGAACAGAAAAGGCAACAATTATTAAGACATTTGAAAAACACCAGTGGGTTGAATATCTTTTGGTTTTTAAGTTACCCGCTTGGGCAATAAAAATTAAATATCTTTTTCGATACACTCAAGAAGATAATGGTGACATCTCGGTTCAATTACTTGATGGCGGTGGAGAGGCGGGGGCTGGTAGATGGGAATTTATACCATTGTCAGGCGATAAAACCTTGTTGGTATTTAGTAACTGGAATGACTTTGAAAATAGCGGATTCTTCTTTAGAGCAGTAATAAAATCTCAAGCCGATTTTAAAACCATAGTTCCGGTTATTTCTACCACCATTGCAGTTGAGGCTATAAAAAAACAGTTTACCCAAACAAGCTTGCCGCTTATTCCGCAGGTGCAAAACCGTGCTGCTCCAAATAGTAAAAAAAAATTGCCGAAAGTGCCCGATTATAATGAAAGCGAAGAGGCAGCGATGAGTGCGCTGGCAAATTTTGGTATGGTATTTGTATTGCATCCGGCAGCTGAATTTTCAGCTACCAATAAGCCGGTGAAGGTGGAATATGTCAGTGTAATAAAAAAAGTAAATGCGGGTAAAAGTGATATCAGCAAACTGGTGACAAATTTTGATGGTTATTCTGACCTTATATCCCAGATCGAAAATATTGGTTATCGAAAAACCAACAAAGGCTTTGAAACAGACTGGTATTTAAAGCTTAAATTGGGGCCGCTTGTTTTGCCGATGCAATATTCAATGGACTATGTATGGCTGAATGAAGACTGCCTGTATTTCTACCTTACTGAGGGAGATCTAGAGTCGATATACGGAGTGCTTAAATGGAATCCTTTAGAAAGTGAAGATCTACCATCGCTTTTTCGGTACACCTTAGCGGTTTCTGTTGGTGATGGCCTGCCTTTGGCGCTGAAAATATTAAATAAAATCCCCAGGCAGTCTTTATTGTCGGGCATTTTTATGGGCACAGTGCTTGTGGAAAACCAAAGTCGATGGCTGGAAGAGCAGGTGGTATATTAATTATTGCAATTGAATGAGGCTTTAAATTTTACTTTTTTTCATTAAGTTTGTTGGCTTGCAAGAGTGGTTGTGTTCTCGCCGCAAACATGGAGCATTAAAATGTTTAGGCGCCCCTTGAACGATACATGGATAAGTGTAGTTCAGCCAAGGCTTATGAGCGTAAATTCACTGGCCCTCGTGCAAGGGCTTTATAAGGCTAATGAATAAATACCATTCATTTCACAGCGAAAACTAACAAAAGATTACAAAACTATGACAAAAGCTTAGCAGCTAATTTATCTGGAAAACCTTAAGATTATTTATACTTTCTAATCCTTTGCGGCTATTAGGGGTTATTTAGGCTCAATTGTAAATAATAAGGGGAAGTATGCCATATAAATTTCATATAGAAATGGCTAAGTGCATTGTTGATTATTGCCGCTTTACGATATCCATTTTTATTTTTGTGCTTGGGATTGCAATACCCGGCTTTGTGTTAGCAGGAAGTGGTATTAACAACGATCTTAAAAAGGAATTTGTTTTTGCTGATTCTCGCCTGGTAAACCCCGATATACCTGTCATAGCCATAGCCGCTGACAGGCTCGAGTTCCCCATTCACGGAGAAAATATTACGTATTACCACGAAACATCAAAAGGTATGCGGATAGAGGAGTTGATTTCCAAGCCTGTTCCATGGACGCAAGGTAAGGGCGACACACCTTCTTTTGGTTTTAGCGAAACACCCTACTGGTATCGTTTTAGAATCAAAAATATCAGTGAGGGCCAGTTAAATAGAATTCTGGAAATTTCCTACCCTGTTCTCGATTTTGTTTCCATATATACAGTGAAGAATGGAGAGGTTGTTGATTCCTACTGGATGGGAGACAAACTGCCCTTTAATGTCAGAAAAATCAGGCATCGGAATTTTTTATACGCGTTTAGTATTGAGCCTAATGGTTATCTGGATATGTATATTCGGGTGCAGTCGGAAGGCTCTTTGCAAACGCCAATGACTGTGTGGGATGAAAGAGCTTTTTATATTAAAGATCAGAGCAGCCAGCTATGGCAGGGTTTGTTCTACGGCGCCCTGGTGGTTATGCTGCTTTATAATTTTTTTCTATTTGTTTCTTTACGTGAACGCAGTTATTTTATTTATGTACTTTTTGTTGCCAGTTCTTTGGCCTCTCAGGCAGCTATCCGAGGTGATACTTTCCAATATCTATGGCCAGAGTCTGTCTGGTGGCATAATAAGTCAGTACCCATCTTTACCATTGCGATGATGGTAACGGGCTATGCTTTCGCGATGAAATTTTTGCAGCTTAAAGAAAAGACACCCAGAGCCTATCAATTTCTTTATGCCATGGTAGCCTTTTCGCTGTTGATGATGTTTGCGGTGCCTTTTGGGCCATACTCTATCATCATGCCCGTTGCAAGTTATTTTGCCTTTCCAGTCATTCTTTTTGCACTTTATATTGCGATTAAACTGTCCTTGAAAAAGGATAGAACAGCCCAGCATTTTACTTTGGCCTGGATGAGTTTTTCCTTGGGTTTTATGGCTTTTGTACTAAATAAGGTCGGCATTTTCCCCAGAACTTTTATCACCGAACATGGTATTCAGATTGGTGCAGTGCTGAACGTTGCCTTGTTATCATTTGCTCTGGCTGATCGTATTAACAGAGCAAATAAAAATGCTATCAATGCACAGAAGGCATCAGCTGTTAGCGATGGGATCGCTCGTGAAGCACAGCAAGAGGCATTAAGAGTTCAGAAACGATCTAATGAAATGCTTGAAGCAAATGTTAAAGAACGTACCGCTGAATTGCAGAGCGCATTGAATGAGCTTTCAGCACTAAATCGTCGATTGGAAGATTTAAGCT
>JBECKY010000039.1:0-13442 GCA_040235475.1 Pseudomonadales bacterium
GATACAATCCATCGTCGTTTACCCAGATCATTTTTAAAGCCAGCCAGAAAACCTCGATGACGCTGATGGCCGATGAAAACATCGAGGTGTTACACAGGGAATTTTAGTAGAACTAATCTATGCCAAAAATTACCAGTCGACTAAAGATGCTCGCTCGTGTATATTTGCTTATATCAAAATATTTTATCAGCGCAAAAAAGGCATTCAGCAAACGACGGGATTTGCCCCGTAAAGTTTGAGGAAACAGCAGCTAAAGCTGCATATGTAGAGCCTCTACTTTTTGTGGGGTCACCATTGCAATCATGCAACTTTAAAAATCACGCGTAGCCTTATCACCAAAAAATGGGAATAAAATGACAGACAATGATTCTCCTGAAAACTCAGAACACAGACTCAAACTTAGAGGTCTTGAGTTAAGTGATTATCCGGACCTGAAAGAAATTATGGACACTGTCTATCCTGATATGGGAGGCGCTTGGCCAGAGAAAAAATTCAGGGCCCAGCTTTCCACCTTTCCTGACGGCCAAATTTGCATTGAAGACCATGGCAAAGTGGTGGCTGCGGCCTTTTCGCTCATTATTGACTATAACAAGCTTGGCGATCATCACACTTACGATGAGATTACAGGAGACGCGTATTTAACCACCCACGATCCGATGGGTGATACTTTATACGGTGCCGAAGTTGTGGTACTTCCTGATTATCAGGGCATGCGATTAGGGAGGCGATTATATGAAGCTCGAAAAGAGCTTTGCCAAAACTTGAACCTTAAATCCATTGTTGCTGGCGGCCGCATACCCAATTATCAAAACCACGCAAAAGATATGTCCCCGCAAAAGTATATTGAGCTGGTTAAAAAGAAAGAGATTTACGATCCAATTTTGAGTTTTCAGCTCTCAAATGATTTTGAAGTACGAAAAGTTCTCAGCGAATACCTGCCGGAAGATAAAGAATCAAAAGGTTATGCAACACTTCTGGAGTGGACCAATCTATATTACGACGATATAAAAAAGACACCTTTGTTTGGAGCCGTAAAAAAATCTGCGCGCATTGGTTGCGTGCAATGGCAAATGCGGACTCTTGAGTCTGTTGAGGACTTAATTCAACAAGTTGAATTTTTTATTGATGCCCTGTCAGATTATCAATGTGATATGGCTTTGTTACCGGAATTTTTCAACGCACCTTTAATGGGTTTAGAATCGCATCAAACGTCTATTGATTCGGTCAAGGCATTATCTGAATTTTCGGAAGAAATTGTTGAAGCTATCTCACGTTTAGCCGTGAGCTATAACATCAATATTATCGCTGGTTCGCTGCCAATCATGGAAGACAACGAGTTATACAACGTTTCCTATTTTTGCCGCCGTGATGGCGCCATTCAGTCGCAATACAAGATTCACCCCACACCACATGAAAAACGCGCCTGGATTATGCAGGGCGGTGACAATCTGAATGTTTTTGATACTGATTTCGGAAAAATTGGCATTTTAATTTGTTATGACATTGAGTTTCCAGAGCTTGCACGAGTGCAGTCTGAAAAAGGCATGCAGTTATTATTTGTTCCATTCTGGACTGATACCAAAAACGCTTACCTGAGAGTACGTTATTGCGCACAAGCACGTGCGATTGAAAACGAATGTTATGTTGTCATAGCCGGAAGTGTTGGCAATTTGCCCGAAGTAGATGGTGTTGATATCCAATATGCGCAATCTGCGGTTTTTTCTCCATCTGACTTTTCTTTTCCTCATGATGCAATAATGGCCGAAACGACTCCAAATACTGAAATGACTTTAATTGTTGATCTTGATTTAGAAAAACTTAACACACTGCAAAACGAAGGTTCTGTAAGAAATTATTTGGATAGGCGTCGTGATCTCTATCGTATACATTGGCTAGGGAATCAAAAAAGGAAATAACAAGGCCTTGGGCATACAACTGCATTATGCGTACACATGAAATGATGAGCCTTCCATGTCACTAACTTCTAATTTAAATTCTGAGCTTCTTTCCTTTGCACAAAAATTTTTCGCTGCGTATGAGAACAAAGCGGTCAATACGCGTGAACTGGACTCGGTAACCATCTAATTTATTCCCTTGCCTCGACAACTACAAAGGCCCTGTTTAAGAACTCTATGATAAAACTATTCATGCTGGCTGTGCTGTGTTTAATCAGCGCCAATGCTATTTCACACGGGATGTCTGCTGAAGATCAAGCCAGAATATTGAACGCTGGGTATTTTGAATATATGCAGTTGGGTGCCACCCACATGCTGTCGGGCTACGATCACCTATTATTTTTGTTTGGAGTGATTTTTTTCCTAACCCGGTTTCGCGATATATTGAAATTTATCACGGCTTTTACCATTGGCCATTCAATCACACTGATATTCGCAACCTTATTTGCCATTAAAGCGAACTACTATTTGATTGATGCCGTTATTGCCTTAACCGTTTGCTACAAGGCCTTTGATAACCTGGATGGCTTTAAAAAGTATTTTCAGATGGCACCCCCCAATTTGACCTGGATGGTCTTTATTTTTGGTTTGATTCACGGTTTTGGTTTGTCCACTCGGCTGCAACAATTGCCTTTGGGCGATCAAGGTCTTGTGCTCAAAATTTTGTCGTTTAATGTCGGAGTGGAAGTGGGGCAAGTCCTGGCCTTGAGTCTGATGTTATTGGTTTTAATGGGATGGCGAAAGACCGCAGGGTTTCAGCGATTTAGCAAGGCTGCCAATGTTACATTAATACTGGCAGGTGGGCTGTTACTGCTGATGCAGCTGCATGGCTACCAACATACTGCGTACCCTGATGATTTCCCCCTCAATCAAGATGATCACCATCATGTTCACGATGATATGGCGAGCGCATCTTCGCCACTATCGGGTTACCAAAAAAGGTTGAGTCTCAACGAAAACACCGCGCCCGATGCCGCGCATGAAAACCAGAACACAGTGAAGAACCCACTGCCAGAGAATAAAACCGACGTGCATTCTCATGACGAAAAAAACTTTCATTCCCATTAAGCAAATACTGACCTTAATTTATTTAAAGGAAACCTTTATGAAAATACTGACCTGCGGTTTAATGCTTGCTACTTTACTGGCAGCTCAGCCATTGTTTGCCCATAGCGACCATAGCCAAGAACCCGTTTCCGAAGCCGCCACACTGGAAATCGCCGCCGATGTTGCTAATCATTTGTCATCGCGTGATGCTGGACTTGGGTTTGGCCAGCTGCCCACATCCTGGGCATCGATACCGAAAAAAAATATTGCAATTCATAAGAAAGGGGAAGGTTATTACATTATCTCGCTACTGAATGACAGCGAGAAAAAAACTCTTTACGTTTTGATGTCCGACAGTGGAGAAGTGTACGACGCTAACTTTACCGGGAAGTTTGAAGGCGTGGACTAATGAGCCAGATTTCCTCAGGCGCATGCCACTTCATAGCCCGATTAACTGGGGAGGATTACCGCCCTGCCTTCTCTAACGAGGCCAACTCAATTATGATCTTGTGTCCTGGATTATTTACTCCGCGCCTGGCAGTGGGTAGACTATGCCTTTTTCTCATAGTCCTGAATGATTGCAAATAACATGTCAACTGGTATCAAGACGCCCGCCTCGTATCCCGAACAGGCACAGAGTTTAGTAGAGGTCTGCCACTTTTTAGGGGCACGTCAATGGGCTCCCGCCACAGCGGGCAACTTTTCGGCTCGGATCGATGCAGACCATTGCCTGGTGACTCAATCCGGTTGTGATAAAGCAAAATTAACCCTTGATGAGTTGATGGTTTGTGATTTACACAACCTGGCGCTGGATCCCTCCTTGCAAGCTTCCGCCGAGCTTGCCTTACATACCCGTCTATACCGTCTGGATTCTGCCATTGGCGCGGTATTGCATACACATTCGGTCACGTCTACCGTTTTATCCCGCGCCATTGAGGGTGACCTGCTTTTGCAGGGTTTTGAAATGCAGAAGGCGTTGAGAGGGAACCAGTCCCATGAACCGGTTATTACACTTTCAGTATTCGATAACCATCAGGATATGTCTGCGCTGGCAGATATGGTGGAGGCCCGCTGGTCTCAGGGTTTAATCACCCAACCCGGGTTTTTGTTACGTGGCCACGGTTTGTATGCATGGGGTAAAGATGTGCGCGAGGCTAAACGTCATATCGAAGCTTTTGAGTTTTTGTTCGCCTGCGCCTGGCAGGAAAAGTTACTGGAACGCTCATGACTGAATCGAACACAGAGATACGGGCCATTGTCACCGATATTGAGGGCACCACCAGCTCCATTGATTTTGTACATCAGACATTATTTCCCTACGCTGCCCAGCACCTGCCCGCTTTTGTTCGCACATACGAGCACCAAGCGGCTGTTGCAATACTGCTGAAGGAGGTGCGCCAGCAGATGCAGGAACCCGAGGCTGACTTGCAGCAGGTGATTGCTGCTTTGCGGCAATGGATCAAAGACGATATCAAAGCCCCTCCCCTGAAGGCCTTACAGGGTTTGATTTGGAAACAAGGCTATCAAAGCAGAGCTTTTACCGGCCATGTTTATGCTGACGTTGCCCGCAACCTAAGAAAATGGTGCGCGCAGGGCATTGATATATATGTCTATTCCAGTGGCTCGGTGGAGGCACAAAAACTGCTGTTTGAGTTTAGTGAGGCGGGTGATTTAACGGGCCTTTTTAAGGGCTATTTCGATACTCGCACCGGTCAAAAGCGCGACGTGCAGTCCTATCGAAATATTATCCGGCAAGTGGCGCTTGAACCCCATCAGATACTCTTTTTGTCCGACATCGTCGAAGAGCTGGATGCAGCTGCCAGCGCGGGTATGCAGACAATACAATTAGTACGGGACGTGCATACGCGAACGGGTCTTCATTCGATAGTCCACAACTTTGACGAAATCACATTTAGATAATATGCTCGGCCTTCCATTCAGGGTAATTTTTTATGACTCAGTTAAGTATTTATTCAGAGACCGATCCACAACACCCTTCATTGGTCACTAAGGATGTTGCCACTATCGCCTCCCATCTGCGGCAGGCTGGCATAGACTTTGAGCGTTGGCAGGCAGATCAGCCTCTTGCCGATCATGCTGATAACGACAGCATTCTTGCCGCCTACGACAGTCAGATCAAACGGCTGGTGGCCGAGCGAGGTTTTCAGTCTTATGATGTGGTGAGCATGAATTCCGATCACCCTCAGAAGCATGACTTGCGCCAGAAGTTTCTCGACGAACATACTCACAGTGAGGACGAAGTGCGTTTTTTTGTGCGTGGCCAGGGGCTGTTCTGTATACACATCGAAGCACAGGTTTTTGCCTTGTTGTGTGAAAAAAACGATTTGGTTTCAGTCCCCGCTCATACCCGGCACTGGTTCGACATGGGGCAGAATCCCGCGTTCACTGCTATTCGCTTATTTAATAATCCAGACGGCTGGATAGCTAAATTCACCGGCGATAAAATCGCAAAAAACTTTCCTTTACTCGAAAATTAACAATGCAAGATCTCATCGCCACCAGTCTGCGTTATCAAGATCACCAACTTCAGGTGCTCGATCAACGTCTTCTTCCCGCACAGGAACTCTGGCATAGCTGTAAACAAGAGCAGGACCTGATCGCTCTCATACAGGATCTGGCAATACGCGGCGCGCCCCTGATAGGCATTGCGGCATCCTTATGGGTGGGTCATGTGGCTAAGCAGAATGCCGACCGGGCACAACTGACGCAATTGATCGCACGCTTACGTTCAGCTCGGCCAACAGCGGTCAATCTGATGAATTACCTGAATCGACTGCAATATAAAGTGGATCAGGGTGCACTTGGCCAGAGCATCAGCGATGAGGCAGTGGCGATTTTTCAGGAGGATGTTGCCCTGTGCCACGCCATGTCTGCGCATGGCGCCTCCCTGATCCAATCAGGCGCGCGCATCCTGACTCATTGCAACACTGGCAGTCTCGCCACTGCGGGCATAGGCACTGCCATAGGGGTCATCACCACTGCACACCAGCAAGGTAAAAACATTAAGGTCTGGGTTGATGAGACGCGGCCCTTGCTGCAAGGCGGCCGCTTAACCAGCTGGGAGCTGGATAAAGCAGGTGTACCCTATCAACTGATCTGTGACAGTGCTGCGGGCAGCCTTATGGCGTCCGGCCAAATCGATGTGATTTTGGTGGGCGCTGATCGAATCGTGGCTAATGGGGATTTTGCCAACAAGGTAGGCACTTATTCGCTGGCAGTGTTGGCCAAACATCACCAAATCCCCTTTTACGTGGTGGCTCCGGTCACCACCATTGATCCACTTATCCGTCATGGCGATGAGATCCCCATCGAACAGAGAGACGCTCAGGAAGTACGCGGCGTCTGTGGCAGTTTCGGCGAATGTCACTGGACACCTGAAGACGCACCGGTCTACAACCCGGCCTTTGACGTGACGCCCGCAGCCCTGATCACTGCTTGGATATTGGATACCGGTGTGTACCATCAGGCTGATATAAAAGACAATGCCCTTGTAAAAGTGCTAGAGCCCTGAGCCTGAACAAATCTTCAAGCATGCTATTACTTCAACCAATGGTGATGCATCTTTGTATCACACTGTTAACTCAACAATCATTGCTGCCGGATTAATATCATTGCAAAGACAAGGAAGATATTAAAGACTCCCATAATTATTTTTACAGCCTTTTATTTTACTTATTTAACAAGGCATTTTTATGTTGAGCTTGGCGGCTGTTGTTTTTTACGTTATAAATATGCATGCCCTGTTATTTCGTTTCTTTATTTTCACAAGAGCTCATTACCCATGCCATACGTAAATATTAAAATCACTAACGAAGGTGTCACCAAAGAAAAGAAAGCTGAACTTGTTTCAGGTGTTACTGAGTTACTTTCCAGAGTGCTGGGAAAAAATCCAGCAACCACAGTGGTGGTTATCGACGAGGTTGAAACTGACAATTGGGGTATCGGTGGCGAGCTGGTGACGGAGCGAAGAAAACGAGGCTCGTAAAAAATATGCAAGGTATACATCATCTTGGATTAGCGGTTTCAGACCTGCCGGGTAGCAGCGCTTTTTTTTGCGATCTACTGGGCTGGTCTGAAGTGCGTAAAGTAGAAGATTATCCCGCGGTCTTCGTATCTAACGGAAAAGTAATGTTTACCTTATGGCAAACGGGGAAAAACTCAATCCCTTTTGATAGACTTAACAATGTCGGCCTGCATCACGTAGCTTTGCAAATGGACTCAGAGCAAGAATTAATAGACTTATACAAAACTTTAAAATTGTCGGATGCAGTGCATATTGAATTTAGTCCTGAGCCACTTCGAGGAGGCCCCGCACAGCATATGATGTGCATTGAACCCAGCGGTATTCGCGTTGAATTTATTTGGCTGCCCCAATGAATAGCTTAAATCAAACGATCTTTTACGCCACTATAATGCTCGTTGCCGGGCTTGGCATTCCGGTAATGGCAGCGCTGAATGCAGGCCTGGGAGCAAAGCTCCAAAGCCCTGCGCTGGCCGCAAGCATTTTATTTTTGGTGGCTATCACTGCTTCGTTGGGATTTTTATTTCTCTTCGCTGGCGTGCCTAAGTCTATTCCTAAAGTACCAATCCCCATATATTCCTACTTTGGTGGATTATTTGTCGTGTTTTATATCCTCAGCATCACTTGGGTTGCGCCCAAATTTGGTGTGGGAAATGCGGTCGCTTTGGTATTATTGGGGCAACTCATTTCAATGGCCATCATTGATCACTACAGTTTATTGGGCGCCCCCCATTACCCAATCTCCTTACAGCGCTCTGTGGGGCTGGTATTTATGGCTGTAGGCGTTTTTCTTGCCGTGAGGCGCTTTTAACAGCCACAAAAACAGCTGAGGCGTTTGCGAGTACGAATAGGATTGATAGACGATGTAGAGACCAGCCATATTCGAACGAATAACGGCCTATTACACCAAGAGCCTCTACCCTTCAAAATTAAAACAAGCAGCAAAAATGCTTTTTATTCTCGGCCTATTTGCTATGATCAGACAGTAAAAAAATATAAAAACAACAATAGCAGTATTGCTGTCGCTATTTCGAATTCCATGGAGGAAGAAAAATGGCGGGAAAAAGCACTATTGTCCATGCTCTTGAGCAAAATGCTAAATATATCCCTTCAGCTTTAGCTATTCAGCAAGGCCGCAGAGCCATAAGTTTTCACCAACTCAATACACGTGCCAACATGCTTGGTAGCAGCTTGCTCTCATTAGGCATCCAGCGTGGCGAGCGCATTGCTCTGGGTTTAACCAATTCCATCGAGTTTATTGAGTCCACCTACGGTATCTGGAAATGTGCCTGTGTTAGTGTGCCACTAAACTACCGCTTTATGGACGCTGAATTAATCCATGTACTGAATAATTCAGACAGTGTTGGCGCAATCATTGAAGCGACGTTCCTGGAGACTTTTCTAAGAATAAAACCGCAACTGCCGCAGCTAGGGTTTCTGCTTGTGGTCGGCGATATTGACAGCAACCCCTCTATGCAGGTGTTTAATTACGCACACACCCTGGCAAAACACAGCACTGGAAAACCCAGACTGCCCTGGAAAGAACAGTCCGACGACGATATTGGTTACAATATTTATACCGGCGGCACCACGGGTATGCCCAAAGGTATTTCGTACAATGAAAAAGCCATGACCGCTTCCACGCTGGAAGCCTTTAGCGCCAGTGCTCCTGCCCTGCTAAAGGAAATATCTCAAGCCGGCGAAGCTATGTTATTGCCGGTTCCTGGCGGACGCTTTTTAAATTCTCGCTTAGGGCGGAAAATAGTGGGTGCCAGACTTACGGGCACACTGGCACGTAAGTTACTTGCTAATGCATCAACCAGCTACAAAGCCTTTATTGCCAAAAAAATGAGTGGCAAGTTAAAAATTCTGATTGTCAGCCCGATGATGCACTCTCTGGGTTGGGTACTGGCTTTCACTCTGCCTAAAATGGGTGGCGCTATTTATTTGTTAGAAGACAAATCCTATCACCCCGGTGAAGCACTGCGTTTGATTGAAGAAAACCAAATCAATATTCTCGGTGCCATTGGCGACGCCACCTTAAAACCTATGCTCGCCGAGCTTGATTCCGGAAACTACGATATCAGTTGCCTGCAAGGTATTTTCGCATCCGGCATGCCGACTTCTGCTGAAGTAAAACGTAATCTGCTAAAAAAACACATGCCCAATACCCGTTTTATGGATTTTATTGGCGGTTCGGAATTGACCGGTATGGCCTTTAAATTTTATACCGCTAACGATACCGAATTCGATAAAGCCTGCTTTCCGGTCACAGACCTGGTTAAAATTATTAATAGTGATACCGGCAAAACGGTTCAGCCCGGTGAAGTGGGTGAGTTAGCGCGCCGCACCAACAACTTGCCCAACGGCTATTACAACGACCCTGAAAAAACCGCCAAACTGATTCGTTCTTTCAACGGCGAAACCTGGTTAATGAGCGGTGATTTGGCTCAGCTTAATAGTAACGGCACTTTCAAGTTTGTAGGCCGGGGCTCAGAATGCATTAACACTGGCGGTGAAAAAGTTTACCCGGAAGAAGTGGAAAATTTACTGATAGGCATGGACGGCATCAAAACCGTTGGCCTCACCGCAACACCCGACGCCACCTGGGGGGAACTGGTGACGGCAGTGGTTGAACTTGAACCCGGCGCCACCTTGTCGGAAGCTGCCATTATCAGCTACACGGAGGCGAAAATAGCAGGCTACAAACGTCCCAAACGGGTTATTTTCACCGATGACTTTCCCACTACTTTAATTGGCAAACCCCATTACAAAGCGTTGCGGGAATTAGCCAAAAGTACTTTGCAACAAGAAAACAGTGTGCCTCAGGAAGTAACTTAGTCGACCCTGAAAAGTCTGGAAGCAACAGTCGGCGCTTTTAGGCGAAGACTTTTCCAGGGTTAGCTAAGGCGTTCAGCTGACTCGCGCCGCTTGCATTTCACGGGTGGAAATGCCGGTAAACTCAAGAAAGTTTTCGCCGAGTATTTTCCTTTGTATTCCAGGGTCGGGGTACATTTTTTCTATTCTGCGTTTCATTAAACCGTAGTCGTATAAACCATCTGCCGCTCGCGTACCATAGGGGCCATCGGTACCAAACAAGCAGCGGTCTACGCCTAAATAATCAATGGCTTGTTTGGTGATTTTCTCATCCACATATGCTTCAGCCGACAGGTCTACTACTACGTTGGGTTTATCTTTAATAATTGCCCAGGTATCGGCGTAACCAGGAAAAGCTGCATGGGCTAATATTAATTTTAAACCGGGCACTTCATTTAATAAGGCGCTCAGTTCTTCATTCTGGTCGAAACCCACATGCACTAACATGGGCTTGTTGAGTTTGGCCGCCACATGGGCCACTTCTTTCAACGCTTCAGGGCCGTATTGATGCCAAAATGGATGAGCCTTGACGCCAATAAAGCCCGGCACATTTAACCACCTGGCTACTTCTTGAAGGGGATCATGGTCGCCATGGGGGTTGATAAAAACCCAGCCTTTAAATCGATTCGGGTGTTGTTGAATGGCTTCGTTCACGGCTTCGTGGGCTGGGTCACGGAGAATTTTTATTTTCCCCAGAGGTAATTTCAGGTCACCGTCTTTATCAAAATTAGTAGCGCCACGCCTGGCCAGGCCCCTTAAGCGCCGATGGGTAAGGAAGAAACGCATGACTTTCAGCATAAAATCTGGCGGCATGGGTATTTCGCCGTTCATGCAGGGAATCAGGACAATTTGGTCAACCCCGGATTCATCCATTTTAGCCAGCAGCTGGTCGGTCTTCAACATACTCAGGTCATGATGATAGTGGCAGTCAATAATCATTTTTATTCTCCTTTTTTATTTTTTATTTTTTATTTCCTTACTTCCGTTGTTTATTTTCTCTTTACTTTTAAGCGTTTTCTAATTTATTAATCGAAGCTTAGCTAAACTGTTTAAGCTTCATCTTATGCTTCATCATTCAACCATTTCGGCTGACGCTTTTCCAGGAAAGCTGCAATACCTTCCTTTGCATCACCTTCTTCAAGCGTACGCTCTAGCATGCTGGCTAAATAGGGCATGGCCTCATCAAAACTTTCAGACTCCTGTTTATTGTAGGCTTCCAAGCCTAACTTCACGGTATTCGGCGGTAGATTGGATAAATCTTCAACCAAGGTTGCTACGACAGCGTCGAGTTTTTCCAAATAAGCGACTTGATTAATCAAACCCCATTGCAGCGCTGTTTGGGCATCAATGTCGTAGCCCCTCATAATAAAATCCAGGCCTTGGCGCTTGGGTATGACACGAAATAAACCGGCCATGACCATATAAGGCCAAAGCCCTCTTTTTATTTCTGGAGCACTGAATTTAACATGTTTGGCGGCCACGACATGGGTTGCATTAGTGACTAGCAATAAGCCACCTGCTAAGACCGAACCCTGAACCTTAATGACCACCGGTTTGTGTAGATGCCTTATTTTTGGACCAATCTCATTCAGCTCGCCGCAATCGGGAACGGTACTGGTTGATGTCTCAGTATCGCCACGCATAGTCCTTAAATCACCTCCGGCGCAAAACACATCACCTGTAGCACCAATCACT
Organism: Pseudomonadales bacterium; assembly: GCA_040235475.1. Classification (GTDB taxonomy): domain Bacteria; phylum Pseudomonadota; class Gammaproteobacteria; order Pseudomonadales; family UBA3067; genus JBECKY01. The sequence continues at coordinate 11,617 of JBECKY010000039.1, forward strand.
ACCACACGAATATTGTCTTCTTGGGCCGCGTAGTCGAGGGCATAAATTAATTCGTTCGCCATTGCCTTATTTATGGCATTTTTCTTTTCCGGGCGATTCAGCGTTAACTCGAGTACATGTTTATCTACATGCCATTGAATAGTCTCAAAGATATGGCTTTCCAGGCTTAGTATTTCAGTCTTGGTCATTCAATGTTCCCTTTTCACTTTCGTTAGCTATCGATACTGTTCTGGAATAATAGCAAGCGGTGCTTGAATAATTTTGGCTCTGATATATTCCCCCAGGGTTTTGCCTTGCCCATCCATACGGGTGGATGATGAAACTCCCTGCCCCAAGATATCTTTCACCAAAAAATTAACTGCAAAAATATTCGGCAGCTCGTAACGGGTAATATCATAATCGCGTAAATCAGGTAACAATTTTTTGAATTCGTCGACGCTTAAATAGCTTTCCAAAAAAGCATAGGCCTCGGCGCTGTTCGCCCAAAGACCCACATTCGCACTGCCTCCCTTATCCCCGGAACGAGCACCATAAATGCGTCCTAGCGCTACCGATTGCCTGGCACCATTGGGTACCGGCACTGAAGTTATAGACGGCTTTGTAACAACGGGATCAGCATGCTCCAGTTGCTGGGTAGGCAATATTTTTAAGGTTTTATGATCAATATGAACCCGCTCAACAATTTTATCGCTGCTGATCAATGCTGGCCAATAAACAATATAAGGTTTGGCTTCACCCGGTGTATCCAGCGCAGCAAAACCAGGGTAGTTTGCCAGGGCCAATTCAATAACTTTAGCTGAAAACAGCCGCCCTACTTTATGTTCATCCAACGACATCACATGAATGCGCAGTATGGCAAAAGCTTCTTCATTGCTGTTAGGTGATTCTTTATCACTACGCACCAATTGCACATCCACTCGATCGAATTGTTCTTTGCCACCCAAGGCATTAAACAGTACCGTCTCAAATGATTTGGCTTTAAGCTCCACATCCAGACCGGGCACAATCAAATTCATGCTATTGCGATAACCGCCCCGGGTGTTGATGCACACTTTGTGACTTGGCGGTGGCGCGCTGCCTTTACACCCAAACACCCGTACCCGATCATCACCCACCTGTTCAAGCTGCAAGGTATCAAAATGGGCTGTAACATCGGGGTTTAAATATTCAGGCGCGCCAATTTCATAAAGCAATTGAGCACTGACAGTACCCACCGATACCAAACCTCCTGTGCCGATATGCTTGGTAATAACGCAACTGCCATTTTCGGCTATTTCAGCAATGGGGTAACCCATGTTTTCGAAACTGGGAACGTCCTGAAAGAATGCATAATTGCCGCCAGTGGCCTGCAAACCACATTCAATGATATGCCCTGCCGCCAGCGCTCCAGCAAGGGCATCGTAATCTTCACGCTGCCAATTGTAATACCAGGCCGCTGGGCCAATCACCACAGCGGCATCGGTAACCCTTGGACAGACCACAATGTCAGCCCCTTGATCCAGCGCTTCTTTAATGCCCCAGCAACCGAGGTAAGCATTGGCTGTTACGGGCTCTAAACCACTCGCTTGCAGTGGCTGGCCTGAATCCATGTTAATAAATGCCTCACCACGATGTTGCAATTCAGCCATTTTCGGCATCAGATCGTCGCCATCTATATAGGCAATTTTTGCTTTCAGACCCAGCTCATCGGCCAGTGTTTGCAAAGCTTGCGCCATGCCTTTTGGATTTAAACCCCCTGCGTTGCTCACCACCTTGATATTTTTATTCAGGCATTGCTCCATGACATCACGCATTTGTTTAATAAAGGTGCCAACGTAACCCTTTTC
>JBECKY010000069.1:0-32238 GCA_040235475.1 Pseudomonadales bacterium
GATGTTGATTGGGTTTTTAGTAATCATGCCAGTAAAATACAAGCAATCATTATAGATGCTTTACAGCAAAGATGCCCTGAAGGTGGAAAACTATGAATAAGCAAGCGCAAACGGAAATAGAAGCGGCGACCTTCCGCCGATTGTTACGTCATCTGGATGAGAACAAGCAGGTGCAGAATATTGAGCTGATGAATCTGGCAGGATTTTGCCGAAATTGCCTGGCTAAATGGTATATGGCCGAAGCTGAAATAAGGGGCGAAAACCTGGATTATGATGCTGCCAGGAAAGAGATCTACGGTATGCCCTATGTGGAATGGAAAACTAAGTATCAACATCAGGCAACGTCGGCGCAATTGCAGGCTTTTGACCAGAAGAAATGAAATCAAGCTCTAAGCAGCTTGTGAGTAAGAGATGAAGGAAAATTGTATGGTTAGAAAACGGTATCTTGAATGACCGCAAAGCAGCATGAACAAATACTGGCTGCTGAAAAAGCCTTATTACCTGGCAAACTGACAGAAATTTACCCAGGTGTGCATCGGCTTTTGGCGCCTAACCCGGGTCCGTTTACCGGCCCAGGAACCAATACCTATGCCTTGGGTAGTAAAAGAGTTGCGATTATTGACCCTGGCCCTGCTAATCAAAGCCATATCGACACTATTGTTGCTGAGTTGGGTTCCCGCATTTGTTGGATTTTATGCACCCATACCCACTTTGATCACTCGCCAGGCGTGCAATTATTACTGGAGCAACTCAAGCAGCCTGTGGAAGTGTTAGGCTTGCCAGCGCCAGAGGGTCTGGGGCAGGATCAAGCGTTTTCGCCTACGCGAGCGGTAAAACACGGCGACTTGCTCGAGGCTGAAGAGTTTTCCCTGGAAATGATCCACACTCCTGGTCACGCGTCAAACCACTTGTGTTTTTTGTATCGTGAAGCGGGTATGCTTTTTACCGGAGACCACATTATGCAAGGCTCCAGCGTAATTATCTCACCTCCCGACGGAGATATGAAAGCGTACATGGATGCACTTGAGGACTTAAAAAAATTCCCCTTGCGCTGGCTGGCACCTGCACATGGGCATGTGATGGCTTCACCTCAGCAGGTTCTGGAATTTACACTTCAGCATCGTTTGCTGCGAGAAAGGAAAGTATCCAACGCTATGGTTCAAGCCAAGCGGGCCACTCTGGATGAGCTGGTGCCGGTGGTTTATGATGATGTCCCTCAATTTATGCATCCAGCGGCGAGGCAGTCGTTGTGGGCGCATTTGCTTAAGTTTCAGCAGGAAAAAAAAGTGGCGGTAGACAATGACACTTGGGTATGGGCTGAAAGCTAAGGCAGCAGCAGCCTTGTGTTTGTAAACCTTGTGCTTGTAAAATAAAAGCTTGGCAAATTCTTGCTCTGAGTATATATTTAAAAAAGCAAGTAACAGATATTATGAGGTAGGGTTGTTTGTCATAAGCAGACCCCTATAAATAAAGTTGAAGAATAAACCAAATACCTTAATATTTAAGTATTGGAATGTTTGCCGGCCTGAGGCGGCTTGCGAATTGCTTCTCTCTGCACGACTATCTCTGCACCTCCTGCCTTAGGGCATCTATTTATTCTTACCCTGCTATTATTTTTAGGTTACCTCAAGTCTTTAGACAGCGCTAAACAGCGCTAATACTGTCAATATTTTGGAGATAGTCATGAGCAACAAAGAAAGATTAATTATTTTTGATACTACCTTGAGAGACGGTGAGCAAAGCCCTGGGGCTACCATGAACCAGGAAGAAAAGCTGCGCATTGCCAAAGCTCTTGAGCGTTTGCGGGTAGACGTGATCGAGGCTGGTTTTCCTATTGCCAGTATAGGTGATTTTGAAGCGGTTAAAGCCATTGCTGAAACTATCAAGGATAGCCGTATTTGTGGTTTGGCTCGGGCGATGGATGCCGATATTGATCGTGCGGCAGAAGCTTTGGTTAATGCAAATGCTGCCAGAATTCATACCTTTATTGCCACGTCACCCATACACATGCAACATAAATTACGTTTACAGCCCGATGAAGTTATTGAGCACGCCGTACGTGCCGTTAAACGCAGCCGAAACCAGGTTGATGATGTAGAATTTTCCTGTGAAGATGCTGGTCGTTCTGAGATTGACTTTCTGTGCCGTATTATTGAAGCCGCCATTAATGCTGGTGCCAGCACAATTAATATTCCAGATACAGTAGGCTACGCCATGCCCGAACAATTTGGGGCAACAATCAAGGAGATTATGCAGCGCGTGCCCAATGCTCATAAAGCTATCTTTTCAGTTCATTGTCATAATGATTTGGGTTTAGCTGTCGCTAATTCTGAAGTTGCGGTTATGAATGGCGCCCGGCAAGTTGAATGTACCATTAATGGTCTGGGCGAGCGGGCAGGCAATGCATCACTTGAAGAAATTGTTATGGGCGTTAGAACGCGCCAGGATATTTTTCCAGTGGAAACGAGAATAAATATCAAGGAAATTGTTCCCTGTTCAAGGTTGGTGTCTACTATCACCGGTTTCCCGGTTCAGCCTAATAAAGCCATTGTCGGCGCTAATGCTTTTGCCCATGAGTCTGGTATCCATCAAGATGGTGTGCTTAAGTTTCGCGAAACCTATGAAATTATGCAAGCTGAGGATGTGGGTTGGTCCGCCAATAAAATGGTTATGGGAAAGCATTCCGGCCGTGCCGCGTTTAGAGCCAGACTTGAAGAGTTAGGCGTTAGCTTCGACTCCCAGGAAGCCTTGAACGCCGTATTTGTTCGCTTTAAGGAACTGGCGGATAAAAAGCAGGAGATCTTTGATGAAGATCTTCAGGCTTTGGTCAGTGAAATGCAAAAAGCTGACGTTGACGAACGTTATAAACTGGTGCATTTGGCGGTGAGTTCTGTGACGGGTGAAAAGCCCAGGGCCTGCATGGTGTTGAATGTTGATGGCAAAGAAGTTGAGGCTGAATCGGAAGGTTCAGGCCCTGTGGATGCGGCATTCAAGGCCATAGAATCCATTGCTGATAGTGGTACTAATTTAGAGCTGTATTCGGTGAATGCCATTACCAAAGGCACTGACTCTCAGGGTGAAGTGACTGTGCGCCTTGAACACAAAGGTCGGGTTGTTAATGGACATGGAGCTGATACAGACATTATTGTTGCTTCGGTAAAAGCTTATCTTAAGGCATTGAATATGATTGCTTCTGGGCTGAAAAAAACCCATCCACAGGTAGCCGATGTTTGATATTGAAGCAGAGTTTGTGACACAAGCTTAGGCTGTGTCACAATAGCCTGTGATAACTTCGAGTCGCTGGCTCGGTCTAACCATGGTATATGGTACACACAGTGGAAGAATCAATACGCTTGGCCTATCTTCAGGCCATGGGCATAGAAACCTGGGTTTTTCAGCAATCTGACTTACAAGATAGTAGCGCTGGAAATGGCGCTGTGGAAACAGTTTTGCTTGATGATGCGCTCAATTATGAGCGTGATGGACTTGGTAAGAAAGACAAGCCCGAGTTATTTGTTGATCTTAAGCCGGTAGACAGCCCTGCGGACATGCAGAAACCGGTGCCAGAGAACATGCCTTCTGCATTGGCAATGCCGCCTGCGCCTGCTGCAGAAAACAATTCAACTATTCAAAGTATTGCCGATCCGCTGGATAGTCCTTCGGACAAGCCAAAGTTTGCCTTTGTATCTTTTAGCACCACCAACGGCACCCTGATATTGGCAGAGCTGGGCGACCCGCTTGCACCTGGGCTTTCTGCCAGTGAATATGCCTTGCTTGAAGCAGTTTTATTTGCACTTAAACAAAAGCCTGCCGTAGATCAGCCCTATGATAAGGAACTTTTTAGCTGGCCTGCATTGGTGGGTGCTCATCAGGATCGTGGTTCTGAAGCGGCAAGACAGGCGGTAAAAGCTTTTATTAATGGAAAAATGAAGCGCAATAAACTTGATTCCCTGTTGCTGCTGGGTGCTGGTGTTGGCCAACAGGCCAGTGACTTTTTATTGGATGGGGCCGGCATAAAAATTGTATCCACACTCGGTTTATCCGCCATGTTAAATAATCCGGTATTAAAAGCCACAGTATGGAAAGATATTCAAAAGCTTAAGAGCGGCTGAGCTAATTGGAATTTCTTTGTTAAGTTTTCCAGTTAAAATTTATTGATAATAAAAGGTCATTAAGTTTCGCACATGGCATCTTCAAAAAATATCAGCATTGATTTAAACACCGTGCAGCTTCGGCCCATGCATGAATCAGATATTTCAAGAGTGCGTGAGCTGGAAATTCAGGCTTACCAGTTCCCATGGAGTCGTCAAATTATTAGTGACTGTATTCGGTCTGGTTATTCATGCTGGGTGGCAGAATCTTTTTACCAGATTGAGGGCTATGGCGTGTTGACAGTAGCTGCGGGTGAAAGCCATATCCTTAATGTGTGTGTAAACCCGGTGTTGCATCAGCAAGGTCTGGGCAGGCACATCGTGAATCATCTATTGGATGTTGCCCGAGACCATCATGCCGAAGTGGCTTTTCTTGAAGTGCGTCCTTCCAATCAGGCAGCGTATAATCTTTATTCCAGTATGGGCTTTAATGAAGTTGGCCAAAGAAAAAATTATTACCCTGCCAAGGGTGGAACTCGTGAAGATGCCTTGATTATGGCCTTTAGCTTGCTTTAACCACTAGTTGCCAAAAAGCGAGCCCATGACTTGATCAGAGGCTCCCTGGGCACTAATTGGTTAGCCCTTCAACTAATTTTGAAATTTCATTAGAAAGCGCGCTGGTTAATCCCTTTGAATCTACCGTTACTCCGGCAAAATAATAAGTTATTCCTGGGTCTAAATGGTTAATGGAGACATTAGTTGGCAAGCGATTATTGCTGTCTCTCTGGCTAACTTCGATGGAGCCTGTATAGGATCTGCTGCTTTTTCCATAATAAATTATATACTTTGTTATTTCATTTTCCGTTAGTGTCGCTCCACTTGCCCTTTTTTCAGGGGGGCTCCAGCTTATTGAATTTTTAATTGTGTTTGAGGTATTAAAGCCAGATCTCACCGACACTTCAGTATCATCTTCGAGAGTGATCAATGCAGAAATATAATGTGAACCATCCGGTAAGGTGCTTGTATCAAATGATTTGGCATTACCATTGCCGTCAGACCCTAAAAAATCATAAGGTGCATTATTTTCAATTTTTAGTGGAGTATTCTGGAGGTCGGCATTCGAATTAAGAAAGAATGCGACTTGTTTTATTTTAATTGTTGACTGCAGTTCAATGTAATTCAGCCCTGATAATCTGCTTGATTCCAGTAATGCTGGATTCGAGCGATCCTGGTTTTGGCTAACCACTAATGTAAAGGGCTCTTTTGGTTTTTGATAAATTGCAGTGAATGAGGCGGTGATTGCCTGATCGGTGTTAATTGTATGGATACAATCGCCAGTACCTTCACATAAGCCCTGCCAGCCTGAGAAGGCATGAGTTTCACTATCTAAGGGGGCGGCGGTTAAATTCAGCATGGTGCCTTTTGGTAGTCGGAAAGAACAAGTGGCGGTTTGGCAAAGCTTGGTGTTTGCCTGGAACACTGAACCGGAACCGTTGATGCTGATGTCCAGGGTGACGTATTCAATGGAGGAAGTATTTTCAACCTTAAAAGAAGCCTTGAGGGTAATCACCGAACCATCGATAAGAGCAACAGCAGCGTATACAAAATGGTTGCCGTCACTCAAGGTGGTGGTGTCCAATCCAATGGCGGCGCCGTCACTATTGCCGCCGCTTATATCATAAGGGGCATTGTTTTCTGTGCGGTAGGGTGTTCCTGTTGTGGTGTCCAGGTAAAAGTTGACTTGTTTAATGCCCGGATCTGCTGTTACGAAAATGTAAGCCAGCCCCGACAGTGTACTGGCTTCTAAGGGCATTGGGTTCAAGCGATCAGGGTTTGGGCTAAGTGCTAATTCAATATTTTTCTGAGGCGCAGCTGAGATCGGCGTGTCCGGGGAAAGCTCAATAAATGAGGCGGCAATCGCCTGATCGGTATCGATCAAACGAACGCAACTGCCGGTACCGTCGCATAAGCCCTGCCAACCCAAAAAGGCATGAGTTTCACTATCTAAGGGGGTGGCGGTTAAATTCAACATGGTGCCTTTTGGTAGTCGAAAAGAACAAGAGTCGGTTTGGCAAAGCTTGGTGTTTGCCTGGGATACTGAGCCCGGGCCCTTGACGCTGATGTCCAGGGTGATGTATTCGATCGGTGCAGTTGAATTTTTAACAGTAAAAAAAGCCTTGAGTTTAATTACCGAGCCATTGGTGAGAACAATGGCTGCGTAAACGAAATGGGAACCGTCATTTAGGGTGGTAGTGTCAAATGCATTTGCGGTGCCATTTCTATTGGGGCCTGACATGTCATAAGGGGCATTGTTTTCTGTGCGGTAGGGTGTTCCTGTTGTGGTGTCCAGATAAAAGTTGACTTGTTTAATGCTGGGGTCTTCCCGCACTAAAATATAAGCATTACCAGAAACGGTGTTCAGTTGCAGGTCTTCAGGACTTGACCGGTCAGTATTATCGCTGACAAGGATGCTGTAATTCGACGAACTGGGCGCAGCAGCCGATGCGGCAATAAACTCTGCAACGATAGTTTGATTACCAGGCATGATGGTGTTGCATGAGGTTTGAGTCTGGCCATTTAGGCCAGGGCAGGTTCCGTTCCAACTTTTAAAGTTGGAGTTTGAGTCCGGAGAGGCCTCTAGTTTAATGAGCTCATTTTGAGCGACATTGTATTGGCAAGACCCAGTACATTCAAACTCATGGGAAGGTGAGAATATTTTCCCACCTGGCCCTGCTTCCAAATTCAGTAGTACACTGTCTGCATTGCCATCATTGGCAGAAGTTTTTATGCGCTCTAAATGTTCGCGAATTTTTGGTCGGTTCTCCAGGTGAGTTGGGATATTGCTAAGAGACTTTTCAGCAATAGTTGCCAGTGAAATGTCAGTAGAATCATTTTGACTGGTTTTAGAAAGAATACCTTTTTGTCGGCTAAGATTTTCAAGTACTGTTTCAATGTCTTCAGCTTGTAAAAGCTTATTATCGATGTTTAAAAAAGCGGAAGAAATAATGGCGGCCGTTATTTCTTCATCGGAAGCCGATGAAGTTTCCTCTACTGATGTTAAATCAATAGCCGCTATTGATTGAATCGAGCTGGAAAAAAGCAATATATTCGATAAATAGGCTAAAGCTGTGCGAAAGTTATTTGCCGTTAACCCGTTGGGCAAAGATTCTGCATAAGCAACGGCCATGTGCTCTAGGGGAGTCAGTTTAACCTCGAATGAGTTGTTAAGTGGATTGTATTCAGCAAAGCTTCTGAGTAAAAAATTATTTTTTAGGGTAAATGTTTCACCAAAATCAGTTTTGAGCGAATCACGAATGGCGCAGCCGTTGAAAGAATCACAGAGCATTAAGCTTGGGTTTGCTGCATTGGTGCTGGCTTTAACTTCAACGTAGAAACTTTCAAGTGCTAGTTCATCTGGAATAGTTATCGAAAAGTTACCCGATGCATCAGTGGTGCCGTTAAGTATGGGGAAAGAGTCAGGTATACCATTGCTGATAGCATAAATAGATACTTCACCGTGTTCAATAATGCCCTTTACCGCCCGTCCTCTGAGCACCGAATGTGTATTGTAGTCAATATTTAAAGTCTTTATTTCAGACTTGGTGTTTTGATGAGTGGAATCGGCCTGACTTGTTAAAAGGAAAAATATCAAAGAACTGATTATTAATTGAAATAATAGTTTGGTTTTTTTAGGTAATCGAAAAGTTTTTGAGAACAAAATTACAACACCTGTCAGCGATTGATTAAAGGTAAATTTAGTTTTGGAGTATTTCCGTATGAGGAAGGAGAGAAGAAAACTGGGAACCGCCGTGTTAACCAATTGCAGACTTTAAAACGCTTATTTTCATAAGGTTTTGGCTGGCATGCTCGGCGAAATTAATTTTTAAAGTACCAAACCTGTCAGGGTGCTAAATTTACCAAGATAATGATTTAAAGCAATCTGTAATCCTGGAAATTCAGGTGTTGATCACAACAAGTTTTTTGTAATCCTGGAAATTCAGGTGTTGATCACAACAAATTTTTGCGCGTGTTTTAAATCACTAATGAAAAAATTAATGTGATGTCATTCATAAAGATGCTTTGCACAGGGGTATGTAGAAGCCAGGCTGGAACCCCGCACCATGGACGGTTGCCTGGAGGGAACGTGAAAAAATATTTGTAATGGTGCCCCGGAGAGGATTCGAACCTCTGACCTGCCCCTTAGGAGGGGGCCGCGCTATCCATCTGTGCCACCGGGGCTGGAAATCGAACATTTAACGGTGCAGAAATCTACCACGTTTAGCCTTCTAATTGAACCACGTCGGCTATAACTACAAGTGAGGCCAGACAGGCTGGTTACAATGCCCTCTAATTCACGGAATTTTTTGCTGGTTTTGTGGTCACGTGGCGAATATTGATGGTTAAACGCCGCAGGGAACAAATGAGTTGCGATATCGCTGAGTGGGTGTTGCAGATGCTGGAAAGCAGGGTGCTCATCCCTTGGACTTAACCGGCGGTGCACCAGAATTAAACCGCATTTTCGTTATTTGGTAATTGAAGGCACGGGCTTTGGGCTTGCTTGAAAGTGATTGATCGTTGCAATATAAGCATTCTTAATGAGCCGGGGCAGAAGGATCTAGCCAGTTTTTAGCCGGACACCAAATAGAAGTTTGTGCTTCACTGTGAATACTATGTACAAAGCTAAGTCCCTAAAAGATTACCGCTTCCCAAACGGGTTAATCCAAATTTTTGCCAAGGCGCCGATAGCGGGCCAGGTAAAAACCAGGCTGAAGGAGGCCTTGTCTGAAGCCGATATTGTTATTACCTATAAACAAATGCTCGATGATGTGATTACCATGGCGTTAGGTGCACGGGTTTGCCCGGTGGAAATAAGAGTGGCCCTGGATCCTGAGCATGAATTCTTCCTGCCCTATATTGAAAATCACCCGGTGAGTGTGAAAGCTCAAACCGAAGGTGATCTGGGGCAGCGTATGGAAGCTGCTTTTAATGAAGCTTTGGCTGAAAAAGACTTTGTGATTGCAATTGGGGGGGATTGTGTTTCTATTAATGCCGGTTACCTGCTTGAGGCTGCCCAGTTATTGGCCGCTGATCAAGATGTGGTATTAGGCCCGGCTGAAGACGGTGGCTATATACTGTTGGGTATGCAGCAGCTATACCCCGAAGTGTTTCAGGGTATTCCTTGGGGCCAGGCAAACGTTCTGGCCCTTAGTGTGGAAAAACTTGAGCGAAGTCACGTAAATTACTCGCTTTTAGGCGTAGGTTGGGACGTGGATACACTGGAGGGTTTACGCCGTTATCAAGCGACACTGAGCGGAGTGGGTGTTGTTTAGTGTTAACTAACTAAAATAAAAGCAGTAAGAATGACAATAAAACTTCTGTACATTATAAAAGCTACGCTAACGTGATATTTACTTATGGATAAACGCAACCAGTACCTGAATGAAGCCACTTTAAATGCCCTAAGGGATATTATGGGTAACGAGTTTGAGTCGTTGATTCATGCCTTTATCAGAGATGCTGATAACAGGCTTGAACATTTAGAGCAGGCTTTTCAATCCCAGGAAGCGGAAAAATTACGCCGATCAGCTCATATGTTTAAAGGCAGTTGCTTAAACGTAGGCGCGAAGCAATTGAGTAAAACCTGCAAGCACATTGAGGATCTGGCCAGGGAGGGGAGGGTGCAGGATGCTGAGCCCATGATCAGTAGTTTGGTGGGTGATTTACAGGGTACAAAAAAAGCCTTGATTGCCTACCTGAAAAGCATGGATTAATCACTGTGTCATGCCCATCATGGTACACATTCGTTTTCAAGCGACTTTCATATTACAATAGCAGTCCTCATCATTAATTGAGGTGCTCTAAAACAGCCTGTAAAACCCAAGGCAATCACTCAACAGGTGCCCGTTGGATTCTGTTTTTTTATCCGTTAATGACCTGGCTTGTGCCAGGAATAATCTGCTGCTTTTTGAAAAGCTTAGCTTTGAGCTAAGGCCAGGGAATATTCTGCTGCTGGAAGGGGCTAATGGTAGTGGAAAAACCTCTTTGTTGCGTTTACTGACCGGTTTGGCGACGCCTGAGCTGGGGACTATTCTATGGCTAGGTCAGGGCTTGTCTTCGGTTCGTTATGAGTATGGGCAATCTTTAACTTATATTGGCCATGCGCCTGGGCTTAAAACCGGTTTGAGCGCTGATGAAAATCTAAGCTGGCTGGCGCCGGGTTTCGACGGCAAGCAGCGTTACCATGCCTTGGCCTTGGCCGGTTTGCAGGGGCAGGAAGATGTGCTCTGCGCCCGGCTGTCTGCAGGGCAGCAGCGTCGAGTGGCCTTGGCGCGGTTATACCTTGAAGCAACGCCACTGTGGATACTGGATGAGCCGTTTACAGCTTTGGATAAAGCCAGTGTAAAATCTCTGGAGGCTTTATTGGCTGGCCACAGCCAGCGTGGGGGTATGGTCATTCTGACCTCTCATCAGGATCTTGTGATCGATGGTGTTACAGTACGTAGCCTGCAACTGGAGAATTTTGCACCAGGGAATCCAGAAATATTATCAGAGCTCTCAGGGAGTTCCTGAACCGGTTATGAACGCTTACCTTGAATCTCAAATACCCAACTACGCGTTACCTAAAGCGCTTGTTGTTAGTACAAAACTTAGCAATAGCTGGCTGGAGCCTGCGCCCTGCAAAGCGTATGGGCTAGAGCCTGCCCCGCGAAGCGTATTGGGCATTACGAATGCTTTGCCCCTTGTTTTTAAAAATATTAGTGTTCAAACTGTTACGCCCAGATTTATTCAGATGCTCCTTTGCAGACAAAGGGGCCGATAGTGTCAAGCACAGGCCCTGTTGAATTGACACCCGAAACAGGTATCAGCCAAGCCGTTTCTGCGCGCCAGGATATCGGCCTTTTGGCGGCCTTTGGGGGCATCTTAAAACGTGATTTATTGTTAACCTTTCGTCGCCGCAGCGATTTAGCCAACCCTTTATTTTTTCTATTAATGGTGGTGAGTCTGTTTCCCTTGGCGGTGAGTCCAGATCAGGCATTACTGCATGGCCTGGCTCCGGGTATCGTTTGGGTGGCGGCATTATTATCGACCTTATTGGCTGTGGATCGCTTATTTCAGCGGGACTACGAAGATGGCAGCCTTGAGCAGTTACTTATATCACCATCGCCGATTTATCTAACAGTATTGGGCAAAGTGTGTGCTCATTGGCTGGTGACCGGCCTGCCTTTGGCCTTAATGGCACCGATTTTGGGCGCGATGCTGTTTCTGTCACCTGAAGGCATGCTGGCAATGTTGCTGAGTCTGTTGTTAGGTACGCCGGTGCTGAGTATGATCAGCGCCATCGGTGCGGGCTTAACGCTGGGTCTGCGCGGTGGCGGCCTGCTGGTAGCTTTGATAGCCTTGCCCTTGTATATTCCGGTGCTGATTTTTGGTGCCGGTGCCGTGGCTGCGGCTAATGAAGGCTTGGCTTACAGTGGTCATCTGGGTTTGCTGGGTGCTTTGTTGGCTTTGGCCTTGACACTGTCGCCCCTGGCTATTGCGGCTTCGTTGCGTATCAGTGTGGATAATTAAAAGTTTCAAAGGGTTACAAGTGTACGAAAAACTCAAGCGTTTTTATCACCAGTTAGGGTCCCCCCGGTATTTTTATCACATCAGTGGTCATTTTTTACCTTGGCTGGCTGTTTTGGCCAGCTTGTTGTTGCTTGTTGGCATCGTGTGGGCCTTGTTGTTTGCCCCGCCTGATTACCAGCAAGGTCATAGTTTTCGTATCATTTATATTCACGTTCCCATGGCCATTTTGGCGCAATCGGTTTACATGCTGATGGCCGTGGCCGGAGCGATTGGCTTGATCTGGAAAATGAAAGTGGCGGACATGCTTGCAAAAGCATCTGCACCGCTTGGCGCCTCTTTTACCTTGCTGGCCCTGGTCACCGGTGCCATCTGGGGTAAACCCACCTGGGGAACCTGGTGGATCTGGGATGCACGCTTAACGTCCATGTTAGTGTTGTTTTTCCTTTATATGGGCATCATTGCGCTGCACGGTGCTATTCAAAATGTGCAAAATGCGGCCAGGGCCACCGCTGTTCTGGCTTTGGTGGGCGTGGTCAATATCCCCATTATTAAATACTCTGTACAATGGTGGAATACCCTGCACCAGCCGGCCACCTTTAAACTCACTGAAAAACCAGCCATGCCGCCGGAAATGTGGGTGCCATTGTTAATTACCCTGTTGGGATTTTATGTTTTATTTGCGCTGCTGCTGTTGATGCGTACTCGCTGCGAAATTATTGATCGTGAGCGTAGCAGTAAATGGGTGCGTCAGTTGGTGATTGCACAGAGGTAGTCAGGGAAATAGTCAGGTATAGTTATGGGTGATATTGCAATACAGTTTTCCAGTTTGGCAGATTTTTTGGCCATGGGTACTCATGGCTTCTATGTTTGGTCAGCTTACGGTATTTCTGCGGTAGTAGTGGTGGGGAATGTGCTGGCACCGATACTAAGGCGTCGAGAATTAATCTCGGCTATTCGTCGCAGTGAAGCCAGAAAACGTTCGGTTTAGGCTTTTGTCAGTTAGTTAATATTTTAAGGTAGTTTAAATGCACCCAGTCAGAAAACAACGGCTTGTTATTGTATTAATGATTGTCACCGGGGCTTCTTTGGCTGTGGCGCTAACGGCGTATGCTTTACGGCAGAATATCAACGCCTTTTACACGCCCACTCAAATCCAGTCAGGCGAAGCTGCTGTGGGGCAGCGCCTTAGAGTAGGGGGCTTGGTGGTAGAAGGCAGTGTTGAGCGTGCTGGTGAAGGCCTAATGGTTTCTTTTGAGTTAAGCGATAATCTGTCCACCGTTTCTGTGGATTATGAAGGCATACTCCCCGACCTGTTTCGAGAAGGTCAGGGCATACTTGCCAATGGGGAGCTGGTAGCACCGGGTCGGGTTAAGGCTACGGAAGTACTGGCTAAACACGATGAAAACTACATGTCGCCAGAAGTAAAAGCTGCGCTTGAGCAGGCCGGTCATGTTGAAAAAGGTGGTTAGAGTCGTTAAGCAAGCCTCGCTGCAGATTCACGGATGCCTGTGCCGTCACACAAGTGCACTCAGCCCCGCTGAGCTTCACTCAAGCCTAAAAAAAATGCTACAACTGCATGACAGGCATTGTCCCCCGGCATTATTTTAGCTAAAGTTCGCAATGATCTTGGTTTGTGATTACCCTGCATTTCGAATAAAGCAAGGAGTGCTAAGAAGACGGAAAAAGTGAAGGCGTTTAAGCAAAGGTCGTCATTAATATAAAATGGCTTACGGATCTTATGAGGTTCAACAACCTAAAGACGCGGTAAGCACTAGCCAATAATTTCTTTCCATCTGGATCAGCATTATTCATGCGACTTAAATGTATTAAACTCGTCGGCTTTAAATCTTTTGTAGACCCTACAACAGTTCAATTCCCCTCAAATCTGGCCTGTGTCGTTGGCCCGAATGGCTGCGGTAAATCAAATATTATTGATGCGGTTCGCTGGGTTATGGGTGAGAGTTCCGCGAAAAACTTACGTGGCGACTCGATGACCGATGTGATCTTTAACGGCTCCAGCTCCCGCAAACCCGTAGGGCAAGCCTCCATTGAACTGGTTTTTGATAACTCTGACGGTAGTTTAGGCGGTGAATATGCCGCTTTCACCGAAATTGCGATTAAACGCCAGGTGTCCCGTGATGGCACGTCCAGTTATTTCCTCAATGGCGCCAAGTGCCGTCGGCGTGATATTACCGATATTTTTCTGGGTACAGGCCTGGGGCCAAGAAGCTATGCCATTATTGAGCAGGGCACTATTTCTCGCCTGATTGATGCTAAACCTGAAGAATTACGGATCTTTATTGAAGAGGCTGCGGGTGTCTCCAAGTACAAGGAGAGGCGCCGGGAAACTGAAAACCGGATGGCGCGCACCCGGGAGAACCTGGTGCGCTTGAACGATATTCTTGAAGAGCTGGATCGCCAGCTGCAGCACTTGAATCGACAATCGGTGGCCGCTGAAAAATATAAGGAATTCAAGCAGGAAGAGCGCTTGTTAAAAGCCCAGCTAATAACCCTTAAATGGCAAAGTATTCAAGCCCAGCTTGTTGAAAAAAATGAGAAAATTTCTCAGCATGAAATCGAGTATGAAAAACAGGTCGCAGGCTTAAGGGCGGCTGAGACCGCGATTGAAAAATACCGTGTTGAGCAGGTTGAGCTGACTGATGGTTTTAATCATGTTCAGGAACGTTTTTACAGCCTGGGTGCTGAAATAAGCCGCCTGGAAGATCAGATTCAATATCGCAAACAACGTATTCAACAACTCAGTCATGATTTGCAGGAAACCAAGATAAATCAGGCGCTTGTCCGCAAAGAACAGGCCGAAGATGAAGCGAAAATCCAAGCTTTAAGTGCTGAAATAGCGCAGTTGGAGCCGGAATTAAAGCGCCTGAAAACCGATGAAGGGGTTTCCAGCGAAGCGCTTATTGCTGCAGAAGAAGCCATGCAGCATTGGCAAACCGAATGGGATGCCTTTAACCAGCAAGCCGCTGAGCCTCGGCAGCAGGTGCAAGTAGAGCAATCACGGATCAATCACCTTGAGCAGGCTGTGCAACGTTTGCACGATCGTATCGCCCGGCTAAAAGCTGAAAGCGAAAGCCTGTCTGCGGGCCCCATTGAGCTGGAGCTTGAGGCCTTGCAGCACAAGGCTGATGAATCCAGTTCCCAGCATGAACAACTGCAAGCAAAATTGGTCGAACTTTTGGCCAGCCTGGCTGATCAACGTGATGCCAACAACCAGCAAAGCAAACAGCTGAACGAACAACGTCAGTCCTTGCAGCAATTACGCGGTCGTCATGCTTCCCTGGAAGCCTTGCAACAAGCCGCATTAGGCCAAACCGGTACCGGCACCGTGCAATGGCTGGCCCAGCAAGGTCTGGAAAAGAAACCGCGTCTGGCTGAGGGGCTAAAGGTAGAGTCTGGTTGGGAAGCCGCGGTTGAAACCGTCTTGGGCGACAGCCTGCAGGCCCTTTGTGTTGATGGAATGGACAGTGTTGCCGGCGTATTGGCGTCATTGGAGCAGGGTAGCCTGATGGTGATTGATAGCCGTGCGGGCGCCAATACTGTGACCACTGCAGGTGAAGCGCAACAGCAGCATACTTTGCTAGCCAAAGTCAGTGGCGATATGGCTGTGGATGCGTTGCTGGCGGGGATTAAAACCGCTGAAAGCTTTGAGCAAGCGCTTTCCATGCGCCAGCAATTGGCCAGCAACGAGTCGGTGATCACCCGGGATGGTATCTGGGTCGGGACAAACTGGTTGCGGGTTAGCCGTGATGAAGATGTCAATGCCGGGGTGTTGCAACGTCAGCAAGAATTGGAAAGCGTGACTGCACAATTGATGGCGCTTGAATCCCATGCGCAATTGCTTGAAAGTCAGGCGGATGAAGGCCGTGAACAAGCTGCGATGCTGGAAGAAAGCCGTGAGCAGTTACAAAGCGATATAGAGCAGGCAAACCGCCAGCAAAGCGACATCAAAGCCCAGCTTTCTGCAAAGCAGGTGCGTCTGGAGCAGTTTGTGATGCGTAGTGAACGTCTGCAGCAAGAGAAACAGGAAGCTGAAGAGCACCTGGGTGCTGAATTGGAGAGTTTGTCGCAGGCACGGCTCACACTTCAGGGCGCCCTGGAGATCATGGCCAGTGATACCGAAAAGCAGGAAATTTTATTACAACAGCGGGATAAAAATCGCAGTATCCTGGACATGGCCCGACAAAAAGCCCGTCATGATAAAGATGCTGCCCACCGACTGGATATTCAGATTCAATCTCAGCGCACCCAGCTTGATTCTGTGAAACAAGCCTTAAGTCGATTGACCCAGCAGGATGAACAGCTGGCGCAGCGCCAACAGGTTTTGTCTGAAGGCCTGCGGGATGCTCAAGATCCTATCAACGATATGGGGGTGCAGCTTGAAGCCCTGCTGGAAAACCGCTTAATTGTTGAAGAAGAGCTGGCTGAAGCCAGGCGCAAACTTGAAAGTGTTGAATACAGCCTGCGTGAGCAGGAAAAAAACCGCCATAATTTTAATCAGGCATCCCAGGAAGTTAGGACTCATCTGGAAGCCCAAAAAATGGCATGGCAAGGTTTGGAAGTGAGAAGTAAGACCTTGCAAGAACAGCTGGCAGAGTCACAATTCACCCTGGAAGCGGTGCAGGAAGGCATGCCGGAAGCGGCTAACGAGCAGGAGTGGGAGGTTTTATTGGAAAAAATGGCCACCAGAATCGCCCGGCTCGGCGCCATTAACCTGGCAGCCATTGATGAATACCATATTGAGTCCAATCGAAAAATATACCTGGATGCCCAGCACACTGATTTGACAGAAGCTTTGGAAACTCTGGAGAGTGCCATCAAAAAAATTGATGGGGAGACCCGTAGCCGCTTTAAGGAAACCTATGACAAGATCAATAACGGCCTGCAGGAGCTGTTTCCAAAGGTATTCGGTGGTGGCCAGGCATTCCTTGAACTAACCGGTGATGATCTTCTTGATACGGGTGTAGCCATTATGGCGCGACCACCGGGTAAACGAAACAGCACGATTCATCAGCTGTCGGGTGGTGAAAAAGCGTTGACGTCCATTGCCTTGGTATTCTCCATTTTTCGTTTGAACCCGGCACCTTTTTGCATGCTTGATGAGGTTGATGCCCCATTGGATGATGCTAACGTAAGTCGTTATTGCCGATTGGTGGAAGAAATGTCCAAGTCGGTACAATTTATTTATATCAGCCATAATAAAATTGCGATGGAAATGGCCCATGTCTTAATGGGTGTTACAATGGGTGAGCCTGGTGTATCGCGTATTGTTTCCGTTGACGTAGAGGAGGCATCGGCACTTGCAGCCGTTTAATGAATTGTTTTTAATACAACATAGTCAAAACTGTATGAAATCAGTAGAGCCAAGTTCAAAACAGAGCATAGTTTCAGTAGTGAAACCACTGTTTGTTGGGCGTGGAGGGGCATGATGGAAATCGGATTACGAGGAATTTTAATTATAGTTGGGATTGTCGTTATTGGCATTATTCTCTTCGATGGTTACCGACGTGCCCGTGACTCCCGCAAGACAGCAATCAAGATGGCCCTTGATCTGGAAAATATTGATAGTGATGATTTCGATGAATTTATCGGCGAATTGCCTGGTGGCGGCAATGCGCGGGTGATATCAAGCAGTCAGCAGCTTGAAAATGATGAAATACTGTTTGATTATAATGAGCACGACTTGAATCCTCGCATCAGCATTGAGCCTCTTACGATTAAAGACAGCCAAAGCTCTCAGTCAAAACACAAGCAGCCTTCCACATATTTTGAGACTTCCTCTGTCGCACGTAGGGTGAGTAGTCAGCAAGATCTTTTTGTCGGCGCTGATGTTTCTGATTCCATGCCTGCATCAGGCAAAACAAATAAAACTGACAAAAAAAATGCTCTGCAGAGGTCAGGTGCTGAACAGGCAAACGTAACAGCAACAGGTGCTTCCTCAGCCCTTGATAACGACAATGACAGCAGGCCTGAAACCAATAAGAAAAATTCGCAACAACAAGTCACTGGTAAAGAGGAAGTGCTGGTTATTCACGTGGCCGCCAAAGCCGGAAAGAAAATTCAGGGCGGCGAGTTATTGGGTGGTTTGTTTAATTGCGGCCTGCATTACGGCAGCATGAAAATTTTTCATCGCTTCTCCCATGCAAATGGTGAAGGCCCGTTGATGTTCAGTATGGCGAATATGGTCAACCCTGGTATATTTGATTTAGATAATATCAATAGCTTTGAAACCCCCGGGGTAACTTTTTTTCTTACTTTGCCAGGGCCTAAAAACAGCATGACAGCCTTTGATTTAATGCTGGATACTGTCAGGCGGCTGGCGCGTATTTTAAATGCAGAATTAAAAGACGAAACTCAAAATCTGTTAAGCCAGCAAACCATTGATGACTATCGCCGACGGATCCGCGATTTTGAGCGATCGCAGATTAAGCTGCATACTCAAGCGCAGAATCAGGCAAGCAGCCAAACTGGCAAACAATCCAATAAGGTTCTAAGCTGACTTGTTCCGAAGCTCCCCATTTTCGAACGTATAATGCCATTGCTGAATTAACAGAAGTGCCTTATGTCAGCACCAGCCCCGACCATTAAAAAAGAAGTTCTGGCTTTACGCAAACAAATCAACGAATACAGTTACCTGTATTATGTATTGGATCAGCCTTCAGTGCCCGATGCAGAATACGATCGCCTGTTCCAACGCCTGCAAAACCTGGAACAACAATACCCCGAACTTATTACCGAAGATTCTCCGACTCAGCGAGTGGGCGATAAACCTCTGCCGCATTTCGAACCGGTTGAACACCAGCTTCCGATGTTGTCCCTGGGCAATGTTTTTGATGATCAGGAATTGATGGCTTTTGACCAGCGTTTAAAGGAGAGGTTGGAGGGAATCAGTGAGGATTTCGAATTTGATTATACCTGTGAGCCCAAACTCGATGGTCTGGCGGTGAGTCTATGGTATGAAAAGGGCAAGCTGATTCGGGCGGCTACCCGAGGTGATGGCAGTGTGGGCGAAAATATCACACAAAATATTCGCACTATTGCCAGTGTGCCGCTTACTTTACGAGGCAAGGATTTTCCAAGTGTGCTGGAAGTGCGGGGCGAAGTAATCATGCCGCTGGGTGGTTTTAATGCTTTTAACAAGCAGGCGCAGCAACGTGGTGAAAAAACCCTGGTTAACCCTCGAAATGCTGCTGCAGGCAGCCTGCGGCAACTGGACTCAAAAGTGACCGCGCAGCGCCCGCTGGATATATATTGTTACGGCGTTGGCGTTGTTGCCAACACGCTTGCTCAAGACAAGGCATCCAGCGTTGAAAAAAATAATCACGCCGGTAGAGAACACCTTCCTTTAGCCGACTCCCATCGAGACATGCTCAAATTATTAGCTTCCTGGGGTTTTAAAATAAATCCTGAGACCAAGACTGTAAAAGGTATTTATGCAGTCAAAGATTACTATCAGCAGCTGCTAAACAAACGGCCCACCCTGGATTATGATATTGATGGTATAGTGGTCAAGGTTGATAAAATTAAATTGCAAAACCAGCTTGGCTTTGTCTCAAGAGCACCACGTTGGGCGGTTGCCTACAAGTTCCCCGCACAAGAAGAAATCACCCGCTTGCTCGATATCGACTTTCAGGTGGGGCGCACCGGAGCCATTACACCCGTTGCCCGTTTGGAACCGGTGTTTGTTGGAGGAGTTACCGTTAGTAATGCCACGCTGCACAATATGGATGAAATTAAACGCATGGATGTGCGACCTGGAGATACGGTTGTTGTCTTGAGGGCTGGTGATGTCATTCCCAAAGTTGCGCGCGTAATAAAGGAGCGTCGACCTGAAAATACCAAGGCGGTAGTCAGCCCTGCCCAGTGCCCAGCATGTGGATCTGATATTGAGCAACTTGAAGATGAAGCCGTCATGCGTTGTACCGGGGGCTTGTTTTGCCCAGCCCAACGCAAGGAGAGCATCAAGCATTTTGCTTCGCGAAAAGCTATGGATATTGATGGCCTGGGTGATAAATTGGTGGAGCAACTGGTTGATGAAGGCTTAATTGCAAATGTTGCCGATCTTTATGGCTTGTCGGTAGAGTCTATAGCTGCGCTGGAACGCATGGGGCAAAAATCTGCGAAAAATCTTTTGACTGCTTTGGAAAAGAGTAAAACCACCACCTTGGCGAAATTTTTATACGCGCTGGGTATTCGTGAAGTAGGTGAGGCAACGGCGTTAAACCTGGCGCAGCATTTTGGCAGCTTGGATGCCATTGTCTCTGCCAGTGAAGAGGACTTGCTTGAAGTCAATGATGTTGGCCCCATTGTAGCTGCCCACATTGCACATTTTTTTGCCCAGGCTCACAATCGTGAGGTGATTCAGGCATTAAAACAGGCGGGCATTGTTTGGCTTGATCTTTCGCCTCAAGCCAGGACAGATTTAAATCTGCCCTTAGCTAAGCAGACCTTTGTTTTGACGGGCTCTTTGACATTGATGAGCCGTCAGCTTGCTAAGGAAAAATTGCAGCAGCTGGGTGCCAAAGTCAGCGCTTCGGTATCAAAAAACACCGATTATGTGGTTGCCGGTGAATCCGCAGGCTCAAAGCTGGATAAAGCCATAGCGCTTGGTATCGATATAATTGATGAGGAGCAATTCGAAAAATTATTGAATCAGTATAATTAAGAGCTTGGATCAAAAATTAACATAGAAGGCTGGAGGATTGAGTGATGGTTGATGACTCAAAAAGTAAAGAGCAACTGTTGGAAAAGCGCGACGAACTGAAGAATCGACTTGAAGCGATTAAAGCCGATTATGCTCAGGGTCTGGATGCAGACTTTGAAGAGCAGGCGCAAGAGCTGCAAAATGCAGAAGTACTGGCAGAAATTTCCCGAGTGACGTTGCAGGAACTGGAAGATATCGAAAAGTTATTATCAGAGAAGTTTTAAACCTGGAAAAATCCATTGCACGTTCAGTTGAAATACGGTTCGATATAAGGCGCGGGGTGCATGATAATGATTGAAGCAGTAGTCGAAATTCCACCATCGGCATTGACTGAAGAAATCCTCAGGGCAATTATAGAAGAATTTATTACCAGGGAGGGCACCGACTATGGGGCTTATGAATACAGTCTGGATGAAAAGGTGGAGCAGATTTTTGAACAGTTAAACAAGCAGGAAGTGGTGATACAGTTTGACCAGCGAACCGAAAGTGTGAATATCGTTCGAAAAAACTCTGCCGTTGTCTGGTAGGTCTTATAGCTGGGGATTTTCCACGATATCCATTGACTCGGTTTGGCTAATCGCGATAAAAAGCTTATCCTTGGTCGGCTACCCACATTT
Source organism: Pseudomonadales bacterium (assembly GCA_040235475.1). GTDB lineage: Bacteria > Pseudomonadota > Gammaproteobacteria > Pseudomonadales > UBA3067 > JBECKY01. The sequence continues at coordinate 21,000 of JBECKY010000069.1, forward strand.
TTAATTAAACAAACAGGTCTGTTATGAAAAAAATCCATCTTGCATTTCTTCTTGCGCTCACCTTCTCGGTATCCGCCTGTACCACAACGGGTTGGGTGGTTGGCGCCCTTGCAGGCGCTGGTGCTGCCGCCTACTATGTACGAATAGATGAGCGCACGGCTGGTGGTATTACAGATGATTTTGTTATTTCTGCGGCGGTTACCGCTAAATTCGTAAAGAACGAGCAGGTTAAAGCACTTAATATTCAAGTTAATACCTATAAAGGTACGGTAACGCTGTATGGCAGTGTGCCTAATGCAAGTATTGAAAAACAAGCCATGTTATTAGCAGCCGATGTAAAAGGCGTTAAAAAAGTTGTCTCAAAAATAAGTGTGGAGAATGGTTCCTAGAGAGCTCCTCTCAAGCCCTTGCAAAATGTTAAGGGCGAGAGTCTTTGGGCTTTACCCGTCACCCTTTTTGTGAAATAGAATTTTGGCGTATCGCTGTTAAATTAATCGTTAATCGAAATTAGCATGGTATCGCATTTGATTGCATGAAGAACGCCGCCTTTGGTATTGCCCAGCAAGGTTCTGGTATGATTATTGCCCAGCACGACCAGGTCGCAAATGAGTTCTTTAGCAAGGCGTACAATTTCAGCAGCCGGGTTGCCTGTTAAAGTGTGTACTCGGTCTTCCGGGATATTAAATTTTTTTGCCAGTTGGGCCATTCTTTCCCTGGTTTGTGTTTCAGCTTCCAGTTGCAGGTTTTCAAGACCTTGATCAATAAGCCCAAGGGTCAGGCCGCGATCATAGCTAAAGGCCAGGGGCCTGATAACATAAGCCAGGCTTAGCCTGCAGCTGCCTTGATCCACTAAGCTTAAAGTTTTTTCAATAACCTGTTGATGAGAGTTTTTGGCCAGATTTATTGCAATCAGTGCGTGTTTGTAATTCGCCATAAGTTGTTCCTGCTTCTGCAAGGCTGCGTTTGCTTGTTAATAATTTTAACCCGGACTTAAATACCCATTTTGCCCAGGGCGTCGGATATTTCCTGCAGCAGCTTAAATATGGTGGGGTGCTCCTGATCAAAGTGAATCAGGGTTTCATTGACTTGATCTTTAATGGGCTCTATTAAAGACTCAGAATCATCGTGGCCTGCTTCAATGGCTTCAATGTCTCTGCTGATAGCTTCCAGCATCTCCAATTCGTCTTCACTGAAAGTGTGCGGGCTTTGCAGTTGCGCATGGAGTTTTTCAAGTTGCTTTTGTAAAGCTGTATTTGGCATATCTTTAACCTTCATCAAGTAGTAAGCTTTTTATAATATAACAATTATAGTCTGTACTGGTAAATCTAAATATCAATTGACTGAATCGTGCCATAAAATACAACTTACTGATTTGAAAAGATTTTGCATTGATCAGCCTCAATGTTATATGAAAATTGCTGTGTCAGGCCAGGGCTTTAAAGGTCAAATTGTTTGTGCGTAAACTCTCCAGTCATAAAATATTCACATAAGCTTGTTTAAATCCTGCCTGCGAATTTATGTAGAGGCTGAACATTTACCGTCGTTTTAGGGAATCAATGCAGTGATATTAATAGTTGAAGATGAATCCGATATTAGGTCGATGATACGGCTGGCGTTAACGAAAGCAGGTTTAAAGTGCCTGGAAGCGGAGGATGCTGAAACCGCTCTTACCTTGCTGGATAAGCCGGGGATAGACATGTTGTTAATTGACTGGATGCTGCCTGGCATGAGTGGCATTGACCTTGCGCGACGTCTGCGTCTTGATGATGTGTATAAGAAGCTTCCTTTGCTTATGCTGACTGCCAGAGGCGAGGAGCACGATAAATTACGCAGCTTTGATGTCGGCATTGATGATTATATTACCAAGCCCTTTTCACCACGGGAGTTGGTAGCGCGGATAAAAGCCATTCGGCGCCGGGCAAGTCCTGAGGAAGAAAACAATAAACTGGTTGTGGGTGAGCTTTGTTTGGACACTCAAGCCCAGCGTTTGTTGATTTCTGGTGAAGATATTCATATTGGCCCCACTGAATACCGCTTACTTGAGCACTTAATGCGTAACCCTGATCGGGTGTTTACCAGGGAGCAGTTGCTGGATCGTGTCTGGGGGCGGGATATCTACGTCGAAGACCGGACGGTAGATGTGCATGTGCTGCGGCTAAGGAAATTACTTTCGCCAAAAGGCTATGCTAAATATGTTCAAACCGTTCGGGGCACTGGCTATCGTTTTTCCAGGGCTTGAGCCTAGAAATTCTTGGCAATAATGAAGTGTAGGCAGCCAAGCTTGAACAGAAAAAGAAAACAGGATTTCCTATTTCCAATAGCCTGTCAGGCAATTATTTGGTCTAATAGCTGGACAGGAGTCTGCAATGAATTTATTTGTCCTTATCTGGGCCCTTAAGGCCAGGCCTGTTCTGACTTATGTATAAACCCTGGCGTACAGAGCTTAAAACTCTGCTGCTATTTGTGGCGGTGGGAATAATTATAGGTTTGGTTGTTGGCAAGCTGGCCTGGACCTTGTGCTTGTCGCTGAGCGTATTTTGCGGCTTGCAGTTGTGGCATATGAAAGCCCTGGGTGACTGGCTTGGTAACACTCGTCAACAACCGGAACTAAACGGGGGCTGGGGTGAGGTAGCCTATGTTGTTTACCGTATTGGCGCGCGAGCCCGGCGTCGGAAGCAGCGCTTATCTAAAATGTTACGTGAACTTCAGAACACAACATCGGCGATTCCTGATGCCGCTGTAGTGATTGATAGCCATCATCAAATACAATGGTTTAACAAAGCAGCCAAGCAGTTGTTAGGTTTAAAATCTTCCGATGCGGGTTTCAGTGTTGCTAATTTTCTACGTCACCCGCTTTTTACTGAGGTTTTGTTGTCACCTCAAAATGAAGTGCCCTTTGAAATCCCTTCGCCCCTGGATGAAAAAAAGATCCTCGATATACGCTTGGTTGAATACAGTGGCAATTTACGTTTGTTGCTGGCAAGGGACAACACCCAAGTGCATAATCTGATGAAAATGCGCAGGGACTTTGTTGCCAATGTATCCCATGAGTTGAAAACCCCCTTGACGGTGATTATGGGTTACCTGGAGTTGCTTGAAGGCAGTGCAGAATTGCCAGTGGAAGCGGTAGAGGCGATAGAAAAGCTGCAAAATCAATCGCGCAGAATGAAAGCGGTGGTTGATGACTTGCTGATGTTGTCGCGCCTGGATACTACCGCATCGCCCGCCTGTGAGACCAGCCCCTCGGTGAATGTAGCTACAGTGCTTCGCAACCTTGTTGAAACTGTCAAAGATTACGATGTCGGCCGGCATCAAATTGTGCTGGAAGTTGATTCCGGTTTAAATTTGCTCGGCTTGGAAAATGAGCTGCACAGTGTGTTCTCAAACCTGATCAGCAATGCTATAAAGTACACCCCTGCAGGGGGTGTGGTAACTATCCGCTGGTACGGAGATGGTGCAAAAGGCGCGTGTTTTGAAGTTGAAGATACCGGAGCCGGCATACCCCATTACCACCTTCCCAGGCTCACTGAACGGTTTTATCGCGTGGATATTGGCCGCTCAAGAGAGCAGGGCGGAACAGGTTTGGGCTTGGCCATCGTAAAACAGATCCTGCGTCGTCACGATGCAGCTTTGCAGATCAGTAGTGAACTTGGCAAGGGCAGTCGTTTTACGTGTGGTTTCCCCAAAATGCGGGTGGTAAAAACCATCGCTGCAGCTTCCTGAGTCAAGTCTGTTTATCTTCTCAAACCAGAAATAAATTATATATTTTATATGACACTTTACACCCTCAGAATAAGGCCATTCTGAGGGTTCATAAAACTGTCATATTACTGCTTGATAATGGCGCCACTTATGGGAGCTGTTAAAGAAAAGGATTTCAAGCTTAATTAAAGATGAACCAAGAAGTTGATAAATAAAACCTGGAGCTGAAATGAAAACTAAGATGATCAAACTACTCTTGATAGTCAGCATGTCAATGAGTGCGCTGTTGGCCATGGCCGAAACCAAAGTCGATTCAAGCATACCGGAGTATAAAAAAGTCAGTGGCGTGGCGGGTAATCTATCCAGCGTGGGTTCAGATACCTTGGCTAATTTGATGACTTTTTGGGCCGAAGCGTTCAAAAAGCAATACCCAAATGTTAACGTTCAAATCCAGGCTGCGGGTTCTTCTACAGCGCCGCCAGCCTTAACGGAAGGCACCTCCAATTTTGGCCCCATGAGTCGTAAAATGAAGGATAAGGAAGTGGAAGCCTTCCAGAAAAAATTTGGCTACAAACCTACACCTATTCGGGTTGCCATTGACGCCCTGGCGGTATATGTCAATAAAGACAACCCGATTGAAGGCATGTCTATTGCCCAGGTAGATGCTATATTTTCAGCCAATAGAAGATGTGGCGGCGAAAAGGACTTCACTACCTGGGGAGATCTGGGCTTAAGCGGGTCCTGGGCACAGCGTCCGATACAGTTGTACGGTCGTAACTCAGTTTCCGGCACCTACGGTTATTTCAAAGAAGAGGCCTTGTGTAAAGGCGATTTCAAAAGCAACGTGAATGAGCAGCCTGGTTCGGCATCAGTGGTTCAGTCAGTGACCTCTTCCTTAAATGGTATCGGCTATTCGGGTATTGGCTATAAAACCTCAGGTGTGAAGGCGGTGCCTCTGGCGAAGAGAAATGGCAGCGATTATATCGAGGCCACCGCAGAGAATGCTATCAATAAAACCTACCCTTTGTCGCGCTTTCTGTATGTGTATGTAAACAAACACCCTGAAAAACCTCTATCACCTATGGAAAGAGAATTTGTTAAGCTGATCTTATCCCAGGCAGGTCAGGAAATTGTTATTAAGGATGGCTATATTCCAGTACCTGCTAAAGTAGTTGAAGCGGAATTGAAAAAGCTGTTTGATTAAATCTTAAGTTTCCCATAGCTGCCTTGCTTAAGGGGTGTATGGTATAGCGGAGCTAACCGCGAATTTCATTGGAGATTCGCGGTTTTTTAATGGTTTGTTTGTGCTATTGCGATTTTATTTGTCGGGGCTTTTATCTATCGGTAAATGGTTGTATCTACAGCCCTATCCTTGATATAGTCCCGCCGCAGCAGTGAAGATGGCTGGTGAGCTGATAATGTCTGCCAGTACTTGTTTGCCGCGCTTCCCCTGTCTGCGATCAACGGTTCTCTAAAGATTAAGACTTTAAATTCAATAAGATAGAGTATTGGTTTGGTATGGCTGAAACCCCTGGTGATGTTAATGCTATCAGCAAAGTAACCTTTCGGCATCGCTGCAGGATGTTGATTGACAAACTGACGGCGCTTGCCATTCGCGCTGGCGGAGCCGGGGTGATTGCAGCCATTATCCTGATTTTCGTTTTTTTGTTTATTGTGGTGCTGCCGATGTTTGGCGGGGCCAGTATTTCTCTGCGCAGTGAATACCCACTGCAAGGCCCGACAGAGGCCTTGATATATACCGCCTTGGAAGAAAGTGGTGAGTTGGGCATTAATGTGTTTGCAAATGGGGAGGTGCTTTTTTTTGATCTTGCAACCGGCCTTACCGTTGCAACATGGGTGGCCGAAGATGCTGGTTTAAACGGCATCAAATATGTCCAGGCCCTTAAAGGCAATCAAAACAAGCTGGCATTAGTTGATCATGATAATAAACTGCTGGTGCTGGCTCCGCTTTACCGTGTCAGCTTTGACAATGAAAACCAAAGAGTACTGACCCCTTCGATTGAGTTTCCCTACGGCGATGAACCGGTAGCCATTCTGGAAAGCGATTACTTGAACAATCTGGCCAGTGAAAATGAACTGGAATACGGTGAAATACTGGGCTTGAGTATTGTCGGGGATGATGAAACCCTTACTTTGGCTGTGCAGTTTAATTTTGAAGAAAGTAGCAGGGTGCTGTTGGCCTACTATGAGGCTGAGGAAGGCGATGTCCTTGAAGATCCTGTGGAAGCGGCGATTATCAGTATAGAGCAGGAAAACGCCCCAATTATTTTAATGGATGAATCGGCGTTGTGGCTGTATATCGTTAGTGAAAATGGTGTGGTTCGAGTCTGGAGTATTTCCGATAAAGAAAACCCTGAGCTGGTTACCTCCAAGCGGGTTATACCCGCCAACCAAAAAATTACCGTGGCGCAATTATTATTAGGTGGTAGCTCCATCATGATTGCCGATGACCGGGCCATCGTCACTCAGTGGATGATACTGAGAGACGAAAACAACCAGTATAATTTAAGCAATGTCAGGGCCTTCAACAGCTACAGCACTGTTACGCATTTACTGCCGGAACCACGACGAAAGTCACTGCTGACACTGGATGAAAATAATCGGGCGCTGTTTTTACATACCACAGCGGGCCGTGAATTATTGCGCAGCCAAAGTCTGGGCGATGACATTGAATCCATAAGCCTGTCTCTTCGGGCGAATATGCTTTACCTGGTCGATAGAGCGAACCAGGTGAAAGTGTATGCTGTTCACAATGAGCACCCTGAGGTTTCCTGGCAGGCGCTTTGGGGGCGAGTCTGGTATGAAGGTTATTCCGGGCCTGAATTCATCTGGCAGTCGTCCTCCGCCAACAATGACTTTGAGCCAAAATTTAGCCTGACCCCCCTGGCCTTTGGCACCTTGAAAGCCGCTTTTTATGCCATGCTGATCGCCACGCCGCTGGCGATAATGGGCGCCATTTATACCGCCTACTTTATGGCTCCGGCGATGCGCAGCCTGGTAAAACCGGGCATCGAAATCATGGAAGCCTTGCCCACGGTTATTTTAGGTTTTTTAGCAGGGCTCTGGTTGGCGCCTATCGTGGAGCAAAGCCTGTTCGCCATTTTGCTATTACTTTTAGTTGTACCGCTGGGGTTTTTATTATTTGCCTGGCTTTGGCAACTGACACCTGTTGCTATTCGTAATCGAATCAGTGAGGGCTGGTATGGCCTGGCATTAGTGCCAGTGCTTATTTTTCTGGTTTGGTTAACCTTCACCATTGCACCAGTAATGGAAACGCTTTTATTTGCTGGTGATTTACAAAGCTGGATGCTGCAGGAATTTGGCATTAACTACGATCAACGGAATTCTCTGGTGGTAGGCATTGCCATGGGTTTGGCGGTGATACCGACTATTTTTTCTATCGCCGAAGATGCCATTTTTAGTGTTCCCAGGCATTTGACCAATGGCTCTTTGGCTTTGGGGGCAACTTCTTGGCAAACCTTGACCCGGGTTGTTTTGTTAACCGCAAGTCCGGGGATCTTTTCGGCAGTGATGATTGGCATGGGGCGGGCTGTGGGCGAAACCATGATTGTGCTTATGGCAACCGGTAATACGCCCATAATGGATTTTAGTGTGTTTGAGGGCATGCGCACCCTGTCGGCCAATATTGCGGTTGAGCTGCCAGAGTCAGAAGTTGATAGCACCCACTACCGAATTCTATTTTTGGCAGCGCTGGTCTTATTTGGTGTGACCTTTATCTTTAATACCGTGGCTGAAATTATCCGGCAACGACTGCGAAACCGTTATGGTAGTTTATAAAGTACTGTCAGCAATATATTGAGCTTAATTTTATGATTCTGACAATAGATGCCCTATGAATAAATTTTTTACCTGGTGGAAAAGTGGTGCTCCTTATATATGGCTGAACGCAGGAGCGGTCAGTATCAGCCTGGTGGTGGTTGTCGGTCTTATATTGATGATTGCTGCCAAAGGCATGGGGCATTTTTGGCTGAGTGATATTGTCGCATTGGATTACAGAACCAGTGCTCTTGAGGACAGCACTAAACTGGTTGGCGAAATTACCGGCACAGAGTTTGTCGATGCTGAGCAGTATCTTGATTCCTTGAGTCCTGAGATTAAAGCTAAGGCTATGGAAAAAATCGGTGATGCCAGGACTGTGGAGCGCTGGTTATTAAAAACAGGCAACCGGGAAATACTGGGCCGTGATTTTCGTTGGCTGGATTCTTTTTGGGTGACAAACATGCAAAAGCCCAAGGACCTGCTGATGATTGAGCGGGTAGAGTGGGGGAATTTATACGGCACTTTACAAAGTGTACAGCAGGCCGGTGCCCAGGTTTCTTCACAAGCCTCCAGATGGGAAGAGTTTCAGACCCGCTTGCAACGTGTTGACGATCTTCGTGATGATATTCGTAAGCTTGAAAAAGGTGAAATGAGCGCTATTAGCTTTAAGTTGGAAAAGCTCAGGCTAAAAGGCAAGCGGCTGGCACTGGAAAATAAAAACACCCCGGAAGCACTCAAACAGCTTGGTCAGCAAGAGCAGGCACTGTATGCCGAGTATGCTGTTTATAGGAAGGAGCTGGCAGACCTCTACCAGCAAATTGCCAGGGACAGTGTGGTTATTGAAGTCATGGACGGTCAGCGAGTTACCTTGTCGATGGACAAAATCGTCGCGGCTTATCTGCCGAATCAAATGTCAGTGCTGGAGAAGCTGTATCACTATATCCTGCGCTTTATAGACTTTATCGTAGCCGACCCAAGGGAGGCCAATACAGAAGGCGGTATTTTCCCGGCCTTGTTTGGTACAGTGCTTATGGTCCTGCTTATGTCGGTGATTGTAACCCCCTTCGGTGTTATCTCTGCCATTTACCTGCGTGAATACGCCTCGCAGGGGGTGATGACTCGCCTGGTTCGAATTGCAGTGAACAATCTGGCCGGTGTGCCCTCTATTGTTTACGGCGTTTTTGGCCTTGGCTTTTTTGTCTATTTTCTTGGTGGTAGTCTGGATGCACTGTTTTACCCTGAGGCGGCACCGGCGCCGGTTTTTGGTACGCCAGGCATCTTGTGGGCATCTTTAACCCTGGCTCTGTTGACTGTGCCCGTGGTGATCGTTTCTACCGAAGAGGGCTTGTCGCGGGTTCCCCGTAGCCTGCGCGAGGGTAGCCTGGCATTGGGCGCAACCAAAGCTGAAACCTTGTGGAAGGTTGTGCTGCCCATGGTGGGCCCTTCGATTATGACCGGCTTAATTCTCGCGGTAGCGAGGGCGGCAGGTGAAGTGGCGCCGCTGATGCTGGTGGGTGTGGTTAAGCTTGCGCCAGAGTTGCCGATGGACGGGAATTTCCCCTTTATGCACCTGGACAGAAAATTTATGCACTTGGGCTTTCATATCTACGACGTTGGTTTTCAGAGCCCTAATGTCGAAGCCGCCAGGCCGTTGGTCTATGCAACGTCTTTTTTATTGGTGCTGGTGATTATCATCTTAAATTTGAGCGCCATTGTGTTGCGTAATCGCTTAAGAGAGAAGTTTAAAGGTATGGAGCATTAATCTGTGAGGCAATACATTAAGCTAATAATCTATTGAATCAACTATTGAATGAAGTACAGAGTTGTTTATGGAACTGAATACTGATCAGCTACTAACGAAAGAATCGGACAGCAGGCATCCGAGAGTCGCCCATAACCTGAGCCTGGCAAATGAAGAAATCTCCATGAAAACCCGGAATCTGAATTTGTACTATGGAGAAAAGCAGGCGCTCAACAATATCAACCTGGATATTCCCAAAAACCGGGTGACTGCGTTTATTGGTCCCAGTGGCTGCGGCAAATCAACTTTATTGCGTTGCTTTAACCGTATGAATGACCTGGTGGATAACTGCCGTATTGAAGGCAAGATATTAATGGGTGATCAGGATATTCACCACCCCAAGGTTAATGTCGCGGAACTGCGGCAAAAAGTCGGTATGGTGTTTCAACGTCCGAACCCCTTCCCCAAGTCTATTTATGAAAATGTGGCTTATGGTCTGCGCCTGCAAGGAATTAACAAGCGCTATACTCTCGATGAAAAAGTAGAGTGGGCTTTAAAAGGCGCAGCACTTTGGGACGAGGTGAAAGATCGCTTGCAGGAAAGTGGCTTTGGTTTATCGGGAGGGCAGCAACAACGTTTGGTCATTGCCCGGTGTATAGCCATTGAGCCCAGCGTTTTACTGCTGGACGAACCTGCATCGGCACTGGATCCTATCTCAACTTTAAAAATTGAGGAATTGATTTATACGCTGAAGGCTGATTATAGTATTGTTATTGTAACCCATAATATGCAGCAGGCCGCCAGGGTGTCCGATTACACGGCGTTTATGTATCTGGGTGATATGGTAGAGTTCAGCGATACAGATACACTGTTTACCAATCCAAAAAAACAGCAAACAGAAGATTACATTACCGGTCGATATGGTTAAGGGCTGCGCGATCAAGGAGCTAAAATATGCCACATAAACACATTTCTGGACAATTCAACGCTGAGCTCGATAGCTTATGCAGTGAAGTGTTAGCCCTGGGTGGCATGGTTGAATCTCAGGTGCTGAATGCCTGTAGCGCCTTGCAGGAAGGCGACAGTGAGCTGGCAGATGATGTGATAACCATGGATCACACGGTTAATGAAAAAGAAAAATCCATTGATGAGCAATGCAGTCAGATTTTAGCCCGCAGGCACCCAGCCGCAGGTGATCTAAGACTGGTGCTCAGCATTATCAAGGTGATTGCAGACCTGGAAAGAATTGGCGATGAAAGTAAAAAAATCGCTCACATGGCGATTGTTTTAAGTGATTGGGACAAACCCAAGTGGAATTACACCGAGCTTCGCCATCTAGGCGAGCATGTTAGAAAAACCCTGCATGACGCTTTGGATGCTTTTGCACGTATGGACGTTGACCTGTCTTTACAAGTGGTCATGGAAGATGAAAAAGTTGATCTTGAATATGAGTCTATGGTCAGGCAGTTGATGACCCTGGCAATGGAAAGTCCGAGCAATATTCAACGGGTTTTACATACCATTTGGGCAGCACGCGCACTGGAGCGCGTGGGTGACCATGCCAAAAATATCTGCGAATACGTTATTTACGCCGTTAAAGGTAAGGATATCAGGCATGAAACCATGGAGCAGGTGCAAAAAGAACTCGGTGCTTAACCTTAGGTTTAATGCCCGCTGGCTTGAATAACATGAAAAGGGTGCTGTAATCCCTTTTCATGTTAAGTAAACAGGCTCTTCTTCTCTTTCTTAGGCAATCTCTACGTAAACCCGCCCATCTTTGCATTCAACTGGAAAAGTCTGCAAGGCTTTTTCTGACCTGATAACGTTCATCAATTGAATGCCCGGTGGGAACGACGCCCAATCAACCACTTCGCCGGTGCGTACATCAAAACGTGCTCGATGCAGCGGACACTCCAGGACGCAATTTTCGAGTTTTCCGGACTTTAAAGGCATAAACATGTGGGTGCAGCTGGATTGTGTGGCAAAAAAGCCTTC
>JBECKY010000072.1:0-6348 GCA_040235475.1 Pseudomonadales bacterium
AGAAGGGTGGATGTTGAGCAGCTTCCCTGCATAGGCATTAACAAATTCGGGTGTCAGAATACGCATAAACCCAGCCAGAATAATCAGTTCGGGGTGATAGGCGTCAACGGCTTTTTTGAGCGCTTGGTCGAAGCTCTGCCTGTCGGCATAGGCGCGATGATCCAGCACGGTTGTGGGAATGTCGGCGGCTCGTGCTCGTGCCAAACCGTAGGCATCTTCACGGTTTGAAATAACCCCTTTGATTTCGGCGCAAAGAGCACCCGAATCTATTTGATCAATAATAGCTTGGAGGTTGCTGCCACTGCCAGAGATGAGTACCACCAAAGGCAGGGGTGTTGTCAAAAGGGATTCAGCATTGGCCATTAATTTGCGGCCCCCTCGAGAACAACGCTCGGGGAGTTGTCGCTGGTGTCATCATTTTGGTTGGCACTGACGTGGCCAATAATCCAGGCCTGCTCGCCCCAGGAGCGCAATTTTTCCAGGGCATTTTCTGCTTTATCAGCCGGAACACAAAGCACCATGCCCACGCCGCAGTTGAAGGTGCGGTACATTTCATGGCTGTCTACGTTGCCCTGTTCCTGAAGCCATTTAAACACGGCTGGCCATTTCCAACTGTTTGTATCAATGTGGGCGGTTGTATTATCGGGTAAAATTCTGGGCAGGTTTTCGGGCAGACCGCCGCCGGTAATATGGGCCAGGCCGTGAACGTCTATTTCCTGCAGTAACTGCAACACGGGTTTTACGTAAATACGGGTTGGCGCCAGTAACAATTCTGCCAAAGGTGTGTTATCCAGTGTTGTGCTTTCTAAAGTGGTATTGCTGACTTCCAGGATTTTGCGGATTAATGAATACCCGTTGGAGTGAGGGCCGGAGGAGCCCAGGCCAATCAATACGTCGCCGCTGATGACCTTGCCCGCTTCAAGCAAGCGGGCTTTTTCCACTACGCCTACGCAAAAGCCCGCCAGGTCATAGTCTTCACCTTCATACATGCCGGGCATTTCTGCGGTTTCACCACCAACCAGCGAGCACCCGGCCAGTTCGCACCCTTTGCCAATGCTTTCAACAACAGCAGCGGCGGTATCGACGTTGAGTTTGCCGGTGGCATAATAATCGAGGAAGAACAGCGGCTCGGCACCGGCTACGATCAGGTCGTTAACACACATGGCGACCAGGTCTATACCGATGCCATCGTGTTGATTTAAATCTATGGCCAAGCGAAGTTTGGTGCCTACGCCATCGGTACCGGAAACCAGAACCGGTTCCTTGTACCCTGCAGGTAGCTCGCAAAGGGCACCAAAACCACCCAGCCCGCTCATTACTTCAGGTCTGCGAGTGGCTTTAGCAACGCTTTTGATACGGTTAACCAGTTCGTTACCTGCATCAATATCAACGCCTGCATCCTTATAACTGAGGGAAGGCTTGGGGGTGGGGGATTCGTTCATGTAAATACTCGGGTCAATTGCTGGGGTTCAGTTGGGGTTTAATTCAGCTTTAGTTCAAATCAAGGGGTGTATTCTAGCAGTCAGTCACGTATAGGCCAATCAGACTTGCGGATTAGAGTTGTTGCGCATTAGAGTATGGGCAGAATATTACCCGCTATATCGCTTAATAGACTGATTCACAATAGAGATGTCCTAAGGAAAACGGTAGAATCAACTCTTTAGGGCGTGTTAACTGACCCTGTTACATATTTTGGTTTTATTACCCATGAATCAGACAGTCTTTACCATGATCAATAACAAACCGCGGTTATTGTTGGCCCTTTTTGTGCTGCTTCAAGCGCTGAGCCTTCCAGCTAAAGCCACCAAGCCAGTGGATTTGTATTCTGCCAATGTCAAGGTTAGCAACCAATCTATAAAGGAGCGCCGATCCGCCAGTCAGGATGCCTTGGCAGAGGTTTTTATTCGTGCGAGTGGTAAGGCTGAGGTGGTTCAAAATCAAGCAATACGGGCTTTGTTGTCTAAGCCTGATCAGTTTATTCTCAGTTATGCTTATCAATCCATTGCTCGGGCGGAACCACTGGTAACAACAGAAGAAAGTCAGCAGCAAGGCTTTGTGCTGACGCTGGATTTTGATGCGGCCCAAATCAATAAATCTCTGCGCGCTGCTAATTTACCTGTTTGGGGCAGTGACAGGCCACAAATATTATTATGGTGGGCGGTAGAGGATGAGAGTGGACGACGCCTTATTAACAGTGACAAAGATGACAACGCAGCCCAGATAGTGCAAAGGCATGCTAAAAGAAGAGGTATACCAATCGCCTGGCCCTTGCTGGATTTGCAGGATACAAACCGGCTTAGTGTAGCGGATGTTTGGGGGTTTTATTCTGATAAAGTTCAGTTGGCTTCAAAACGCTATGGCACTCAAGCAATTTTGCTGGGGCAGACGCGGAAAAACGGGCAGGGGCGTTGGTTTGGTAGCTGGCTTGTGCTGATCAATCAACAACAGTTCAAGTTTGACGCTCACGGCAAAGATCTGGAGGCGGTGATGCAGCAGGCAATGGATTTCGCTGCCGATAAATTGGCTGAGCAATATGCGGTAATAAAAACGGCGGCGGGTGTTGATGAGGTTATTTTAAAGGTGAGCCACGTTGATACCCTGGCTGATTACGCTGAGCTGAATAACTATCTTGGGGGGCTGTCAGCTGTTGCACAAGTAATCTTAAAAAACGTTGACCAGGGTACGCTTTGGTATACGCTAAAGCTCGAATCAGATGTGTCCAATTTAGAGAAGCTGATGCGCCTGGATAAGCGCCTTAGAAAACAAAGTAATATGGACGAGTTAATTGTCGATGAATCGATCTTAGAATATCAATGGCGTGCTTTTTAACTTTTGCTTGAATCTCTCTAAGTTTACCAAACAGTTGACCATCAATAGGAACAAGGTATCCAGCAATGCAAACAACTGAGTCAATTGACAGTCGGTGGCTATGGGGCGCCATATTGGCTCTCGTTGTCGTCTGTTATTTTCTTGCCCCGGTTTTAACACCCTTTGTTGCCGGTGCATTACTGGCCTATTTAGGTGACCCCCTTGTTGATCAGATGGAACGCTGGCGTTTAAACAGAACGCTGGCAGTTATTCTGGTGTTTGCAATCTTTGGCTTTATAGCTTTGTTGCTTGTTCTCTTATTGTTCCCCATGGTTGCCAGGCAGTTTGCTTATTTAACTGAAAGGCTGCCCACCATAATAACCTGGCTGCAAAAGGTGGCAATTCCAAGGGTGGAAAAAACCATCGGTGTAGAGCTGGGTTCTTTTGATTTGTTGGATAATAAAGATCTGCTGATTTCTGCCTGGCAATACTCAGGGGATTATGTCGAGGGCTTTATAAAAAATTTAACCAAATCCGGTTTGGCGATATTTGCTTTGTTGGGCAATTTGGTGTTGACTCCTATTGTGGCATTTTATTTGCTCCGGGATTGGGATATTTTAATGGATAAAATAAGAGGCCTGATCCCCCGGCAATATGCAAGCAATACCGTGTCTTTGTTCTCTGAGTGTGATGAACGACTGGGCGCTTTTTTGCGCGGCCAATTATTAGTGATGTTGGTTTTAGGCATTATTTATGCTGCCGGCATGTGGATGTTAGGGCTTGATTTAGCATTACTGATTGGCTTGTTATCCGGCTTGGCCAGTATCATCCCCTATTTGGGCTTTGCCGTGGGCATTGTTGCCGCCAGTATTGTGGCTTTTTTCCAGTTTCATGATGTGCTGCATATGCTGATGGTGTGGGGAGTTTTTATTATTGGCCAGCTCTTGGAGGGCTCGATACTAACGCCCTTGCTGGTCGGTGACAGAATTGGATTGCATCCGGTGGCGGTTATTTTTGCTATTCTTGCCGGTGGTGAGTTATTTGGTTTTTTGGGCATGTTATTGGCTTTACCAGTGGCCGCCGCCAGCATGGTGTTTCTGGAGCACGCCCGCCGGCGTTATTTAAGCAGTCGTATGTATGTCGGTAATGCTGATAGCAGCCAAGAAACTGAATAAATTACAGCTTGTTATCTGCAGTTTACCTTGAGTGTTTTAATGCCATTTCAGCAATTACCCTTGGCGGTTAATTTAAAAGATGAATTTGACTTTAAGAGCTTTTTCTTCGCGTCAGTTAACAGCGAGCTTGAAGCAGGCATTCGGCTATGGATGAGCGGTAAGAATGAATCTTTTTTATACCTATGGTCCCCTGTCGCTGTTGGTAAAACGCATTTATTGCAAGCAATAAGCCAGGCATTATCTGAAGGCGGCCAGCGGGTTTGTTATATCCCCATGACTGATTTTATCAACTATCCTGCTGAAGCGCTTGAAGGCTTGGAGCTGTTCGATTTTATTTGTATTGACGATATCCACGTCGTTGGGGAAAGCGATGCATGGCAGCAAGCTGTGTTCCATTTTTTTAATCGGCTGACGTTAGCAGGTTCCAGGTTGATTATAACCGCTGATTGTCCTCCTTCTGAATTGAAGCTGAGCCTGGCGGATTTGAAAACCCGACTAGGCTCAGGCCTGATTTATGCGATTAAAGATCTGGATGATGAGGAAAAAAAGCGCGTCTTCAAGCAACGGGCAATATATCGGGGATTTGAATTGCTTGATGATGGCGTCGATTATATTTTTAAACGTGTAAAAAGAGATATGTCGGCGTTAATGCAGTTTCTCGATCATTTAGATAAATCATCGCTGGTTGCACAAAGAAAACTGACCATTCCGTTTATAAAAACCATTTTAGATCAAAAGCAGAGTAATAATTAGATGACTGATTCTGTAGAAAAATTCAATAAAGGCCTGGTTGATTTTTTAGCGGCTTCGCCTACGCCTTTTCACGCCGTTGAAACCATGAAAACTGCATTGCTTAAAAAAAACTTTAATGAGCTGAAGGAAGCTGATATTTGGCAGTTAAATAAAGCAGGTAAATATTTTATTAGCAGAAATGACTCTTCTATTATCGCTTTTAAGCTGGGTGAAAATGATTTATCTGAGTCTGGTTTTAGAATGACCGGCGCCCACACCGACAGTCCGTGCTTAAAAGTAAAACCAGATCCCGAACTGGTTAAGCATGGTTACGGGCAACTGGGTGTAGAGGTTTACGGAGGGGCATTGTTAAATCCGTGGTTTGATCGCGATCTTTCATTGGCTGGCAGGGTGAACTTTGTTGATGCTAATGACCAACTTCGTAGCCGCTTAATTGATTTTAAAAACCCTATAGCCGTTATTCCCAGCTTGGCCATTCATCTGGATAGAGAAGCGAACACACTCAAAGCAGTGAATCAACAAACAGATTTGCCACCGGTTTTATTACTTTGCGATGAGCCAGAAAAATTTAATTTAAAAAAACTATTAAGCGAAGAATTTGAAAAAGAAGATAAGGATGTAAAGCAAATTCTGGACTATGAGCTGTTTTTCTATGATGTTCAGCCGCCCGCATTGATTGGGCTTAAGCATGAGTTTTTGGCCAGTAGTCGCCTCGATAATTTATTAAGTTGTTATACCGGGTTGATGGCTTTGCTTGATGCTGATGATGGTCAGGCTGCTTTGCTGGTTTGCAATGATCATGAAGAGGTTGGCAGTATGTCTGCCAGCGGTGCGAAGGGCACCTTCCTGAAGTCAGTGCTTGAGCGCATTTTGGTTGATAACGAAAGCCGAAATCGAATGTTGGCCATGTCGGTTTTAGTGTCTGCAGATAACGCCCATGGCGTACACCCCAATTTTGCTGATAAACACGACAGCAATCATGGACCACTTTTGAATGCCGGACCGGTTATTAAGGTCAATGCAAATCAGAGTTATGCCACTAACAGTGGCACGGCTGCGCTGTTTCGTATATTAGCGAAGCAGGTGGATGTGCCCCTGCAATCCTTTGTGGTGCGTACCGATATGGGCTGCGGCAGTACTATTGGCCCTATTACCGCAGCAGAAATTGGCGTTAAATCAATCGATGTGGGCGTAGCTACTTTTGCCATGCACTCTATTCGAGAGCTTGCCGGTGCCAAGGATGCTTATTATTTGTATCGTGTGCTCAAATGCTTTAATAACAAACCTGTATTTGATTTGAGTAATTAAAGTAAGAGAAACCTGTGTTGTTGCTTAAATATCAGCGGTAAATAACAGTTGATATGAGTCAAGACAAAGCGTATAAAAAGAACCCTTGGATAAATAGAACGTTACAATTAACATCAAAAAAACACAAGCTGCTTTGCTTGACTCTGTGCAATAGCAGCGGTTTTTGTTTTTGTATTTAAACTAGAAAGTAAAACTAGAATAAGGATCGAAATATGATCACTTTTAAGCGCATAGTCTGCTTTGCGAGTGTTGCCTCGTTATTGTTTTTTTTAAGTGCCTGTGAAACCACGCCCACTGTTCATCG
>JBECKY010000023.1:0-64599 GCA_040235475.1 Pseudomonadales bacterium
TTATTGTTGGCGCCGGGCAGGCCGGGGGGCAAGTGGCCGCTGGCCTTCGCCAGCAGGGCTGTAAAAACGAAATTGTGCTTTTTGGTGATGAACCCCATTTACCCTACCAGCGTCCGCTGTTGTCAAAACAATACCTGTCTTCAGAGCAGGAAGAAGGCCGAATCTTTTTGCGGCCACAGAAATTTTATCAAGACCATGAAATAAGCCTGAGAATTGCTCAGCGAATCGATGAAATCAACCCAGCCTCTAAAACAGTCACAACTGATCAAGGTGAGAAAATCGACTACCAGGATTTAATCTTGGCCACCGGTAGCCGTCCCCGCAGGCTTAATATTCCAGGCAGCGAGCTTCAAGGTCTTCATTATCTGCGTACCTTGGATGACGTAAATGCCATTAAGGCTGAAATGCAGCCGGGCAAAAAGCTGGTGATTATTGGCGGTGGCTATATTGGTTTGGAAGTGGCCTCTGTGGCCGTGACGGCAGGACTGAATGTGACGGTAGTAGAAACCGAGGATCGTATTCTCAAGCGGGTGGCCACCGCTGAAATGAGTGAGTTTTACCACCAGCTTCATAACGAGCGCGGTGTGCGCATTTTGTTGCAGTCGGCAGTGAGCAGTTTCGAAGGTGAGGGGCACGTCAGGCAGGTGGTTTGTGAGGGTCGCAAGATTGAGGCAGATCTCGTTATTGTTGGCATTGGTATCATACCCAACATTGAGCTGGCCGAATCGGCGGGGATTGAGTGTGACAATGGAATCGTAACCGACGACCACTGCCAGACGTCGGTGCCTCATATCTATGCCATAGGAGATTGTTCGAATCATCCTAATCCCATTCTCGGGCGACGTTTACGCTTAGAGTCGGTGCCCAATGCCATGGATCAGGCCAAAGTTGTGGCTGCGAATATCATGGGTAACGACAAAACCTACTCTGCGGTACCGTGGTTTTGGTCCGATCAGTACGAATATAAATTACAAATGGTTGGGTTTTCAGCCGATGCTGATAGACAAGTGATCAGAGGTGATAAAGAGGCCAGGCAGTTTGCGATTTTGTATTTGCAAGATAATTACCTGGTGGCTGTGGATGCTGTTAATTCGGCCCGTGAGTTTATGGCTGGGAGGCAATTATACGGGCGCAGGTTTGACCCGGAGCGATTGGCGGACTCGACACTTGAAGTTAAGGACGGACTGATCAGCGATTCATAGGGCGGTCGGATCAGGTCATCATGAAAAAATCGGGGTGAAGAATTTGCGGAAGCCATTTGTCAGCCAAAGGCTGTGTAAATCCAGTTTTCTACGCAAAAAGGTGTCACTGAGAGTGGGTGTGAGTAAAAAGTACTTGTAAAATACAAACTGATGCAATGAGGTGAAAAATATAAATGCCTAAAATTACTTTTATCCAGCACGACGGTGAAGCGCTGACCCTGAACGTGGAAAACGGCCTGTCAGTGATGAATGCGGCTGTAGATAATTTGGTAGCCGGGATTGACGGTGATTGTGGTGGTGAGTGTAATTGCGCAACCTGCCACGTCTACGTAGATGAGAAATGGTCGCCGGTGGTTGGTCAGCCTCACGATGCGGAAGAAGCTATTATGAGTTTAAATCCAGAGCGCAAGCCTAACTCGCGCTTGTCATGCCAAATTAAAATGACCGATGAGCTGGACGGCCTGATTGTACACCTGCCGGAATTTCAGTATTAGATTAAGCAGGTTGCACGCCAGCCATTTTGCTCCCATGCTGGGTTAAGCCTGCGTTTAACGGCCCGCTGGAAAAAATTTTCAGGAAAATCTGATAATTAAAAAAAGGAGAAATAGATCATGAGCGCTGTTATTCGAGAAGCACGCACTACCATGGCAGGTAAAGACCCCTATAGTGTCCCGCTGGAAGATATTGATGTCTCGCAACGGGAGCTGTTTCGTTCCAATACCATGTGGGGATTTTTTGATCGCCTTAGAAAAGAAGATCCGATTCATTACTGCAAAGATTCGGAATTTGGTCCCTTTTGGTCGGTGACCAAGTTTAACGATATCATGGCCGTAGAGGGCAATCCTGCGGTTTTTTCTTCTGCGCCCAGCATTACTATCCAAGAGCCTTTCGAAGACTTCCAGGTTTCCATGTTTATTGCTATGGATGAACCTGAGCACGGCAACCAGCGCCGTACGGTACAAGGTGCGGTTGCGCCCAGAAACCTGGCGAATATGGAAGGCCTGATCCGTGAGCGAGCGGGTGCTATCCTTGACTCTTTGCCTGTGGGCGAAACCTTTAACTGGGTGGATAAAGTGTCAATAGAATTAACCACGCAAATGCTGGCCACCTTGTTTGATTTTCCATTTGCGCAACGGCATAAACTAACCTATTGGTCTGATGTTGCCACAGCTGTTCCAGGCCCTGATTCGATTATTGCTTCGAATGATGAGCGGCGAAAAATACTTATAGAAGAATGTGTGCCTGCGTTTATGGGTATGTGGCACGAACGCGCAAACTCAGAACCAAAATTTGATCTGATATCCATGATGGCTCATGGTGAGTCAACAAAGAATATGGCTACCGAACGGCCCATGGAATTTCTGGGTAACCTGATGCTGCTGATTGTGGGCGGTAACGACACCACTCGAAATTCCATTTCGGGTAGCGTGCTGTTCCTTAACGAAAATCCCAATGAGTATCAGAAATTGCGTGAAAACCCAGGCCTGATCACCAGCATGGTTCCCGAGGTTATCCGTTGCCAAACACCGCTTACACATATGCGCCGCACCGTTACACAAGACATTACCCTGCAAGGCAAAGACATCAAGAAGGGTGATAAGGTAATAATGTGGTACGTGTCGGGTAATCGTGACGAAGATGCCATAGAGCGCCCTTATGAATTTATCATTGACCGCGAGAAACCGCGTCATCATCTTTCCTTTGGCTTCGGCATACATCGCTGTATGGGTAACCGGCTGGCTGAACTGCAACTTAAAATAGTATGGGAAGAGATTCTGAAGCGCTTCGAAAAGGTAGAGGTGGTCGGTGAACCCGTGCGATCGTACTCGAACTTTGTAAAAGGTTACATTGAACTGCCTGTACGCATCCATCCTTTATAGCATGGCACCTGAAACAGTCACGGATCGACTTTCAGGTTTGGCTATTGTCTTATGCCAAGCAGTCAGTTAAAGGACTGCTTCAAGCATTATATTTCTTTTAAAAAGTGATGGCCCAAAATTTTATAACCGGCATTGTAAGGCGCTGTGATAAAGTTTTTCCCAGTAAGGCAGGGTGTTTTGGAGAATGAAAGCCAATGACTTGGCAGGCCATTGCCAGAATTATCAAAAAGTATATGATGGATGCTTTTGGGCATGCTTGCAAAGAGTTGCTAAAGACGGGCATTTATTACTGAGAGAAGTCATGCATTATGAGTAAAGTTGAATCTCTATCAATCTCAGCAGCGGTGGCAAATCGCCGTTCGATCCGACAATTTTTAGATAAACCGGTTTCCAGAGAGGATGTAGTTGAAATTCTCGAACAAGCAAAACGGGCGCCGTCCGGGGGGAATCTTCAGCCCTGGAAAGTCTATGTTCTGGCGGGTGAAGTCAGAGACCGCCTGGTTAACACAGTGGCTAAAAAAAGCGCCACCAACCCTGCTGGTGAGGGTTCCGAGTACGCTATTTATCCGCCGGATTTAAAAGACCCTTACCGCACCCGCCGGCGTGAGGTCGGGAGCGATTTATATGAACTGATTGGTATTCCCCGAGAAGATAAAATGGCTAAGTTTGCCCAGCTGGCCAAAAATTTTGAATTTTTTGGCGCGCCTGTGGGCCTGATCTTTACCATTGACCGTCAGATGGGCCTGGGGCAATGGGCTGATTTAGGCATGTTTATGCAAAATGTAATGCTCCTGGCTAAAGAAAAAGGTCTGGATACCTGTCCCCAGGAGGCTTGGGCCGTGTGGTATAAAACCATTGCTGAAATAGCCGAAATACCCGATGAGGAGGTGGTGTTCTGTGGTATGTGCATGGGCTATGCAGATCAGAGCGCAGTGATTAATCAATTAGTAAGTAAGCGGGCCGAATTGGCCGAGTTTGCGATATTGAAAGGGTTTTAGGCTGGCTTGAATACTGAGTTGCAAAAAATACTTACTCAAGAGTGTTTCTTCCAAATAAATTCAGCCGTTATTTTTGTTGTTAGCACTACTCCTTAAGCGTTGCTTTGGTGCGGTGCGCTGCATTTTCATCGGGCGGGCGCCCCAAAATTGCATTTTTCCTTGCCACTTCAGGCCCAATACCTTTAAAGTTGGGCCTGCTAAATTTTCAGCATGCTGTAAAAATGCACTAAATTGGTGTGTTGGCTTGCATAATAAAAACAGTACACAGGAGTCTTTATAGATGAAAATGGTAACAGCCATTATAAAACCGTTTAAGTTGGATGATGTCAGGGCAGCGTTGTCGGAGTTAGGCGTTGCAGGCATGACTATTTCCGAAGTGAAGGGCTTTGGCCGTCAAAAAGGCCACACTGAACTGTACCGTGGCGCAGAATACGTGATCGACTTTGTGCCAAAATTAAAACTAGAGCTGGTGGTCAGCGAAGACCGAGTGGATCAAGTGGTGGAAGCCATTATTGAAAACACTCGGTCTGGCAAAGTAGGGGATGGCAAAATTTTTATCACCTCCGTAGACCAGGTTGTTCGGATCAGAACCGGTGAAACCGATGAGGACGCTATTTAGCCTTCCTAGCGTTACCTGGCTTTACCCGGCCGTTAAGTCTAGAAAATAGAGCCCTGAAAACAATCAAAGCAAAAAATATAAAAGTAAAAACAGGAGAACCTGGAGTGAAGAGCACTCGACTTATAACCTTACTGGGCCTGTTGGCCACTCCTTTTTCAGTTTTGGCTGGAAATGAAGGCCTCAGTGGCGCCAATACAGCCTGGATACTCACCGCAACCGCTTTAGTTTTATTCATGACCATTCCAGGCTTGTCACTTTTTTATGCCGGATTAGTACGGGCCAAAAACGTATTATCCGTATTGATGCAATGCTTTTCCCTTACCTGCCTGATGTCACTGCTGTGGTTAATCATCGGTTACAGCCTGGCCTTTGCTGATGGCAATGACTGGGTGGGCGGTTTAAGTAAAGTGATGTTTGCCGGTATTGGCGAGGACACCTTAAGCGGTGATATACCTGAAACCCTGTTTGCCACATTCCAAATGACCTTTGCCGTTATTACCCCGGCGCTGATGGTGGGTGCTTTTGCCGAACGGATGAAGTTTTCGGCCATGTTAATTTTTAGCGCCATCTGGATGTTAGTGGTGTACGCACCCGTTACCCATTGGGTTTGGGGTGGCGGCTGGCTGGCCAACCTGGGCTTGCTGGATTTTGCCGGTGGTACCGTGGTTCACATCACTGCCGGTGCGGGTGCTTTGGTAGCGGCACTGGTGATTGGTAATCGTAAGGGTTTTCCAGGAACACCCATGCTGCCTCATAACTTAACCCTGACAGTGACCGGTGCCGGCATGCTGTGGGTTGGCTGGTTTGGCTTTAATGCTGGCAGTGCCCTGGCTGCCAATGGCGATGCTGCAATGGCGATGCTGGTTACACATATTTCCGCATCTGCAGGCGCCCTAACCTGGATGACAGTAGAGTGGGTGCGCTTTGGCAAGCCATCGGTACTGGGTATAGTGACTGGAATGGTGGCAGGCCTGGGTACCATTACACCCGCTTCCGGTTTCGTGGGGCCAGCAGGAGCCCTCGTCATTGGTATTTCGGCAGGCATTGTGTGCTTCTACATGACCCAGCTGATAAAACGCAAATTTAAAATTGATGATTCCCTCGATGTTTTTCCCGTACACGGCGTCGGTGGAATTTTGGGGACTTTGCTGGCAGGGGTGTTCGCTTCCACAGAACTGGGGCTCTTCAGTGGTCAGGGATTTCTTAAAGAAGAAATTACTTCAATTGGGCAACAACTATCCGTTCAAGCCACGGGCGTAGCTGCAACCTTTGTTTATACAGCCGTGGTGACCTTTGTTATTTTGAAAATTATTGATGCTGTGCTGGGCTTACGGGTTGAAGAAGAAACCGAAATTTCTGGACTTGATTTAGCCGAGCACGAAGAGCGGGGTTATTCGCTTTAGTGGTAATTTCTGTTTAGTTCAGGGTAGTGAGCGCCTGAAAAGACACCGGAAAGCCGGGTATTGCCTGGTCTTCCGGTGTCTTTTCTGATCCGGAGTCTCATCTGTGCTAGACCCTTTGTCAAGGGCTTGCTTGCTTGTTGGAATTGGCGCGTTTCAAAACATAATAACCAACAATACCAGATAGAAATGAACCCAGGAGAATGGCTAATTTGTCTGCATAAAGATAAACCTTAGTATCATTATATGCCAAGGAGTCAACAAATAAGCTCATGGTAAATCCGATACCCGTAAGAATGGATACACCGTACAGTTGCGTCCAGCTGCTATCCTTTGGCAAACTTGCTATCCCTGACTTGATGGCCAGCCAGCTAAAACCAAATACACCTAATTGTTTACCGATAAACAATCCAAGCATGATTCCCATGGGGACAGGGCTTAGCATTTCCTCTAAAGAAATCCCTCTTAAATCAACACCTGCGTTAACAAAAGCAAATAGGGGTAAGATCATCAAGGCAACCCAGTAATGTAAATCGTACTCCATTTCTTTGCTCATGGAGAAGGATTCCCCATCACTGCCTTTACAGTTTAAAGGAATCATAAAGGCCAGTGCGACACCTGATAGAGTGGCATGAACACCTGACTTCAATACGCTAACCCAAAGCACAATGCCAACTAAAATATAAGCGGCTTTACTGGCAACGCCCATTCTGTTCATGGCGAATAAAGTAACAAGAGCAATTGAAGCGATAACAATAGAAGCTGTGGATAAATCAACAGTGTAAAACAGTGCGATGATAACGATAGCACCTAAATCATCAATAATGGCCAAGGCTAACAGAAATACTTTTAAAGAGGCGGGAATGCTGTTGCCCAGTAAGGATAAAACTCCCAGGGCAAAAGCAATATCGGTTGCGGTTGGTATTGCCCAGCCATTCATTGCGAATGACTCACCTTTATTAAATGCAATGAACACCAATGCCGGCACCACCATACCTCCAAGCGCAGCCAGCCCAGGCAGCGCCACCTGGCTAATCGAGGAAAGATGACCCTCTAGGAATTCTCTTTTAACTTCCAGCCCAATGAGAAAGAAAAAAACCGCCATTAGCCCATCATTGACCCAGAGAAACAAGGGCTTGGCAATTTGTAAATCGCCGAATCGAACTTCTACGTGCGTATGTAAAAAACCAGTATACAACGCCGAAAGGCCGCTATTTTGCAATAACAAGGCAATGATAGTGACAAATATTAGCAGCACGCCTGCTGACGATTCTCTTTTTAAAAATGTTTCAATGGTGCTTATCATGGGATTGTGTTCTATCTTATATAGTTGATAAATTTTCAGTTTTTAATATAGTTACCGATAAAGGTAAGGGTGGAGCGTGAGCGATGTTCGTATCAAAATCAATTCGCTGCTTAAGCCATTATGCACCACACCGATTAATTATTAGACTCTCTTTAACTGAGATTTCTTTTAACGTTGGGATAAATACGAACTGATACGGATTTATAAGGGCCTGTGTAGTAATGCAGCGATTATTTCTTCAGTGAGATCTACACCTTTTTCCCTTCATCCTAAGTACATTCAACGGACGTGCTGGTATACGTTGCTAAACTTTCCACCAAACTACCACTTTTTCAATAAAAATCAAAATCCTGGGTTTATTTTTTAAATTGAAGCTGGGACGAAAACGTGACAGGCCCTTAAAAAGTCTGGATTACATTGCGATTCTTACAGCTGAGGGGCGTAATTTTTAACAGCACGCAATAACCAGAGCTTTTTTAGAGCAGTTTATGACATTGTGCCTTTAATTTGGGCACCACACTTTCCTCAAACCAGGGGTTACGTTTTAGCCAGATATTATTTCTGGGGCTGGGGTGGGGCAGAGGAAAATACTTTGGTGCGTAGTCACTCCAGGTTTTCACCGTGTCTGTTAATGTGCCTTTGTTGGCGTTACCTAGGTAATGCTGCAAGGCATACTGGCCCACTAGCAGGGTCATTTCTATATTGGGTAGTTTGGATCGCAGAGGAGCCTGCCATCGTGTGGCGCATTCCTTTCTGGGTGGCAGGTCGCCGGATTTTCCTTTCCCAGGGTAGCAAAAACCCATGGGGATAATGGCAATTTTGCGCTTGTCGTAAAAAGTGTTTTTATCAATACCCAACCAGTTTCGCAAGCGATCACCGCTGGGGTCATTCCAGGGGATGCCGGTTTCATGGACTCTGGTGCCGGGGGCCTGGCCAACGATCAGGATTCTGGCCGATGTGCTGGCACTTAAAATTGGCCTGGGTCCCAGGGGTAGATGCTCTGCACACAAGCGGCATTGCCTGATTTCTGCAAGCAGTAGGTCAAGGGTAGGGGCGTCACTCAGGATTTTTGATTCAGGCATGAAGCGATGATAGTGGGCCTTGAAGGTAACTGGCAAGCTGGATTTTTCAGGTTTTGTCTTTGAGTTGTTGATTTTGAGACGCCTAAAGGAAGTTTGAACGGCCAAACACTGATAAGCTGTTTATCTTGAAAACACTCAGCAAGTCTTCTACAGGATTCGAAAAACCATGAAGGATCTATTAAAAGCTATTTTTAATACCATTTTTAGTATCCCGACTTTTTTTATTGGCCGTTTTTCATGGGCGGCGCCACCTTGGCTGCAGGCAATCAATAATTATCGGAAAAATAACCCCAAGCCTTTTTGGGGGTTTCTATTATTGTTATTGCTCGTATTTTCCTGGTATCAATATGATCTGAGTTTGCCAAAGCCCGTTTATGTAGTGGCTTCAATTACAGCGCCCGATTTAACGCCGAATATAAGCAATGCCAAGCCAGATTCTGTATTAGTTGATTTCGACTATGATTTTAGTGCGCTGCATGCTGAGCAATTGGCTCCTGAGGGTGAGGCGAGTGTGGCACGTATTGATTTAGTCGGTAAAGAAGTACCTCAGGGTATAACAATAGAGCCTGCCATGCCAGGTAAATGGCAATGGCAAACGGATCGGCGTTTGGTATTTACACCGGAAAAAGACTGGCCCGCAGGAACAGAATATAAGGTTACTTTCGCAAAAAATATATTTGTTCAGGAAGCCAGGTTTAAGCAGTACGATTATTCATTTCAAAGCCCTGCTTTTGCTATTCAATCGAGTGAGTTAAGTTTCTATCAAGACCCCAGAGATATGAGTGTCAGGCGGGTGGTGGCCACTTTGACATTGTCACACCCGGTGGATGCTAAGAGCCTGGAAAGTAAACTGTCCATGTCAATGCGTGCTGCCGATGAAACCGCCAGTGCTAAAGCAAAAGCCTATAATTTTACGGTTACTTACGATCAAAATCAAAGAGAAGCGTATGTTCAATCTGAAACGATAAATTTGCCTGATAAGAGTAATTACATGAGTTTGGAGCTTGCCAAAGGCGTTGAATCAATTTTAGGCGGGGAAGCGTCAAAAACAACCCTGGAAAAGAGACTGTTAATACCCGATGTATACAGCTTTTTAAAAATCAGTAATGCGCAAACAAAAATATTCCCTAATGAAAAACAGCAGCCTGAGCAGTTGTTAATGCTTGCGTTTACCGACGACATTGCTGAAGAGGAACTATTAAACAAGCTTGAGGTTTATCTGCTACCGAAAATAAATAACAAGAAAGAGACTAACTACTGGAATGGCCCAAGAGAAGTAACTCAGCAGGTGGTGAGTCAGTCAGAAAAACTAAACTTACGCCTTGTACCCAACGAAAAATCATTTTCAAAACATTATAACTTTGTATTTGATGTTCCAGAAGGACGATACCTTTATGTAAACATAAAGCCGGGCTTGACCTCGGTGAATAGGTTTATTAAAGCTTCATTGTACGACAATGTACTAATTGCACCCTCCTACCCTAAAACAATTAACATTATGGGCGATGGCTCGGTGTTAACTTTTTCAGGAGAAAATAAACTCAGCTTACTGTCACGCGGTTTGAATTCGCTGAAAATTTCTGTGGGCAAAGTCATGCCTGATCAGATTCACCATTTGGTGAATCAAACCAGTGGCGATATTAAAGATCCTTATTTCTCCAATTATCAATTTTCATATCAAAATGTTGCCGACTACGGCGAAGAAATTATTTCGCTTAAGCCTGCTCATCCCAAGGAAGCCAATTACGCCCATGTGGATTTGTCAAAATACCTGGTCGGTAAGCAAGGAAAGTATGAAAAGTATGGTTTGTTCTTTGTCGAGGTTAAAGGCTGGAATAAGCATGTAAATAGAGAGATATACGGTGTATCGGATAAACGCCTGATCATGGTGACGGATCTGGGTTTATTGGTTAAAGATAATGCTGATCATTCCCACGAGGTTTTTGTGCAATCGATCCAAACCGGTAAGCCAGTGGCCAATGCCCAGGTTGCATTATTGGGTAAGAACGGTATTGCCTTATTCAAAAAAACAAGCTCAAGTGACGGGCATGTCAGTTTTCCAAATACCAAGGGTTTTGAAAATGAAAAACAGCCTAATGTATACCTTGTAAAAACCCAAAATGACATGTCTTTTATTCCCTTTCAGCGTTACTCAAGGCAAATAAATTATTCAAAATTTGATGTCGGTGGCGTCAGTAGAAGTCGGTCCAGCAGCCAAAGTTTAAGCGCCTATGTGTTTACCGATAGAGGCATCTATCGACCGGGTGAAGCGGTTAATATCGCCGCCATTGTTAAAAGTGAACGTTTTGATAATACAGAAGGTATTCCCCTTGAAGTGGTGATCCTCGGCCCGCGCAGAAACGAAACTAAAGTTGAGAAGGTAATACTGCCTGAAAAAGGCCTGTTTGATTTTAACTACCCCACTCATGCAAGCTCAGATACAGGTCTTTATCAAGTGGATGTTTATCTGGTGCGGAGCAATAAAGATCGCGGACGGATGATTGGTTCTGGTACCTTTAAAGTAGAGGAGTTTCAGCCCGATACCCTCAAAATAGAAAGCAAGCTGGTCGGTGCCAAACAAAAGGGCTGGTCTACTGAAAAGTCTGTAGTGGCCAAGGTCGAATTAAAAAATCTTTTTGGTGCGGCCGCTCAAGATAGAAAAATCACCGGAAAGATTAGCGTTAGGCCAAGCAATTTTAATTTTAAGCAATATAAGGATTATGCTTTTACCGACCCCTATAAAGATACCAAAGCTAGTCAGCAGAGCCAGTTAACTCTGGATGAAAAACTTGCAGATAAAATAAGCGATGCAGAAGGCCGAGCAAGCTTTGAAATTTCACTGGACCGATTTGATCAAGGTACCTACACCCTGGATTTTACCGCTGAGGGTTTTGAGCAGGGCGGTGGCCGAAGTGTGATTGCCAAAAACAGGATGATGCTTTCACCATTGCCCTACCTGGTAGGCTATAAAAGCGATGGTAAGCTGAATTATATCAATATCAACGGTGAACGCTCGCTTAATTTAATAGTGCTTAATGCCAATTTGGAAACAGAGGCAAAAACCGGCTTAAAAGTACGTCTAAAAGAAATACAGCATGTGTCGACTTTGATTAAGCAAAAAAATGGCACCTTTAAATACCAGACGGTGGATAAAGAAAAAGAAATAAATGCGTTTAAACTCGATATAGCCAAAGCAGGTACAGATTATAAATTACCAACTCACGCCCCTGGGGATTTTGTTCTGGAAATTTATAATGAAGCAGCGCTTAAACTCAGTAGTATTCATTATAGCGTTGTCGGCTATGCTAATTTGACGGGTAAGCTGGAAAATAATGCTGAGTTGCAATTAAAGCTCAATAAAAAAGATTACAAGCCCGGTGAATTGATTGAAATGAATATACGGGCACCCTATGTGGGATCCGGACTAATTACCATTGAAACCGATAAAGTTCATGCCTTTAAATGGTTTAGCACCACAACAGAGAGCGCCATTGAATCTATTTCTGTGCCCATGGGTCTTGAAGGTAATGCTTATGTGAATGTCAGTTTTGTCAGGGATATCAATTCAAAGGAAATATTCACCAGCCCCTTAAGCTATGCCGTTGAACCTTTTACCATTGATCGCAGCAAGCGTGAAGTGGAGGTTGTGTTGGGCGTGGACGAAATTGTGCGGCCAGGTAAGGCTATGAACATAAGTTATTCATCGTCTGCTGATTCGAAAGCGATTATCTTTGCTGTGGATGAAGGCATTTTGCAAGTGGCTAATTATAAAACCCCTGCACCTTTGGATCACTTCTTGCGAAAGCGTTCTCTGGATGTAAAAACCTTGCAGATACTTGATCTGATTATGCCTGAATTTAATCTGCTTAAAGAGTTTGCTGCCAGTGGTGGCGGTATGGCTGATATGCTTAAAATGCAGGCCCTTGCTAAAAACCTCAATCCATTTTCAAGAAAAGTGGATGCACCAGCGGTGTACTGGTCGGGAGTTGTCGACGCCAGCGAAGCAGAAAAAAACCTAAGTTTCACTGTGCCCGATACCTTTTCCGGCACCTTACGTGTCATGGCCGTTGCGGTGAGTGATAATGCCATGGGTGTTGATTCAGCTTCAGTATTAGCGCGCGGCCCTTTTGTGATTTCGCCCTACGTATTAACCCAGGCGGCCCCTGGCGATGAGTTTCAGGTAACGGTGGGAGTGGCAAATATTGTCGAAGGCTCCGGCAAAGACGCAAATGTCAGCATAGAGGTGCAGGCATCTAAACATCTGGAAATTGTCGGCGTCAACAAAGCCACATTAAAAATCAGTGAAGGTGCTGAAGGCAAGGCTAATTTTAAGGTTAAAGCCAAAGACGTTCTAGGTGCGGCAGAGCTGGAGTTTAAGGTTCGTTTGGGCAAAGAAGAGGCCAGTAGATCTGCCAGCCTGAGTATCAGGCCCGCTATGCCTTATTATTCAAGCTTCGACAGTGGTTATGAAAAAGATGGCACGGCAGAACTCCCCATTAACCGTGCTTTGTATGCAGACCTTGCCAGCCAAAAAGTCTCTGCTTCTGCCAGCCCCCTGGTCTTGGTTGATGGGTTGTCGTCCTACCTGGAGCATTTCCCCCATGGTTGTACCGAACAGGTTGTTAGTCAGGTGTTTCCTCTGCTGGGCTTAATGACGCATCCAGGCTTTGAACCCCGCAGTGAAGAAACCCGGGTCAAATTCACTCACTTGATTGACAAACTGCGTGAGCGGCAATTGGGTAACGGCGGTTTCAGCTTTTGGCCTGGAGGGCGTACGAGTGCTGAATTTCCCAGCGTATATGTGATGCATTTTCTTATTGAAGCCCGTGACCTGGGTTATTCGGTACCTCAAGATATGATTCAAAGAGGAAAGGACTTCCTCAATACCTATGTCAGTCAAGAGGCAGCTAACCTTGAGGAGGCATTGGTTAGAGCCAATGCCATTTATCTGCTCACCAGATTGGGCGATGTAACGACCAATTACTTGGTTCACCTCCAGGAATATCTTGAGGCAAATTATAAAAAACAATGGCAGAGCGATTTAAGCGCAGTCTATATGGCGGCAACCTATCAGCTTTTACAAAAACAAGCGGAGTCAGAAAAACTTATTGATCGTTATAAACTAGGCACACGCAATGCCGATCAATACGGCGATTTCTTCTCACCGCTTACCCAGGATGCGCAATACCTGTATTTGCTGGCAAAACACTTTGAGCCCCGCGCCCGTAAAATAGCCGGTGAAGAGCTGTTGCAATTGATTCAGCCGGTTTTTGAAGGCCAATATAATACCATTGCCTCAGCTTATAGTATTTTGGCACTGGGGGCCTATAGCAAACTGGTTTTGGGTAGTGATTACAAGGAGGCCATTGATTTTAGTATGCAGGAAGAAAAGGCTGAACGGGTTAAATTGTC
This sequence comes from Pseudomonadales bacterium, assembly GCA_040235475.1. Taxonomy (GTDB): domain Bacteria; phylum Pseudomonadota; class Gammaproteobacteria; order Pseudomonadales; family UBA3067; genus JBECKY01. The sequence continues at coordinate 13,900 of JBECKY010000023.1, forward strand.
TGCTCAGCAGAAACCTTTTATGAGTGCGCTTTACACAGCAGTCGCCCGAAAAATAATTATTAATAGCCAAACTCCCTTATTTTATTTAAATGCACAATCCGGCTTTGACAAAAATTTGCCAAGCAAGGTGGTGAGAGAAGGTTTGGAAATCAGCAGGGAGTTTTTGGATGACAATGGTAAAAAAATCAGCAGTTTTGAACAAGGAAAAGAAATTACTGTGAAACTGCGCATTCGAGCCTTAGATAAAGCCGTTACCAATGTTGCTGTCGTGGATTTATTGCCCGGAGGTTTTGAAGTGATCAGAAGCTCTGTACCGCGAACGGCTTACAACTGGCGGGCGGATTATGTTGATGTGCGTGAAGACAGAATAGTGATCTATGGTGATTTTGATACTTCGCTTAAAGAATTAGCCTATCGGGTAAAACTCACCGCCGCCGGACACTTTGTGGTGCCACCGGCGTTTGCCGATTCCATGTATAACCGTGCTATTCGTGGCAGTAGTAAAGCGGGAGAATTTGAAGTTATACCGGCAAAATGAGAGCAATCGATAAATTAAAACAACTACTACACTTTTCTGGCAATGGCGGGGTGTGGCGATGTAATTGGCAAAGCGGATTACTGCCACGCATTTTTGTTTTCACCATGGTTTTAATCATATTAGCGGCACTCACCATTACTGCAAGCTACCTGTTTTGCCTAAAGCCTGAACTTGTCACCTATCAAAGCTATTCCCGCGCTTTTTTCGACCGCAACGACGCTTTGATGCGTATGACCCTGGCAGCAGACCAGCGTTATAGAATTTATACGCCCATCGATGAAGTGTCGAATACCTTTCGTGATGCAAGCATTCTCTATGAAGATAAAAACTTTTATAGTCATGCCGGCGTTGATTTACCGGCAATTATTCGCGCCTTCTGGAGCACCTATGTGAGCCGCGAGCGTAGAATAGGTGCTTCAACCATTACCATGCAGGTAGCGCGATTACGCTGGCGCATTGATACCACCCGTATTTCCGGGAAACTACGGCAAATTATCCATGCGCTTCAGCTTACCCGGCACTATGGAAAAAACCAAATACTCGAAGCCTACTTTAACCTGGCGTCCTATGGCAGAAACATAGAGGGTGTAGGCGCAGCCAGCCTAATCTATTTTAATAAACCTGCCAGTGCACTCAGTTTGCCTGAAGCTTTAGCGCTGGCGGTTATTCCACAAAATCCAAATCGCAGAAATCCAAGCGTTGAAAAAGGCCGTTTGGCTTTATATGCAGCGCGTAGCCATTTATATCAACGCTGGCTGCAAGACCATCCTGAAGACACATTTCAATCGGCTTTTATGACTATGCCACTGGCCGTTAGGCCACCTGAAGCGCTGCCATTTATTGCACCACATTTTGTTGATCAGCTAAATGCCAGCTTACCTTGGCTGGAAAGCGGCATTATTAAAACCAGCATTGATAAAAATCAGCAAAAATTAGCCGAAAAAGTGCTTTCAGCTTATGTGCAGCGAAGAAAAAGTGAGCGTATCAACAATGCCGCCGCCATGCTGTTGAATTATAAAACCATGGAAGTGGAGGCATTGGTAGGCTCTGCTGATTTCTTTGATCAAAAAATCAATGGCCAGGTAAATGGCGTAAGCGCTAAACGTTCGCCCGGTTCGGCTTTAAAACCGTTCGTCTATGCCTTGGCTCTGGACCAGGGTGTGATCCACCCGATGACCATGCTAAAAGATTCAAAAAAACGCTTTGGTGGTTTTACGCCTGAAAATTACGACCAGCAATTTCTTGGACCGGTATTCGCAAGAGACGCGCTAATTACCAGCCGGAATGTGCCAGCTGTTGATTTGCAATCGCAATTACCCGGTATGAGCTTTTATCAATTTCTTAAAAAAGCTCAAGTGAGCGGTTTAAAGGAAGAAGCCCATTACGGTTTGGCCCTGGCTCTGGGCGGTGGTGAATTGACCATGCAAGAAATAGTCAGGCTTTATGCCATGCTGGCCAATGGTGGGCGCTTAAAAGCGATTAAAAGTTTGCGAGACGAGCAGCCTCAGCAGTCAATAGACAAAACCGACAGCGAACAATTACTCAGCCCCGAAGCAAGTTTTCTAATCCTGGATATACTCAAAGATAACCCGGCCCCTTTTGTTAAAGAAAGCATCGGCTCGGTAAACCGGCGTAACCATATTGCCTGGAAAACCGGAACTTCCTTTGCGTTCCGGGACGCCTGGGCAGTGGGTATTTCCGGCCCCTATGTGCTGGCTGTATGGGTCGGGGATTTTCAGGGCAGTGGTAACCCGGCATTTATTGGCCGAAAAGCAGCAGGGCCCTTGTTATTTGAATTATTTGCCGTTTTGCAAGCCAATGAAGATTGGCGTGTTGATGATGCCGTGGATCCGGCCAAGCTGAATTTAAGTAAAATATCAGTGTGTGCCAATACCGGTGATTTACCTGGGCGTTACTGCCCGCAAACAAAACCAGCCTGGTTTATTCCGGGGGTTTCACCAATAAAGGTTTCAACGGTGCACCGGGCAATACCTATAGATAAACAAACCGGTCTCAGGGCCTGCTGGCACCAATCAGGTGAAACCGAATTAAAAGTTTACGAGTTTTGGCCATCGGATTTTTTAAATATTTTTCAAGCAGCGGGTATATCCTTGAGAACACCTCCAGCTTACGCAAAAGCGTGTACCTTAAACGCGATTAGCAGCACGGGGCAGGAACCGCTGATTAAATCCCCTTTGCCAGGTATTACCTATGCATTACAAAGCGACAAAGAAACTCAGGACGCGATCCCGCTTTCAGCGGTAGTCGATGCGGATGTTAAAGAATTATTCTGGTTTATTGGCAGTGAGTTTGTCGGCAAATCAAGAAAAAACCAGCCACTTTTTTGGCGGCCGCACGATGGGGAGTTTAATGTTAGGGTGGTGGATGATCATGGGCGGGCAGCTCAAAGTGCTTTTAAAGTGTCTTTTGTGCGTTAGTGCTTTATAGATTGGCAAACGCAATTAACGTTCTCATAATAGGGCTATAGATGATTAGAAATCTAAGAGAACCTCTGAATTAAATCATGAACGCTTACCTTGAGTCCAAACTATCCAATGTCTTGAGTTCATGCTGCGCCATCGCGTTTGTCTGCTTTGGTTTTGTCAGTGGCATGTCGAGTGCTTTGGCTTTAGATCTTGAAGAAAACAGTCATCAAAATCAGAATCAATGCGTGATTCTTTTACACGGTATGGCCCGGACTAAAGCATCAATGAATAAACTGGAGAAAGCTTTAAAGAAAAATAATTACCAGGTGGTGAATGACGGTTACCCTTCCACAAAACATGCTGTTGAGGTGTTGGCCGAGCTGGCTATTCCTAAGGCGATAAAGACTTGTTTGCAAAATGACAAGGTTGAAAAAATCCATTTTATCACCCATTCTTTAGGTGGGATTTTAGTCCGTTATTATTTGTCTAAGCACGCTTTGGATAAACTTGGCCGGGTGGTAATGTTAAGTCCGCCGAATAAGGGCAGTGAGGTGGTTGATACCCTGAATAAGGTACCCGGGTTTTTTGCCTTGAACGGCCCGGCAGGCTTGCAACTGGGTACAGAAGAAAACAGCATCGTAAATAAACTCGGCCCGGTTTCATATGAAGTGGGTGTTATTACCGGCAATAAAAGCGTTAACCTGATTTTGTCGACCATGATACCCGGAGATGACGACGGCAAGGTTTCCCTGGCGAGTGCCAGGCTCGAAGGCATGGCAGATTATAGGGTGCTGCCTCACAGTCATCCGTTTATTATGCGCAGTCAATCAGCGATTAAACAAAGCTTATATTTTTTGCAAAATGGAAAATTTGAAAGGTGATTAATGATGTCTAACCAAACACTAGAGTTGAATGATGCAATTTATAAATACCTGCTTGAACATTCGTTGCGAGAAACAGCGGTATTAAAAGCCTTAAGGAAAGAGACCATGTCACTTGAAATGGCACGGATGCAAATTGCGCCAGAGCAGGGGCAGTTTATGGCATTGCTGGTGTCTATGTTGGGCGCTAAAAATATTATCGAGGTGGGTGTGTTCACCGGTTACAGCACCTTATGTATGGCCCAGGCATTACCTGAAGGCGGGCGGATTGTTGCCTGTGATATTAGTGAGGACTGGAGCAATATTGCCAGCAAATATTGGCAGGCAGCCGCAGTGGCAGACAAAATTGACTTACGCCTGGCTCCGGCGCAAGAAACCCTTGCTGCAATGATTGCGAAGGGTGAACAAGGGCAATACGATTTCGCATTTATAGATGCTGATAAGGGAAACTACACCACTTATTATGAACAATGCCTTGAACTGTTAAGGCCCGGCGGAGTGCTTGCGGTTGATAATGTCCTGTGGGGCGGTAATGTTGCAGACAGCAGCATTAATGATGAAGAAACCCTTGCTATCAGGGCGTTGAATCAACACATTCATCAAGACCAACGGGTTGAGTTCTCGCTGGTTCCCATTGGTGATGGTCTGACTTTAGCCAGAAAAAAAACTTAGCTCTATAAATCAATGGCTTGGAATTAACGCTTTGTTTTTTTGCTGCCGTACTCAGGCAGTTGTGCCATGGTTTTGAATTAGCCGATTGCGTAAAGTCCTGCTACAATCTCCAGCCTTGATTTTAACGCTTGTGGGCAGTGCTTGGGCCTATTGAAGCAGGAGTATTAGGTGTCCATACGCTATGTAGCCTCGTCAAAATTACCCACTGAGTGGGGTGTTTTTGATATCCACGGTTTTGAAGATGTAGAAAGCGGCAAAGAACATATTGCGCTGACTTTTGGTGATGTGAGTAAAGGCGGGCCGGTGTTGGCCAGAGTCCACTCAGAGTGCCTGACCGGTGATGCCCTGTTCAGTCAGCGCTGTGATTGTGGCTCGCAACTCAAAGAAGCCATGAGCCGCATTGCCAAGGAAGGCCGCGGGGTGATTTTGTATCTGCGCCAGGAAGGTCGAGGTATTGGCCTGCTTAATAAAATCAAGGCCTACCATTTACAAGATGCCGGAGCCGACACGGTTGAGGCCAACGAGCAACTGGGTTTTGGTGCCGACCAGCGCGAGTATGCGATGTGTGATGAGATGTTAAAACACCTGAAAATCACGCAACTAAAACTGCTAACCAATAACCCCAAAAAAGTAGCTTCTTTAGAAAGTTACGGCTATGAAGTCGTGGCAAGGGTGCCCTTGCATACGGGGCGTAACCCCCACAATGAACGCTACCTTGAAACCAAGCAAGACAAGCTGGGCCACCTGATGACGGATAAAAAAAATAAAAAAGACTAACTTTCGTCAACACGCAGAACAAGGCCGGGGTAAATTTGATTGGGGTTTTTAATTTGTGGATTTATAGATAACAAAAAGTCTTTGGCTTTTTGAAAGCGGCTGTCTTTGGGTTGGATGCCGTACAGTTTTGCGATAATGCCGCTGAGGGTGTCGCCGTTTTTGATGGTGTGTGGGTGGCTGGTGAGGGTGCTTTGTATGGTGATTGCTTTTTGTTGAAAATTAACACGCTGTTTCAGTAACACCAAGGTCCAGCTAAATTTTTCCGGCTTTTTTTACTTTCGGTGCTGTTTCCTTAGCGGGTGTTTTCTTTTGGTTTGCAAGGATATTCTGCCAGCGATTTTTAATTGCCTTGAGGATGCCTGCTTTGTCCAGTCCGCACTCGGCAAGCATTGCTTCAGGTGTGCCATGTTCAACAAAGTAATCTGGCAGTCCTAGTTGTAATACAGCTACAAGTATTCCTTGACGGTTTAAATGTTCAGTAACTCCTGAGCCGGCACCGCCGGCAATTTCATTTTCTTCTACGGTAACCAATAGCTGGTGTTCGGCTGCGAGGGTTTCGATGAGTGTTTCATCGAGAGGTTTGACGAACCGCATGTCGACTACGGTTGCATTCAGTTGTTCTGCGGCGGCCATGGCGGAGGCGAGTACCGTGCCAAACGCCAGAATGGCGATATCAACGCCTTCCCGGCGAATTATGCCTTTGCCTAAGGCTAAGGCTTGCATGTCTTTTTCTATGGCGGCACCGGTGCCTTGTCCGCGAGGGTAACGAACTGCCGCCGGGCCTTGGTATTGATAGGCGGTGTAGAGCATTTGGCGGCATTCATTTTCATCCGAGGGGGCGCAAATGACCATGTTGGGTACGCAGCGCAGGTAAGTTAGGTCAAAGCTGCCCGCATGGGTGGGGCCGTCGGCACCCACGAGTCCGGCGCGATCAATACCAAAGGTGACATCAAGATTTTGCAGGGCGATGTCGTGAATCAGTTGGTCGTAGGCCCGTTGCAAGAAGGTTGAGTAAATAGCAACGACTGGCTTTAGGCCATCACAGGCCATTCCCGCTGCCAGGGTCAGTGCATGTTGTTCGGCAATGGCCACATCATGATAGCGGCTGGGGAAACGCTTGGAGAAATCCACCAGCCCTGAGCCTTCGCACATGGCCGGGGTAATGCCCACCAGTTGAAAGTCTTTTTCTGCCATGTCGCAAATCCACTGGCCAAAAACATCCTGGTATTTTGGCGCCTTGGGTTTAACCGGTACCGGTTTGCTTGGGCTTGGTTCAATTTTATTAATCGCATGGTAGCCAATGGGGTCGAGTTCTGCTGCGGCAAAACCTTTGCCTTTGCGGGTAATAATATGCAGCAGTTGCGGGCCTGATAAATCACGCATGTTTTTCAGGGTATGAACCAGCAGGTCGATGTCGTGGCCATCCATTGGGCCGATGTAATTAAAGCCGAGTTCCTCAAACAAGGTGGCGGGCGAGACCATGCCTTTCATGTGCTCTTCAGTTTTACGGGCCAGTTCCATGGCGGGTTCCGGCAGGTTGGAGAGGATCATTTTACCGCCTTCACGCACGGTGGTGTAAAGCTTGCTGGACCAAAGTCGGGCAAAATAATTGGACAGGCCGCCGACATTTTGTGATATGGACATGTTGTTGTCGTTTAATACCACCAGCATATTGGATTGTGCATGGCCTGCGTGGTTCAGGGCCTCGAAGGCCATACCTGCGGTCATGGCGCCATCGCCAATCACGGCGGCCACTTTGCGCGGGTTGTTATGCATTTTGGCAGCCATGGCCATACCGAGGGCGGCGCTGATGGATGTGCTGGAATGGCCTACGCCGAAGGTGTCGTATTCACTTTCAGTTCTGCAGGGGAAGGCTGCCAGGCCATTTTTCTGGCGGATGGTGTGCATTTGTTCACGCCGACCGGTTAAAATTTTGTGTGGATAGGCCTGGTGGCCAACATCCCAGACCAGCCTGTCTTCAGGTGTGTTGTAGACATAATGCAGGGCAATGGTGAGTTCCACAACACCTAGGCCGGCACCAAAATGCCCGCCAGATTTACTCACTGTGTATAGCAGAAATTCACGCAGTTCATTTGCCAATTGCGGCAGCTGCTCTGGCGCCAGTTGGCGGAGCTTGTCGGGGGTGTCTGCCCGATCCAGCAGGGGGGTAGACGGCGCTGAAGATGGAAATTCGTGAAACATAGCTATGGGTGTCTTCAAGAAATCTGGGTATGAGAGACTGCGTAAGCACAATTTTCAGTTGCTCGTAGCTTATTTTACATCATTTACAGAAATTGGGCGCTAACTATATCGCAATCGTCACAATGGCGTTTTGTAGAAGGGTTCAATAGTGCCTTTGAATAATATAATTGGCTAAATCGCCAAGAATACTAGCTGATGAGCCGAGAGATGTTGTCAGTGATTGCAGAATATGTTGGATGTCCTGGTGAAGGGCTTGCAGTTTTTGTTCTGCGCCTTCCAGTCCCAACAGGGCTGGGTAGGTTGCTTTTTCCAGGGCGGCATCGGCACCCTGGGTTTTGCCCAGAGTATCGGTTTCGGTGGTGACATCGAGAATATCGTCTTTGACCTGGAAAGCCAGGCCGAGCAAGGTGGCGTAGCGGCTTAGAAGGGCTATTACATGAGGGTCGCGGTAGTCGCAGGCTTTGGCTGCCAGGGTTACACTGCTGGTAATCAGTGCACCGGTTTTAAGTTGGTGTATGTGCTCTAAATCTGCAAGCTTAAGTTGTTGGCCTTCAGCCGCAATATCCAGGCATTGGCCTTCAACCATGCCAAATACACCGCAAGCCTGCGCCAGTTCAAGAATCAGCGCTAATTTTTGCTGGTGAGAAGCCGGACTCAGTGTGTCATCAGCAATAACTTCGAATGCAAGGGCTTGCAGGGCATCGCCTGCCAGAATTGCCGTGGCTTCATTGTAGGCTTTGTGGCAAGTGGGTTGGCCGCGGCGTAAATCATCGTTATCCATTGCGGGCAGGTCGTCATGTACCAGAGAATAGGCATGGATCAGTTCAACGGCGCAGGCGACTGCATCAACGTGATCAGCCGGTGCTGATAAGGCCTCGGCTGTTGCGTAGCAAAGTAATGGCCGAATGCGCTTGCCGCCGCTTAATACTGCGTATGCAAGGGCTTCGGCTAATTGGCTTTTGGTGCTGTTTTTAGCAGGAAGCAACGAGCGTAATTTTTCTTCACAACGTTTCTGGTAAACCTTAATGAATGATGTCTGAAAGTCTTGGTTAGTGTTTATTACTGTCATATTTGCTTGTGTAGGCGATGTTGTTGGTGAGTATGTGTTGTAAAATTGAAGCAGGGTAAAGTCGCGCTTCTAGGGGGAATGACTTGATCAGAGATTCTTCAGGTCACTGCTTATCTGAGTCGAAGGTTTGCCAGTCTTTATCATCATCTGCTGTCTCAGTGCCCGTACTGTTACTTTTTTCCATCAGAATGTGTACTTTTTGCTCGGCCTGGTTTAGGGCTTCCTGACATTCGCGGGTTAGCTTTATACCCTTTTCAAAGGCTTTCAGGGACGCTTCAAGGCTTAGTTCTCCACCTTCCATGTCCTCGACGATGCCTTCAAGTTCTTCCAGGGAGCTTTCAAAGTTAAGGGGTTTTTTTTTGGCCATGGTTGTTTGCTTGCAGCTGCGCTCTTGTAGACGATTTAAGGTATTGAAACTGTAGCTTATAATTCATAGAGGAATCAAAGAAGACGCTAGTGATTCCATGACTCGAAGGCAATTATACCTGAAAAATACCGAGGCTAAAAAACCATTAAGCTTTTTCTGGGCTTGCTTGCAGGATTCTCCAGGTCATCTCTTTTATGTTCAGATTTATTCAGAGCTTCACTAGGGTTGTAAGGCTTTGCCGGAAGCGGGTGTTAAAGGTATCTAGAAAAAGTCGCTTTGGTTTTCTTCGGCAGGGCAACAAATTCAAAGCCTGTATTGTTGAAATGATCATTGGATTTGCTATTCCAGCGGCTCACAGCGTCAAAGGGTAGGCGTTCGTTTAGCTCGTTTTCAGTCCAAAACGAGAATTTCTGGCCTTCGTTGAAAGCTCGATGTCCGGTTATCATCAGACCAGACTTTGACAGATTAACAACATGTCCAACCAGTCTGCTGGTTTGTTGATCATAAATGCCAACATATCTACTGAGTTTCACTCTTTGGTCTTTTCTTTGTGTATCCATATGTTGTCATACCCTGGGTTGTCGTTTTAAATATTACTTTAGTTTGTTTTTCTTTTATTCCCTATGTTTGCTCTCCCTAATCTTTTAAATATTAATCAAGCCGCACACTTGATATGCGAATTGCGTCGCTTAGGGGTGTTTACTATAGAACAAGTTCACATGCGGTGCTATGCCAGCTTTTTGATTTAGTTCAAAAAATTGGCAACAAAGAAGGGTTTTTAAAATGCGTAAGCCAGCTTGCTGAGCGCTTTGCTTGCTCTTTCGTAGGTGGTTAATGAACGGGCAAGTGGGCAACAGGGCAGGGGTTTTAAGGGTTTGCCTTCTTCATCCAGTATAAACGGCTCTTCAATGGGCATTTTGCCCTGTAAAAAAAGCAGGTATTCTTGCTTTAATTGTTCCTGAGATTTTTTCGCATCGGCTTTAAAATTCATAAAAATTCTGGAATGCTTTATACGTTAAATGGCTAACACCTGTCCTTTAAGAAATTGTACAAGCTTGGCTGCACTAATTCCAGGAGGCTTGTTTAGAAAATAGTATCTGCCCTTTGTTAAGGATCTAAGCTAACTTTTTTTAAATACAAAAAATTATATACAATCAGATGCTGGAAAAGTGTTATCTAACTTGGGACTGCATTAAACTGCTGGACGTTGCTTAGGAAAAAAATAACAATCTGCGTGATAAAACCTTTTAGATTAACAGGGGAGTATTATGAACCGTTTGTATTTAGCTGCATCGAATGCAGAGCTGGCAAAAGCTGTTACAGAAGAACTGTTGCGGCTGCCCATACCCAAGAAAAGAATCCAGATAGTTGCTGAAGATTTGCAACCGTTAAGAGAAAAACAGTTGCCCGTGGCCAGCCTGTTCAATCGCACCAATATCCCCCAGGCATTCGAACGCTATACCTTGCTTGGACTTTTATTGGGAACCCTCCTGTCACTGTTATTGATTATGATCGCACCTGGCGGAAAGCCGTTTTCAAGCCTTATGTTTGCAGAGGTGGTCTTGGTTATGGCTTTAGCAGGTGCCGCAGCAGGATTTTTAATTGGCGCTTTCCAGGATAACCACCATATCAAAGAATACCGCAGCCGCCTGGATAGGTCAGAATGCATCATCGAATTAAAATTGGATGCTAAGGAATCCAGTCTGGTAAAAAACAGGCTTAGGCAAAACCATCTAAAAGTGGATATATTAAGGGAAGATCTGGATGTTTGTCATAGAACTATTTCAGAGCGAACGGTAAAAGCCTTATAAGCGCTCGTCAGCCATTTTTTATTCTACAATTTCAATTTCGTATTCCAGATGACAGGGCGCATTGAGGGAGTTGGTAATCAGGCAGCTTTTTTCGGCTTTTTCTAATGCGCGGCCTGCCTTGTCTTTATTTTCTTCCGCTGCAATTTGCAAGTTTACCGAGATCTGAAATTCAGTAAACTTCAGAGCCCTGTCTACTTTATCCAATGTGCCCATGGCGTTGCAGCTTAGGGTGTTCCAGGAAACTTTTGAAGCCTTCGCTACTGCTTTAAAAGAAAGAATAAAACAATCTGCAACAGCAGCAACAAGCATTTCTTCAGGCGACCAGAGGTTACCAGGCCCGTCAAATTCCGTGGGTGGAGCGGATTCAATGGCAGTTTTGTCAGAGCAGGTTAAAGTGACATTGCTTGCGTCGGTTGCGCTGGCACTTACTTTGTATTGATGTGGGAAATTTTGCATTTTGGTTTCCTGGGTTAAAAGGTGCTTAGTATTTTTTCATGGCAGTACTTAACACGCTGTCATCACATTGATAGTGTGTTAATGAAATGCGGTTATTGTGATCAAATTCTATGCCTTCGCTTTCCAGTAAAATTTTTTGATAGACTTCGTTGTCGCTTTCGGCACGGGCACTTATTACCCCTTTGGCATTAACGACTCGGTGCCAGGGGATTTGTTTTTCATTTTTGTTACTTTTATTATCAGGTGTTGCAGCAAGTGTATAGCCAACCTGTCGAGCATGGCAAGGGCCATCTACCATGCGTGCAATTTGCCCATAAGTTGCCACGCGGCCTTCTGGAATAAGCGTTATTATTTGGTAAATATCATTTCTCATCAACCAAAAGCTCAAATAAAATCTGTTCATACATTTTAGACAATATATCCAGGTCTTCAACTTTAACGCATTCGTTGACTTTGTGGATAGTGTCATTGCAGGGGCCAAGCTCTATCAGTTGTGTGCCTGTGGGTGCGATGAAACGGCCATCTGAGGTGCCGCCTGCTGTGGACAGTTCTGCATCTATACCCGCTACGTCTTTAATCGCTTTTACGGTAGCGTCAACCAATGAGCCCGCAGGGGTTAAAAAGGGATTGCCACTCAGAGTCCACTTGATATGATATTTTAAGTTGTGTTTGTTGAGGATTTCTTCGGTGCGCTGCCTTATGGTTTGGGCGTTTAGTTCGCTGGAAAAACGAAAATTAAAGATGACATTCAGCTCGCCAGGGATAACATTGGTAGCGCCTGTGCCGGAGTGTATATTGGATATTTGAAAAGATGTGGGCGGGAAGAACTCATTGCCGTTATCCCACATTTCAGCGCTCAGCGCCGCCAAGGCTGGTGCGGCACGATGGATAGGGTTGTCGGCTTTTTGAGGGTAAGCCACGTGGCCCTGAACACCTTGTACGGTAAGTTCGCAACCCAGTGAGCCGCGACGTCCATTCCTTATCACATCGCCTACTGCTTCAGTGCTGGAGGGTTCACCGACAATGCACCAATCTATGTATTCATTGCGTTGCTGGAGTTTTTCCATGACTTTGACGGTGCCGTGGGTAGACGGACCTTCTTCATCGCTGGTAATCAAAAAAGCAATACTGCCCTTGTGCTTGGGGTGTTGTTTAATAAAGCGTTCGCAAGCGGTTATCATGGCTGCCAGACTGCCTTTCATGTCGGCCGCGCCTCGGCCATAGAGATAGCTGCCACGTACTTCCGGGTTAAAAGGTTTGCTGTGCCATTCGCTTAAAGGGCCGGGGGGGACCACATCGGTGTGCCCGGCAAAGGCGAGAACCGGGCCGTCATTGCCTTTTCTGGCCCAGAAGTTTTCAACCTCGGCAAAGAGCATTTTTTCCACATTAAAACCGATGGCTTGCAGACGTTTGATCATCAGCGCCTGGCAGCCTGCATCGTCGGGTGTTATTGATGGCTTGGTGATCAAGGCTTTGCACAATGCCAAGGTAGAGCTTTCTGTCGTATTGCTGACTGCCATAGTGTTTTCTATTAGGTTTTATTATGTTTGTGTTGGCGTGTTGCTTAGCGTATTGGGAGCAAGATTGATAACCTGTAATTTCTTGTTATCAGTTTGGCGTTGTAGATTCTCAAAGTCAAACAGCTTGGTGTCGGCCAAGTGGGAAGGCACAACGTTTTGCAGGCTTTTAAACATTATATCGAGGCGGCCGGGGTGTTGTTTGTCCCAGCTTTGCAGCATGTCTTTAATCACTTTTCTTTGCAGGTTGTCCTGGCTGCCACACAGGTTGCAGGGAATAATCGGAAATTGTTTGTGTTCGGCATAGCGGGCTATGTCTTTTTCTTTGCAGTAGGCCAGGGGGCGAATCACGATGTTTTTTTTGTCATCGCTGAGCAGTTTCGGCGGCATGCTTTTAAGCTTGCCGCCATAAAACATATTTAGAAACAGGGTTTCCATAATATCATCACGATGATGTCCCAAAGCAACTTTGTTGGCACCGATTTGCTCGGCAAAGCCATAGAGATTGCCGCGCCGCAAACGTGAACACAGTGAGCACATGGTTTTACCTTCTGGCAGCACTTCCTTTACGATGCTGTAGGTATCTTTTTCCAGGATATAAAAAGGGATACCCAGGGTTTCCAGGTAATCGGGCAGCACATGGGCGGGATAATCAGGTTGTTTCTGGTCTAAATGAACAGCAATGATTTCAAAATTGATGGGTGCTGCGCGTTGCAGATTCAGTAAAATATCCAGCAGTGTATAAGAGTCCTTTCCCCCTGACAGGCAGAGCATGACTTTGTCACCGTCTTCAATCATGTTGAAGTCAGAGATGGCTTTACCGACTTCACGACGCAGCCGCTTTTGCAGCTTGTTGTATTCCAGGCTGTGTTTGCGGCTGTTTGCCGTATTGTTGCTTACATCATTGGTGTTCATAAAATCCAGTCAGGTTAATCACTAAAATTGCCTTTAGTTGTTGGCGTGCAAGGCTTCGTTTAGCTCAATTGCAGTTTTATTGGTTTTGCATTCAATGGACCCGGTTTGCGAATTTCTACGAAACAGTAAATCGGATTTGCCCGCAAGGTCTTTGGCTTTTACTATTTCCACTACGTTGTTTTGCTCATCGAGAAGAGTAACCTTTGCCCCGCCGGTGAGATAAAGGCCAGCTTCTATGGTGCAGCGGTCACCCAGGGGAATGCCCAGGCCCGCGTTGGCGCCCAATAAGCATTCGTCGCCAACAGAAATAATCACATTGTTACCGCCGGATAAAGTGCCCATGGTGCTACAGCCGCCACCCAGGTCGCTGCCCTCGCCGACAACCACGCCTGCCGAAATGCGGCCTTCAACCATGCTGATGCCTTTGGTGCCGGCATTGAAGTTAATAAAGCCTTCATGCATCACCGTTGTACCTTCACCCACGTAGGCTCCGAGTCGAACCCTTGCTGTGTGAGCGATGCGTACACCGCTGGGCACAACATAGTTGGCCATTTTTGGAAATTTATCAATCGACATGACTTCCAGTAATTGCCCTTTAAGTCTGGCTTGCAATTGTTTTTGCGGCAGCTCATCCAAATCAATCGCACCTAGATTGGTCCAGGCAACGTTAGGTAGCAGGGCAAAAATGCCACTTAGATTAATATCATGAGGTTTTACCAGTCGGTGTGATATTAAATGCAGTTTTAAATAAGCTTCAGGGGTGCTGTTTGGCTGCTTGTCGCTTTCAATGAAGGTGGCAACCAGAGGCCGTTCACTGGTTTTGAATTCGGCAATGGTGGCGGCATAAACGGATTCGCCGGCATTGTTTAAAGCATCCACTAAAGGTGTAACTTGCGCAGTAGAAAATTCTATAGCCTTGTTACCATCTTGGTAGCCAACGATACTGCCAAGGGCTTTAACCAGGCTTGCGTTGGGTTGAAACAGTGGCTTGGGATAGAAAACTTCCAGCCATTCGTTGTTACTGTTTTTAGTGCCAACACCGAATGCGATGCATAAAAAATTATTTGTGCTCATGGTAGTTCCAAAAGGTTTGATTAAGTTGGTGATTATTTAAAAATATTTTTGTATGTGCTGTCACTAAAGCCAATAATACGTTCTTTGCCTAAATCAAGTACGGGTCTTTTGATTATGGCGGGTTGTTCGAGCATCATTTTGATGGCCTTGGTTTTATTGACGGTGTTTTTTACATCGTCAGGCAGATTGCGCCAAGTGTTGCCGCGTTTATTTAATAAAAGTTCCCAATTCAATTCGTTGCACCATTGTGTCAGCTGTTTTTTATCAAGACCATCTTTACGAAAGTCGTGAAATTGAAAATCAACGCCATTTTTTTCCAGCCATTTTTTGGCTTTTTTTATCGTGTCGCAATTGCTTATTCCGTATAAGGTTACCATTGTCTGAAGTTCTTTTTTTCCGGTTTAGCGTTTATAAGGTTGAGATAAAGCTTTGCATCCGGTTTGCAGCGGCTTGGCATTCGTCTATTGTCGCCACCAGCGCCATGCGGATCCTGTTTTGGCCGGGGTTTTCGCCCATGATGGTACGTGATAAAAACTGCCCTGGAAGTACCGTAATATTTTGTTGTTGGTAAAGTTGCTGTGCAAAGGACTGGTCATCTATGGGTGTTTTAGCCCAAAAATAAAATCCGCCCTCAGGGTATTCCAGCTGCAGCTGATTGCCCAGTATATCATGGACAAGTTGAAATTTTTCCCGGTATAAATCGCGGTTTTTGCGCACGTGCTGCTCATCCTGCCAGGCAGAAATACTGGCAAGTTGTGTTGGCGTTGACATGGCACAGCCATGATAAGTGCGGTATTTGAGAAAATCCTGAATCAATGCTGCATCGCCAGCAACAAAACCCGAGCGTAGCCCTGGCAGGTTGGAGCGTTTTGACAGGCTGTGGAAGACGACGCAACGCTTAAAGTCATCTCGACCCAATTCGGCGCAGGCCTGGAGTAGACCGATGGGCGGTTTGTCTTCATCAAGATAGATTTCAGAATAGCATTCATCGGATGCGATGACAAAATCGTATTTATCAGCCAGTTCAATGAGTTGATGTAATTGTTTTGTACTGTAGACAGTTCCGGTAGGGTTGCCTGGCGAACATAAAAATAACAGCTGACAGTTTTTTAAGATTTGAACATCGATGTTGGACATGTCCGGGAAAAAGTTATTTTCTTCCCTGCAAGGCAGGTAGTAAGGTTTTGCACCTGCTAAAAAAGCCGCGCCTTCATAAATTTGGTAAAAAGGGTTTGGCATCAGCACCAGGGGTTCAGGTGCAGAACGGTCAACAATGGCCTGAGTGAAAGAAAATAAACCTTCTCTAGAACCATTTACCGGCAAGACATTGGTCTCAGGATTCAAGCTATTGGTATTAAGTTTGAAGCGTTGGCTAAGCCATTCAGACAGGGTTTGTCTTAATTCTTCAAGTCCTTTGGTGCTGGGGTAGATGCTGACCTGACCGAGTTGTTGTTGTAAGGTTTTAAGTACAAGCGCTGGAGGCGCGTGTTTGGGTTCGCCAATGGAAAGGGCGATGTGGGGTAAATTAACGGGCGCTTGAATACCCGCTTTCAAGTTGGCGAGCTGCTCAAACGGGTATGGCTTCAGCAGGTTTAGATCTTTATTCATGTTCAGGTGTCTGAGTTTCAGTGTTAAGGCCCAGGTCGTTTTATTCAGGGGTCAAGTGTGTCCAGTTGTTCAAGTAAGTCCTTTTCCAATTGTTTACTCAGCGGGGTGTTTCCAAAGGCCTGCTGGTTCTCGTCAACAAGAAAAAAAACATCTTCAATTCTTTCGCCAAGAGTGGCAATTTTGGCGTTAATTAATTCAACTTTATGGCGCATTAAAATAGCGCCAAACTTTGCTAAAAAGCCCGGCCTGTCTAAAGTATTTAGTTCAAGGATAGTGTAAGGATGATTTTCACTGTCACGAATCACAACATTGGTTTTAATATCGAAATGTTTTAGTTGACGAGGTATGCGTCGATTGACTATTTCCGGATAATTACTTTCATCAGCCAGTGCTGTCACCAGGCTTTCACGTATTTTTTGAATGCGGCCTGGATTATTGCCTATGGGTGAACCATCTTCTTCCAGCACTATATAAGTATCAAGGCTGAAGTTGGTTTGTGATGTCATAATTCTTGCATCAACAATATTGAGATGCAGGGTATCAAGAACCGCAACGGTAGCAGCAAATAAATTGTGCTTATCCTGGGTGTAAATAAAAATCTTGGTGCCGCCTTCGTATTTTAATTCATTGGTTTCCTGAATCAAGACCAAAGGGGTGGCTTTATTGCCGTGTTCAATAATGGCCTGGGTGTGCCAGGCAATATCGTTGGCATTGTTTCTTAAGAAATAATCATCACCAAGATGTTCCAAAATGGGTAAGGCCAGGGCGGAATAATTTTTTTTTGGTAGTTTCGACAGCTTGTAAAGCGCTTCCTGCCGGGTTTCTGCGATACGTTCAGTCTTGTCAATGGGGTTGCCCAGACCTCTTCGTAATGCGCGTTTGGTTGCAGAATAAAGTTGGCGCATCAAGGTTGCGCGCCAGCCATTCCACAGCTCAGGGTTGGTTGCACAGATGTCGGCAATGGTTAAAACATAGAGGTAATCAAGGTGTAATTCGTCCCCCATTCTTTCAGCAAATTTTTGAATAACATCAGGATCAGAGATGTCTTGTCTTTGTGCTGTTACCGACATAATCAGGTGGTTTTCCACCAGCCAGGCTAATAAACGGGTCTCAGATGTACTCAGGCCGTGTTGCTGTGCAAAGGCAATGGCATCTTTTGCGCCCAGTTCTGAATGATCACCGCCGCGACCTTTGCCAATATCATGAAACAGGCCAGAAAGATAAAGGATTTCGAGTTTCGGCAGTTCTTGAATCAGGATGTGGGCGATTGGAAATTGTTGTTTTTGTTCCGGGTGACGGAAACGCCGCATGTTTTTTATAACTAATAGTGTATGAGCATCCACGGTATAAATATGAAACAGATCGTACTGCATTTGCCCTATAACTTGGCCAAATGCAGGTAAATAGCGCCCCAGAACACCGTAGCGTTTCATTCGTCTTAGGACTGAAAACAGCGTGTCAGGATTTTTAAGCAGTTGCATAAATAGCCGGTTATTTTCCGGATTTTTTCGAAACTGCACGTCAATAAGGTGTCGGTGGTTTCTGATTTGTCGTATTGTTGCCGCGCACACATCCTGAATAGCTTTGTTATGCGCCATGAGTACAAATATTTCCAGCATCGCTGATGGCGTGTCATTAAAAACATTCTCATTGACGGTTTCGATCACCCCGTCTCTGATTTGGAAGCGCTCATTGATTGCGGTAAAGCTTTGCGTCATGCCTTGGTGAAATAAGGCTTCTTCAAAACTTTGCAAAATGACGTCATTGAATTCTGAAACGGTTAAAGCTGAACGGTAGTACCGTTTCATAAATTGCTCTACAGCAAGATTTTTTTTGGTGTCTTGAAATCCAAATCTATCGGCAAGGTCTTTCTGATAATCGAACAGCAGCTTGTTTTCGTTACGTCCTGTGATGAGGTGTAGGTGATATCGAATTTGCCAAAGAAATTCTTCGCAAGCACTTAGGGTTTCGAATTCATTTTCGGTGACCAGCCCGGGTTTGACAATATCCTTGAGTGCTCGAATGCCTAAAATACGCTTGGCTATCCAGCCAATCATTTGAATGTCTCGCAGCCCTCCTGGGGCTTTTTTTATATCGGGTTCAAGATTGTATTCAGTGTTGTTGTGTTTGTGGTGACGATGTTTTTGTTCCTTAAGTTTGGCGCTGAAAAAATCTTTGCTGGACCATATTTTGTCGGCAGCGGTTTGTACCATCATGGTTTCAAACAGGGTTTTGTCACCAATAATGCAGCGTGACTCCATCAGGTTGGTGGCGATGGAAATGTCTTTTTTGGCATGTTCAAAACATTCTTCGGGAGTTCTTACCGCGTGACCAACATCAAGCCCTGCGTCCCATAGCAATTGTAAAAAGCTTTCAATGTTGCTTTGTAGCGCATCGCGTTGATACTGTTCGGTAAGGATCAGGATATCTACATCAGAACATGGGTGGAGCTCTTCGCGTCCATAACCACCCACAGCTACCAAGGCAATATGTTGCATGTGTTCGCCAATAAAAAACTGCCAGAGCATGGACAGCACGTGATCAACCAGTTGTGCCCTTTGGTGTAACAGCGCAACAACCGATGCGCCTTGCAGGAACTGATCGTCGATATCACCTTGTTTGTCTTTTAAATACTGGCGTACGTATTGCGAAGGTACTTTGGTCTCTGCCAGCGCTTGGGTAAACTGCTCAAAGCTGGACAGCTTAAGAGGTTCGGGTGTGGGTGAATTTGTTTTCAGGGTAGGCATAGGGAATATCAGCGGAAGTTTTCGTCTTCGCGAAGGGTGAAAACTTCGTAGCCGGTTTCAGTGACTGCAATGGTATGTTCCCATTGCGCAGAAAGTTTGCGGTCTTTGGTGATTACGGTCCATTCATCAGGCAGCAATCTGGTATGGCGTTTGCCTTGATTTATCATCGGTTCAATAGTAAACGTCATGCCGGGCACCAGTTCCATGCCGGTGCCTGGTTTGCCGTAGTGTAAAACCTGGGGTTCTTCATGAAACACTTCGCCAATGCCATGCCCACAATATTCTCTAACCACTGAAAAGCGCTCAGTTTCTGCGTGTTTTTGAATAACTGCGCCAATATCGCCAAGCCGGATACCGGGTTTGACCATTTTAATGCCTTTGTACAAGCATTCCTGAGTAACCCGCACCAGGCGCTGGGCAATGACCGATGCTTTGCCAACAAAAAACATTTTACTGGTGTCACCGTGGAAGTTGTCTTTTATAACGGTAACGTCTATGTTGATGATATCGCCCTCTTTCAGCCGTTTATCATCAGCGGGAATGCCATGGCAAATAACGTGGTTCACCGAGGTGCAAATGGATTTTGGGAAGCCGTTGTAATTTAACGGGGCGGGGATAGCCTGATGCTCATTAACAATATAATCATGGCAGATTTGATCCAGCTCCCCGGTACTTACGCCTGGTTTGACATATTCTCCTATCATTTCCAGGGTTCTTGCGGCTATTCGGCCTGCGACTCGCATTTTTTCGAGTTGCTCAGGTGTTTTAATTGAAACGGGCATGGGCTAATGTTCGTAATTTATTGGAATTTGAATGTGCCCCCTGGATTATAATAAATGACATTGTATCAGCATTGCGCCTATCAAGGGGGCGCTGGCTATATAAAATCAATATGTTAGAACAGTACACCCAGGTGGAGGATATTTTCAGGCCATTATACGCCCAATAAGTGATGATGGGCCAGACAAGACGCCCGATAAGCGGTGAGAGCCCAGACAAGCATTGTTGAAATTGTTAAAATATGCTATAAAGCCGTCCTCCTGTTAAGACTACAAACTTGTGCTTAATTCAGGATTTCAGGAGAGAGTAACTAAGGTAGTGAAGTTACCAGTTGTTGGCAGTCAATGCTGAAAGCAGGTGGTTGATTTTGCTTTAAAATAACACACATACATCGACACATGATGTCGGGTGCTTTGGCTTTTCTGTAACTCAGGTTAAACCTGGGTTATTTCAGGAGTGCTGAGGTTGGCAGATGGGATGTATGGAGGCTTAACCCAAAACATTTAAAGGTTGAATTATGACAAGCGTTACAATGCGGGAAATGCTGAAGGCTGGTGTGCACTTCGGACATCAAACTCGTTACTGGAATCCTAAAATGGGCCAGTACATCTTTGGCGCACGCAACAAGATCCACATTGTTAACCTGGAAATCACACTTCCAGCATTCAATGAAGCGTTAGCACTGGTTAAAAACAAAACCGCCAATAACAGCAAGGTTTTATTTGTTGGCACCAAAAGGGCGGCCGCAAGTGTTATTCAAGAACAGGCCAGTCGAGCCGGCATGCCTTATGTTAATCATCGCTGGTTAGGTGGTATGTTGACTAACTACAAAACCATTCGGCAATCGATTAAACGTTTAAAGGCACTGGAAGCTGCGGTTGCAGATGGAAGCCTGGAAAAGTTAACCAAGAAAGAAGCTTTGATGCGTAAGCGCGAAATGGAAAAGCTTGATCGCAGTCTTGGCGGTATTAAGGATATGGGTGGTTTGCCTGACGTGTTATTTGTGGTGGATGTTGATCACGAAAATATTGCAGTGGCAGAAGCCAATAAATTGGGTATTCCGGTTATTGGTATTGTCGATACTAATAGCAGCCCCGACGGCGTAGATTATGTAATTCCTGGCAACGATGACGCCATTCGTGCTGTGGAGCTGTTTGTTACCAGCATGGCTGAGGCTTGCCTGGAAGGTCGTACTGAAGCCAAAGGTGGCGCCGTTATTGAAGCAGATGGTTTTGTTGAGATTGCTGCGGTAGAGGAAGATGCCCCTGAAGCGGAAGTGGTGCCAGAAGTTGCGGCTAAATAACATTGTTGCAAAATGAGTACTTTAGAAAAGGGGGCGTGGCCCCCTTTTTTTCAATGAAAAGATAGATTTTAATTATATTTGAGCCTTGATATAAAGCTTATCAGGGTTCTGCATCTTACAAGTGAGGGTAAGGCGATGGCTGTAACAGCGATAATGGTTAAAGAGCTAAGAGAACGTACTGGCTTGGGTATGATGGATTGTAAAAAAGCCCTGACAGAAACAGATGGTGATATTGAAGCGGCAATTGAAAACCTGCGTAAATCAGGTCAGGCAAAAGCTGCGAAAAAAGCGGGTCGTATTGCTGCTGAAGGCGCTGTCAGTATTGCGGTGATAAACGGCGGTAAATTAGGTGTGATGGTTGAGGTTAACAGTGAAACTGACTTTGTTGCCCGTGATGATAATTTTACAAATTTTGTTAATAAAGTAGTTACTCGCGTTGGTGAAACCCGGGAAACAGATATTGAAAAATTAATGGCTTTGCCTGCTGAAGAGGGTGGTGATGTTTCCCTGGAAGATGCACGCTTGGCCCTGGTGCAAAAAATTGGTGAAAATATTCAGGTTCGTCGTGCCGTAGTGTTATCTGCAGAGGGCGTAGTGGGTGCTTACACTCATGGCAGTAGAATAGGCGTTTTGGTTGCCTTGAACGGCGGTGATGAAACCCTGGGTAAAGACGTTGCCATGCACGTGGCCGCGGCTAATCCTTTAGTGGTTAATCCTGAAGATATTTCTCAAGAGTTACTTGAGAAAGAGAAGGAAATTTTTGCTGCTCAAGCTAAAGAAAGTGGTAAGCCTGATAACATTATCGAAAAAATGATTGAAGGTCGAGTGAAAAAGTATCTGGCTGAAGTCAGCCTTGTTGAGCAGGTGTTCGTGAAAGACCCTGATATCAAAGTCGGTGCTTTGGTAAAAAAACAAGGTGCAGCAGTCACAGAATTTATTCGCTTTGAAGTCGGTGAAGGTATTGAAAAGGACGTGGTGGATTTTGCAGAGGAAGTAAGAGCCCAGGTTGAGGGCGCTTAAACACACAACAAGATTCAATCGCCAATAATAAACGCCATTAATAAACAGGAGCTTTGATCTAATGCCAAAACCAGACAGTCAACCAAAATTTAACCGTATTTTGTTGAAATTAAGCGGTGAAGCGCTGGCTGGTGGCATGGACTTTGGCATTGACCCTAAAGTTCTTGATGTTATGGCGCTTGAAATAGGTCAGTTAGTGGGTGTTGGTGTGCAGGTCGGCATTGTGATTGGTGGCGGTAATCTTTTCAGGGGAGCCGCTTTGCATGAGGCGGGCCTGGATCGGGTAGCCGGTGATCATATGGGTATGTTGGCTACGGTTATGAATGGTCTGGCTGTTCGTGATGCTTTGGAGAGGTCTAACATCGATTCGCGTTTGATGTCGGCTATTCCAATGAGCGGTATTGTCGACCATTACGACCGGCGCCATGCCGTGCGTCATCTTAAAAACGGCGAAGTTGTTATCTTTGCCGGTGGCACTGGTAATCCGTTTTTTACCACAGACACAGCAGCCTGTTTGCGAGGTATTGAAATTGGGGCTGACCTGATTCTTAAAGCCACGAAAGTTGACGGTGTTTATACTGAAGATCCGATGAAAAACCCTGATGCTGAAAAATATGATACCTTAACGTATGCGGAGGTTTTGAATAAGAAGTTGGCTGTGATGGATCTCACGGCTATATGTCTTTGTCAGGACCATAATTTGCCTGTGCGGGTGTTTAATATGAATAAGCAGGGGGCATTGGCTAATTTGATTCAGGGTGGCGACGAAGGTACGTTGATTAGTTAGTGCCTGTTTATGGATGGGTACTGGTTGGTGCTTGCTATTTTATTCCCAGATTAATAACAACCCATGCTTAAATTGTAAAGCGGATTAAAAAGGTGAACATGTGATAAGTGAGATAAAACAAGACGCTGAAGATAGAATGGAAAAAAGCATTGCTGCTGTTGAAACTGCGTTTAAAAAAGTCCGTACCGGGCGTGCTCACCCCAGTATTCTGGACAGTGTTAAGGTGCCTTATTACGGAACCGATACGCCGTTAAGCCAACTGGCTAATATTTCTGTAGAAGATGGCCGCAGTTTACTTATTTCTCCTTGGGAAAAACCCTTAATTCCTGTTATTGAAAAGGCGATCATGAGCTCTGACCTGGGTTTGAACCCATCGTCAACAGGCGATATTATTCGTTTACCCATGCCACCACTGACGGAAGAAACCAGAAAAGATTTGATTCGTGTGGTTCGGCACGAAGCCGAGAACGGTCGCGTAGCTGTGCGTAATATTCGTCGTGACGCTATGAGCGATCTTAAAGATTTACTGAAAGAAAGAGAAATCAGTGAGGATGAAGAAAGAAAAGCCCATGACGATATTCAAAAAATGACAGACAAATTCATTACTCAGGTAGAAGATCGGCTGAAGAAAAAAGAAGCTGAATTAATTGAAGTGTAAACAGCACAAAGTAAACGGTTATTTAGAGTATCTGTATTACCTAACTAACAGGTACACATTAATTAGTCGATACTGAAAAATGAGCAACGAACTTAATTTGTGGAAAAAGGTTTATTTATACTTCAGGATTAACTAACTAATTACGGCAACCCTCTCGTGACACATCAATCCCAGGCAGAGTCGTCTACTGGTTTAAGTAGTATTCCCCGTCATATCGCAATTATTATGGATGGCAATA
The DNA here is from genome assembly GCA_040235475.1 of Pseudomonadales bacterium. GTDB lineage: Bacteria > Pseudomonadota > Gammaproteobacteria > Pseudomonadales > UBA3067 > JBECKY01. The sequence continues at coordinate 37,746 of JBECKY010000023.1, forward strand.
ACCGCTGGGCCCAAGCGCGCGGGCTTTCCAGTGCGAAAGGTCATGCCGCAGGTGTTGGTGCGCTGCGTGAGATTGTTCGAGCCTGTGCAGATTATGAAGCCATAGACATTCTAACGGTTTTTGCTTTTAGCAGTGAAAACTGGTCTCGTCCAAGTGGTGAAGTGGAAGCTTTGATGGGGCTGTTGTTGACCGCCTTGATCGAGGAGATTCCGGAACTGAATGAAAACCATGTGCGCATGGAAATTATCGGTGATCGCAGTCATTTCAGTGAACAACTGCAATTGCAAATGGCTGAGGCAGAAGCGTTAACCTCTGGGAATAAAAAAATGGTATTAGCCATTGCCCTGAATTATGGCGGTCAATGGGATATTGTTAATGCCGCGCGAAAACTGGCTGCAAAGGTTGAGCAGGGGGAGCTTAAGGCAGAAAGTATTTCCGAGGCCCAGTTTCAGCAACATCTATGTCTGGCCCAGTATCCCATGCCAGACCTGTGTATCAGAACCGGCAAAGAGCAGCGCCTCAGCAATTTTTTATTATGGCAGTTGGCCTATGCTGAGTTGTATTTCTCTGATCAGTATTGGCCTGATTTTAGCCGGGAAGATTTGTATAATATTTTAGTTTGGTATGAAAACCGTCAGCGTCGCTTTGGTGGGCGTGGCGAAGCAGAAAGTAAGCCAGTGGCAAGTTCAGCAGCCAACACAGGTTTGCCCAATGCTTAAGCAACGAATCCTAACCGCGATGATCCTCATTCCCGCTGTATTGGCCGCGATCTTCATGTTGCCATCTCAACACTTTGCCTGGGTGATGGCACTGGTGGTGCTTATTGCTGCCTGGGAATGGAGTGATATCATGGGTGTTGACAACCCTGTTAAACGCTTGGCGTACGTTTCCCTGATTGCACTGCTGCAGTTTGCAGTGTTTATGTTGCCCGGTGTGCTGACAGTGAATGTGTTAAGGGTTGATGTTTTTGTCATGGGCGTGGCCGTGCTCTGGTGGGGTCTGGCTTTTTGGTGGGTAATCAAGTTTCCACAAAGCAGCCTTCGCTGGGGGAGCCGTACTGGCATTAAAGCGCTGATGGGCCTGCTGGTTTTGATTCCAGCCTGGCTGGCGCTGGTGCGTTTGCAAGCCCAGAATCCGTGGTGGGTGATGTATGTAATGGCCATTGTCTGGGGTGCTGACACCGGAGCTTATTTTGTCGGACGAAGGTGGGGGCAACGTAAGCTTGCTCCCGAGGTTAGTCCTGGCAAGTCTGTTGAGGGGGTAGTGGGTGGTTTGCTTGTGACCACTATTCTTGCGCTTGTTGTTGCCGTTCAAATAGAGCTGACCCTTTCTAAGAGCTTGTTCTTTGTTGCATTAAGTGCTTTGGTCTGCCTGGTGTCTGTATTGGGGGATTTACTGGAAAGTATGATGAAGCGGCAGCGTGGAATTAAAGACAGCGGCCACATTTTGCCAGGACACGGTGGAATTTTAGATAGAATTGATAGTCTTACTGCCGCCGCGCCAATATTTATGCTGGCATGGTATCTGATTTTTTAAAGCCTGGGTTAGGTTGGGGGTGTGGCTTGGTGTAACATGGGCGGCCTAAATTATTCCTAAAACTCATGTGTCAATCCTGAAAAAACATGGCCAAAAGTAGACACTTTTAGACACAGGCTTTTACAGGATCAACTAAAATCCCCGATCATTGAGGAGAAGCGTGACTAGCACATTAATTGAACAAAAAAGTGAGCAAGGATCGGTACAGAATATCGTTATTTTGGGCTCGACAGGGTCCGTTGGCCAAAACACTCTGGATGTGCTTGCCTTGCACCCGGATCGTTATCGAGTGCATGCGCTAACCGCTAACAGCAGTGTTGAGCTGTTGCTTCAGCAATGCATAAAGTTTCAGCCTAAAATTGCTGTGCTTAGAGATGAAGTAGCGGCTGAAAAACTCTCGTATGAATTAAAAAAGCGGCAGCTTCCAGTTCAGGTTGAGTCGGGTGGTGCTGCGCTGGAAAATGTGGCCAGTAATGAGACTGTTGATGTTGTTATGGCTGCCATTGTGGGGGCTGCAGGTTTGTTGCCAACATTGGCCGCGGTAAAAGCGGGTAAACGCGTATTGTTGGCGAATAAAGAGACATTGGTGATGTCGGGTCATCTCTTTATGTCTCTGGTTAGAGAAAATAATGCACGGCTACTGCCTATTGATAGCGAGCACAACGCCATTTTTCAGTGCATGCCTATGTCTGGTGTCAATGAGGAGCAGTGGCCAAAGGCTAGGCCAGCAGAGGCTTTGGCCAAGCGAGGGGTTCGGCGTATTCTACTTACCGCATCCGGAGGCCCCTTCCTAAACACGCCTCTTGAGCAGTTGGCCGATGTCACACCAGATCAGGCCTGTGCTCATCCCAATTGGGATATGGGTCGGAAAATTTCGGTAGATTCCGCCACCATGATGAATAAAGGTTTAGAAGTTATTGAAGCGTGCTGGTTGTTTGACTCCAGCCCGGACCAGGTTGAAGTGGTGATCCATCCGCAAAGCGTTATCCATTCTATGGTTGACTACCACGACGGTTCGGTATTGGCTCAACTGGGCAACCCAGATATGCGCACGCCGATTGCTTATGGACTGGCCTGGCCGGAAAGAATTGCCTCCGGTGTCTCACCATTGGATATCTTTAGTGCAAAACGCCTGGATTTTGCAAAACCCGATGTCAAGCGATTCCCCTGTTTGGCCTTGGCTTATCAGGCAATGAAGGTTGGCGGAATGGCCACCTGCACCTTAAATGCAGCCAATGAAGTGGCTGTGGATGCATTTCTTAATGAAAAAATTAAATTTACAGATATACCCTTGGTGATCGAAAAAGTTTTATCCGATATCACCGTTGAAGCTGCGACCAGTTTCGATCTGATTCTACAGAACGATCAATTGGCCAGGCAGCAAGCTGATGAAATAGTGGCTGGGCTTGTGTCTGGCTATGCAGGGGCCAGTAAGTGATGGGCTTTCTGCAAAATACTCTCGCCCTGATTGTTACCCTGGGCGTACTTGTGACCATCCATGAGTACGGGCACTTTGCTGTGGCACGTTTAATGGGTATCAAAGTACTGCGTTTTTCCGTTGGTTTTGGTTCTCCTTTGTTAAAATGGCAGGATAAACACGGCACAGAGTTTGTTATTGCGGGCATTCCTCTGGGTGGTTACGTGCGTATGCTTGATGAGCGTGAAGGTGAGGTGCCGGTTGACCAGTTACCCTTTGCATTTAATCGTAAACCTGTTTTGCAACGGATTGCAGTGGTAGCAGCAGGGCCCATTGTTAATCTGCTGTTTGCGGTGGTGGTCTATTGGGCCTTGTTTGTGTTCGGTGTAACCCATGCCATCCCCAAAGTGGGCGTGGTAAACCCAGATTCACCCGCAGCCGTGGCGGGACTGGAAACAGGTCAGGAAATAATAGCCATTGATGGCACGGAGGTTCAGACCTGGGAAAGTATAACCCTGGCTTTGGTGGCTCGATTTGGCGATACCGGTACAATAAATATTCGTGTTAAGTACCCGCAATCAAGCTATACCGATGATAAAACGGTGAAAGTGAATGACTGGATGGTGGGCAATGATGTAAAAGACCCTCTAGAGTTGTTGGGCTTTGAACCTTTTCGCCCGGTTTTGGATCCGGTTGTCGGGCAGGTGGTTGCTGATAAGCCGGCCTACCTGGCAGGTATGCAAATAAACGACCGTATTGTTGCTGTTAATGGTCAGCAAATTGACACCTGGGCTGACGCGGTTGAAATTTTAAAAAACAGTGCCGGGGAAAAAATTGCTTTAAGCGTCAATAGAGCTGGAGTGATTGAAACCTTGTCGTTGACACCAGAGCCAGTGATTCTGGAAGATGGCAGCAGCGTTGGACGTATCGGCATTATGCCCTACGTTCCTGAGGGTTTTGGCGACGACGAAGTCAGAGTTATCCGGTATTCGTTTTTTGCAGCCTGGGGGCCGGCTGTTCAAGAGGCCTGGAGTCGCAGCGTACTTACCCTGCATTCCATCTGGAAAATGCTAAAAGGCATTATTGCCATTGATAATCTCAGTGGGCCTATTACCATCGCCAAATTAGCCGGCACTACGGCTGGTTATGGGTTGGAGTCTTTTCTGGGGTTCCTGGCCTATTTGAGTATTAGCTTGGGAATTTTAAATTTATTACCCATTCCGGTATTGGACGGCGGTCATCTCATGTATTATGGCGTGGAATTATTAATTGGGCGGCCTATTCCTGAGCGAATTCAGCTGCTTGGCATTAAAATTGGTATGAGTTTGCTGTTTACCCTGATGGCCTTGGCTATCTATAATGATTTTTTGAGATTGTAGATAAATCCGTATAGGGGTGTTTGGGGGCTTGTTAATGACAGCAGATAACACAGTGATAAAAAATTGGTGTAAGAAAATAGCTCATGAAACAATTTTTAGCGGTACTGATTTTAGTTTTTACACTGATCTCCACTCCTGCATTTTCCCAGTCGTTTTACGTGTCAGATATTCGTGTTGAAGGTTTGCAACGAGTATCGGCCCACGCCTTGTTTTCAGAGTTCCCCATTAATGTTGGCGATGAGGTAAACAGCGCTATATTGCGGCGTGCCACAAGCCTGTTGTTTAGAACCGGTAATTTTGATGATATTGAATTACTGCGTGACGGCGATGTGCTAATCATAAAAGTCGTTGAGCGGCCCTCAATCAGCAGTATAAAAATTGCAGGCAACGAAACTTTGCCAACCGAAGTGTTGATGAACGCGCTGAAACAGTCGGGTTTGTCAGAGGGTGAGATTTTTAAGCGTGCCACTCTGGATCGAATCCATTTAGAGCTTGAACGCCAATATACCGGCCAAGGCCGCTACGGCGCAAAAATTGTCGCAGAAGTTAAGGAAGAGAGCCGAAACAGGGTGGCCTTGAGTATCAATATCACCGAAGGCGATGTGGCGAGTATTCTGCACATCAATATATTGGGCAATAAAGTTTTTAGCGATGCCGAACTACTGGATAACTTTGAGCTGAGCACTCCGGGTTTCTGGTCGTTTTTCAAAAAAGATGATTTATATGCCCGGGAAAAATTAAGCGGCGACCTGGAAACTTTACGCTCTTATTACCTTGACCGGGGTTATATAAATTTTAGCATTGAGTCCACCCAAGTCACTATCAGCCCGGATAAACAGGATGTTTATTTGACGGTTAATATCGTTGAAGGTGAAAAGTACACCGTGAGTGATGTCAAGGTGGCTGGTGAGCTTCCGGTGGACGAGGTAACTATCAAAGCCTTAATTGTGATGAGGCCCGGTGCTTTCTTTTCAAACCGTATGGTGACCGCCAGTAGTGATTTAATCTCCAAGCGGCTCGGTAATGAGGGTTATATCTTTGCCAAAGTGAATGGCATTCCCGATGTCAACGAAGAAGATAAGACCGTGGACATAACCTTTTTTGTTGATCCAGGAGAACGTACTTATGTGCGGAGGATTAACTTTGTCGGTAATACCAAAACCGCTGATGAGGTTTTGCGCAGAGAAATGCGGCAAATGGAAGGTGCATGGGCATCGGGCCACCAAATTGAGCAGTCCAAAGCACGCCTCAATCGCTTAGGCTTTTTTAAAGAAGTGGATGTTGATACCCCCCGGGTGCCAGGTACCAGAGATCAGATTGATGTTAATTATGTTGTTGAGGAAGGAAACTTTGGCGAGCTAAGTGCCAGCGTCGGCTACTCCGGTGGCAGTGGCGGGCTTATTCTCAGTGCCAGCCTGAGCCAAAATAATTTCCTTGGATCCGGTAACAGGGTATCTGTGGGCCTTAATAGAAGTGAATTTCAGGACAATTATAATTTTTCTTTTGACAACCCCTATTACACCGTGGATGGTGTGAGCCGAGGTTTTAACCTGTTTTTTAGGGAAACCGATTATGAAGAAGGCAATGGCCCGAGTACAGTCACCAACAGTTTTGGTGGCGCCGTCACTTATGGCTACCCTATTAGTGAAATTGAGCGGCTGCGGTTTTCATTTGGCTATACCAACACCGAGATTCTTCAGCGCAGTGATACTTTTTTCGTTGCTGAAATCAGGGATTTTCTGGAAGAGCAGGATAATTTTGATACTATAACAGCGACCGGTGCCTGGAGTAAGAGCACCCTGAACAGGGGCCTTTTCCCTGATCGCGGTGCGTCACAAACCTTCGGCCTCGAGGTCAGTTTGCCTGGAATCAGTGAGCTTGAATATTTTAGACTGTCCTACTCAGGGCAAAAATACTATCCCTTATCAAGTATTTTGCCAAAACAGAGATTTATTTCGGGCGCAGATAGTTGGGCCTTAAGGTTCAAAACAGAGCTGGGTTTTGGTGACGGCTATGGGGACAGTGAATTCTTGCCGTTTTTTCAGCATTACCGGTCAGGCGGCTTTGGTTCAGTGCATGGTTATCGGCAGAATACCCTGGGGCCGAAAAGTTCGGAAATTGCAGTTTTTAATCCTGTAACTACAGGGCTTGTCTGTGCCGGATTATCCGGCCCGGCAGATATAAATGGAAATATTGAATGCGTAACCGATCAAGACCCCTTCGGTGGTAATGTCCTGATTGAAGCTAGCGCTGAGCTTATATTTCCGGTACCTTTTGTCAAGGATAAAAGATCGTTCCGTTCAGCATTTTTCCTGGATACAGGCAATGTGTTTGATAGTAAGCGGCGAGCATACAATGTGACAACTCGTAGTTTTGATGGTAATGAATTTAATCCCGATTTTAATGAGTTGCGTTATTCGTTTGGATTCGGTTTAACCTGGGTGACCGCGATTGCACCCTTGTCTTTTGTAGTGGCGGTGCCCTTTGGGGATGAGCCTGAAGACAGCACCAAAACCTTTCAGTTTGAGTTAGGCAGGGTTTTTTAAGGCGCTTTTCAGTTCACAAGCTGAGGTGATGTCAGTCGTCCGTCAATGGGATGAAAAATTGAATAATGTCAAAAAGTTTTCAAGCAACCTGAGGAGAAGACAGTGAATAAAATAGTAACCATATTAGGTGTTGTATTAGTGCTTGTTGCATCATCTGCATACGCTGAAAAAACTAAAATAGCTGTTGTTGACTTACAGTCGGCAGTAGCCGGCTCTGAAGAAGTGAAAGCCATTTCGGAACTATTAAGAGCTGAGTTTAAAGAGGAAGATGGTAAAATCAGAGCCTTGCAGGCTCAACTGCAAGCCTTGCAGGAAAAACAGCAGAAAGATGGGGCCGTTATGAGTGAGGCTGAAAATAGAAAGCTTATGGAGGACGGTACGCGTTTGGCCAATGAGCTTAAATTTCTCTCACAAGAATCCCAGCGTCAATTAGGCGCTCGCCAAAAAGAATTAATCGGACCTATTTTGCAAAGAGCTCAAAAGGCAGTGCAAGATGTTATTAAAGAAGGTGGTTATACGCTGGTGTTACACCGCGAAGCGGTTGTTGAGTTTTCACCGGAAATGGATATTAGCAAGCAAGTGACCGCCAAGCTGAATGATTCAGGAAAAAAATAAGTCTGGGTCTATGTTGAGTCTATGAGTATGGCGCCATTATCAAACGGGGCTGGTTAAAGATGGGCGATACGGCTTCTGAGGCTGAAAAAAAATGTAGCTGGACCTTGGGTTCACTGGCCAAAGCGATAGGTGCAAAGCTGGAAGGTGATGAAGGTATCCTTATAAACGGCCTGGCTACATTGAAGCAGGCGCAGCCAGGCCAGCTTGGATTTTTGGCTAACCCACAATATAGAAATCAATTACACACAACCCAGGCATCGGCTGTTATTATTGCGCCAGAAATGAAAGATGAATGTTCTGTCGCTGCCTTGTTAATGCCTAACCCCTACCTGGGTTATGCAAAGGCATCACGGCTTTTTGATCGAAAACCGGTTCCTGAAGCAGGCTTTGTTCATCCCAGTGCGGTGGTCGCGCCAAGTACCAGGATACATGCCTCAGTTCACATAGGTGCAAATGCAGTTGTAGAAGATCGTGCCCACTTGTCTGAAGGGGTTAAAATTGGCCCTGGTTGTGTGGTCGGTGCTGACACAAAAATCGGTGCCGGTAGCTTCTTGTTTGCCAATGTTACGTTATATCATCAAGTTAAAATTGGTGCCCGCTGTGTGTTACACAGTGGTGTGGTGATTGGCGCTGATGGTTTTGGTTTTGCAAATGATCAAGGGCGTTGGGAAAAAATTGCCCAGCTTGGCCGGGTTTGTATTGGTGATGATGTGGAAATTGGCGCCGGCACTACTATTGATCGTGGCGCCTTAGACGATACAGTCATTGGCCATGGCGTTATCCTGGATAATCAGGTGCAGATTGCACACAATGTTAAAATAGGCAATCACACCGCAATTGCCGGATGTAGTGCGATAGCGGGCAGTACCGTTATTGGTGAATACTGTACCATAGCAGGTGCAGTCGGTGTGGTTGGCCATATCAGCATTGCTGATCGTGTGCACATTACCGCGATGACCTTGGTGACTAAATCGGTAACAAAGGCAGGTGTTTATTCTTCTGGTACCGGTATGGATGCCCATGAATCGTGGAAAAAAAATGCGGTTCGCTTCCGCCAATTAGATAATATGGCCCGATGTATAAAAAAACTGGAAAAGAAATAAACATGAACAACGCTGATTCATTCAAGACTGAACGAGTCAGTGTTTCCCTGAAAAAAGCATAACCAAAGCAGATGCTTTAGGTGATGACTTTTTCAGGATTAACTAAATACCCACAGGGCAAAACCATGATGGATGTAAACGAGATCAGAGAATACCTGCCGCACCGCTACCCTTTTTTATTAGTAGACAGAGTTGTTGAGTTGCATAAAGGTGTGTCAATCGTTGCGTATAAAAATATCAGTATCAATGAGCAGGTGTTTGAAGGGCATTTCCCTGATTTCCCAATTTTTCCTGGAGTGTTGATCATTGAAGCCATGGCGCAGGCTGCCGGTATACTTGGCTTTAAAACCATGGATAAAAGGCCTGAGGATGGTTCTATTTATATGTTTGTCGGTGCCGATAATGTTCGCTTTAAACGCCAGGTAGTGCCTGGTGATCAGTTGCAGCTGGAAGCAAGCATTGCCGCTGAAAAAAGAGGCATCTGGAAATTCGAATGTAAATCATCGGTGAACGGTGAATTGGCAGCTTCTGCCACCATTCTCTGTGCAGATAGAAAGGTATAAGGTTGATTCACCCCCAAGCCATTGTTGACCCTAAAGCCAGTCTGGCAGCCAATGTAGAGGTTGGCCCCTGGACGTTTATTGGGCCCGATGTAGAAATTGATGAAGGTACGGTCATTGGCTCTCATGTTGTAATCCGGGGGCCGACAAAAATTGGCAAGCACAATAAAATTTTTCAATTTGCCTCCATCGGTGAAGATTGTCAGGACAAAAAATATCGAGGTGAACCCACCCGCCTGGAAATTGGTGACCACAATATCATTCGTGAAGGCGTTACCATTCATCGTGGGACAGTGCAGGATAAAAGCCTTACCCTGATAGGGGATGACAATCTATTTATGGCTTATGTTCACATTGGTCATGATTGCCAAGTGGGGAGCCACACTGTTTTTGCAAACAATGCAGCCATTGCCGGGCATGTCATAGTTGGCGATTATGCCATTTTAGGTGGTTATACCAATATCCACCAATTTTGCCAGATGGGCCCCTATTCCATGTCCAGCATTGCTTCAGTTATAGTTAAAGATGTACCGGCATTCTTAATGGTACAAGGTAATAATGCCAAAGCCCATGGGATGAACTTTGAGGGTATGCGTCGCAAGGGCTTCACTAAGGACGAAATAGACAATTTGCGACAGGCTTATAAAATAGTTTACCGTCAGGGACTGACCCTCACCGAAGCGGTTGATAAGCTGGATCAGGAATACAGTGCTTGCGAGAAAACCGCCTTGTTTGTGAAAACCCTGAAAAATTCTACCCGCGGCATTATTCGCTAGCACGCTGTTGGCAAACGTTCCTCCCACTTCACTGAAAACCACCATGCCAGAAAAAAAAGCAATTAAAACACCGGTGTTCGCTATGGTAGCGGGCGAAATGTCTGGCGACTTGCTGGGGGCGGGACTCATCAGGGAGTTGAAGAAAGCTTACCCCAATGCCCATTTCGTCGGTATTGGCGGAAAAAAAATGCAAGCTGAGGGTTTTGAATCCTTGTTTCCCATGGAAAGGCTTGCTGTCATGGGTATTGTCGATGTGCTAGGTAGCTTGTTTGAATTATTAAAAATTCGCCGCCAGCTTAAACAGTATTTTTTAGATAATAAGCCGGATGTTTTTATCGGTATTGATGCGCCGGATTTCAACCTCGATCTGGAAGCTAAATTAAAAACAGCAGGCATTAAGACTGTGCATTATGTCAGCCCTTCAGTGTGGGCCTGGCGCCAGGGGCGAATAAAAAAAATTGCCGTATCAGTGGACCTTATGCTGACGCTCCTGCCATTCGAGGCAAAATTCTACCAGGATCATGGTGTTCCTGTTCAATTTGTCGGGCACCCGCTGGCCGATCAAATACCTATCGAAGTTGATCAAACAAAAGCCCGGCAACAATTGGGCTACCAGAATGATGATCGCCTGATTGCGATACTTCCCGGTAGTAGACGTGGCGAATTAAAATTTCTTGGGCCGGTATTCTGCGATACCTTGTCAGCATTAATGAGCAAAGATCCGACATTGAACTTTGTTATACCCGCAGCAAACGATAAACGAAAACAAGAAATTGAAAGCCTGCTTGATGAAAGAAATCTGCCGTATGGGAAAAGTGACCCGCTAAATAAAATAAAAGTTATTCCAGGGCAGGCGCAAACAGCCATGGCTGCAGCCGATGCCGTACTTCTGGCATCCGGTACCGCCACGCTTGAAGCCATGTTGTTAAAAAAACCCATGGTAGTGGCTTATAAATGGAGCAGGTTCACTCACGCTATTATTTCAAGAATGGTTAAAACGCCGTTTGTTTCTTTGCCAAATTTATTGGCGAATAAAATGTTGGTGGAAGAGTTGATTCAGGAAAAGGCCAATGTAGCAAGTCTGTTGCCGGCATTGGAGAATGTATTAAACAACGAGAAAAATAAATTAATTAAGGAAGAATTTACTCGCCTGCATCAGAGTATCCGTTGTGGTGGCGATGAAAAGGCAGCGGCAGCAGTCAATGCTTTACTTATTAACCAGGCGATTAAAATCTGACGGCATTAGGCGAAAGCCTCCCTTGGTCTTCGACCGATGGTGATGCCCTGCGTCACACTATTAACCCGGCAGTAATAATTGCCGGGTTAATAGTAAACCCTGAAGAAATATTCTCCTAAAGGCGCCTGCTGCTGGTCTATGACTTTTTGGGTGCTCACATTTTCCCAATGGGCCCTTGGTGGCACTTCCAGCGCTTAGGGTAATTTGTCTGAATTGATACAAGTGGCTTCCAGTTCCATGGTGAATTTGGGCTGGTCAAGGCTTTGCTGTAAACTCTACTTTGGCAGTTCTAAAAGCCATCAATTCAACATCTCCAATTGTGGTATTAGTGATGAACCCCGGTTTTGTGCATTTACGTCTGCGTACTGAATTCTCCCTGGTTGATGGCTTGGTGCGGGTTAAGCCATTGATTAAGGCGGTGGCTGAACGAGGCATGCCTGCGGTGGCTATCACCGACCACATGAATTTATTTGCCATGATCAAGTTCCAAAAGGCTGCTGAAGCGGGAGGCATAAAGCCCGTATTTGGTGCTGATATCTGGCTGGAAAATGAGCTGGAGGGAGAGCCCCCTCGTTTAATGACCCTGCTGATACAAAATCAGCAGGGTTATAAGAACCTGATTGAAATTATTTCAATCGCTTACCTAACTAATCAGCGCCTGGATTTACCCGTAGTGAGCCGAGAAGTCCTTACAGCGCACGCTGAAGGTTTGATAGCCCTGTCGGGTGGCAAAGCAGGGGAGATTGGGCAGGCGCTTTTGGGCGATCATGCTGATAATGCACGGGGTCTGTTAAAGCAGTTAATGGCCTTATTTCCCGAACGATTTTATCTGGAGGTGCAAAGAACCGGGAGGGAAAAGGACGAGGACTATTTGCACCGTGTGCTTGATCTGGCCCTGGCTGAGGATTGTCCAGTTGTGGCGACCAATGATGTACGGTTTATTAATAGTGAGGATTTTGAAGCACACGAAGCCAGAGTCTGTATCCACGACTCGCGCGTTCTCGATGATCCTCGCCGCCCCCGAATTTACAGTGACCAGCAATATTTGAAATCCGCTGAAGACATGCAGGCGCTGTTTGCTGATTTACCGGAAGCGCTGGAAAATTCTGTAGAAATAGCCCGTCGCTGTAATGTGCGTATTAACGTTGGCGAGAATTTCCTGCCCAGCTACCCAGTACCGGAGGGCATGACTCTGGAAACATTTTTCGCCCAAGAGTCGTACCAGGGTTTGGATGAGCGCTTAGCGAGCATACTTGATAAAGCTGACCCTGATTTTGCAGAACAACGAAGAGTCTACGATGAGCGTTTACAGTTTGAGCTTGACGTCATTAATCAGATGGGTTTTCCCGGCTACTTTTTGATAGTCATGGATTTTATCCGCTGGGCTAAAAACAATGGGGTGCCGGTAGGGCCGGGAAGGGGTTCGGGCGCCGGTTCTCTGGTGGCCTATGCATTAAAAATTACCGACCTTGATCCCCTTGCTTACGATTTGCTGTTTGAGCGTTTTCTCAATCCAGAGCGGGTATCCATGCCCGACTTTGATGTGGATTTTTGTATGGACGGTCGCGACCGTGTTATTGATTATGTGGCCGATACCTACGGTCGTGATGCGGTTTCGCAAATCATTACTTTTGGCACCATGGCAGCAAAAGCGGTGGTCAGGGACGTGGCCAGGGTGCAGGGTAAATCCTATGGTTTGGCCGATAGACTATCGAAAATGATTCCTTTTGAGCCGGGCATGACGCTGAATAAAGCGCTGGAGCAGGAAGAGGCCTTGCGGGAGTTTATTGAGCAGGACTCCGATGCGGCTGAAATCATGGAAATGGCGTTTAAACTCGAAGGTGTAACCAGAAATGTGGGTAAACATGCCGGTGGGGTAGTGATTGCACCCACCAAGCTCACAGATTTTTCCCCGCTTTATTGTGATGCAACCGGTGCCAACCTGGTTACCCAGTTTGATAAAGACGACGTTGAGGAAGTCGGCCTGGTGAAGTTTGACTTCCTTGGTTTGCGTACCCTTACCATTGTGGATTGGGCGGTTGAAATAATAAACCGCCACCGCGCTCAGCAAAATGAAACCATGCTGGATATCAGTCAAATCCCTCTGGACGATGAAGCGGTGTTTTATTTATTGCAAAAAGCACAAACCAGCGCGGTTTTTCAGCTTGAATCCCGGGGCATGAAAGACTTGATTAAGCGCTTGTTGCCCAACTGTTTTGAGGACATCATAGCTTTGGTGGCCTTGTTTCGTCCCGGGCCTCTGCAGTCGGGCATGGTCGATGACTTTATAAATCGAAAGCATGGTCGCCAATCCATTGAATACCCTCACCCTGATCTTGAGCCGGTACTGAAAAATACTTATGGGGTTATTTTGTACCAGGAACAGGTGATGAAAATTGCCCAGGTGCTGGCAAACTATAGCTTGGGCCAGGCGGATATGCTGCGTCGCGCAATGGGCAAGAAAAAACCTGAAGAAATGGCCAAGCAACGCGAGATTTTTACTGCCGGTGCAATAGCCAATAATATTGATGAAAAAACCGCAACACTGGTTTTCGATTTAATGGAGAAATTTGCCGGTTATGGTTTTAATAAATCTCACTCTGCTGCCTATGCGCTGGTGTCTTATCAAACAGCCTGGTTGAAAACCCACTATCCGGCGCCTTTTATGGCTGCGGTATTATCAGCGGATATGGATAACACCGACAAGGTGGTTACTCTTATTGAAGATTGTCGCAGTATCGGCCTGAAAATTTTGCCGCCCGATGTGAATTACAGTGAGTATAAATTTACCGTTGGTAATGACAATGAAGTGGTATACGGACTGGGTGCTATTAAAGGTGTCGGTGAAGGGCCTGTGGCGGCGATCGTTGAGGCACGCAAAGAACATGGGCCTTTTAAAGACTTGTTTGAATTTTGTCGGCAAGTGGGCTGTAAAAAACTAAATCGTCGAACCATGGAGGCACTGGTTCGTTCGGGCGCTCTGGATAAACTGGGTCCTTCCCGCGCAACCATGATGGCCAGCCTTGATGAAGCAATTAAGGCGGCAGAACAACATCATAATAATCAAAGCAGCGGTATGACAGATTTGTTTGGTGATGGGTCAGCAGCCGAGGTGTCCACGGTTGAGTTCGTAAGTGTGCGCGAGTGGAGTGATAATGAACGTCTGCGTGGAGAAAAGGAAACGCTGGGCCTGTATTTAACCGGACATCCCATTGATCAATATGAGAAAGAGCTGCGGCAGTTTACCGCTTGTCGTATCGCCGACCTGGTTCCTGAAAAGGGCAGCAATAAAGTTATCGCGGGACTGGTTATCGCCATGCGCATCATGAAAAGCAAGCGTGGCGATAAAATGTGTTTCGTTACCCTGGATGATCGTTCTGCACGCATTGAAGTTTCGTTATTTTCCAATGCCTACGAAGAAGCAAAGGATTTACTGATAAAAGATACTGTGCTTGTCGTTCAGGGTGAGGCGAGTATGGATGAGTATTCTGGTAGTTTAAGAATGCGGGTCAAAAATGTTATGGATATTAACCACGCCCGGGCCCATTATGCCCGCAGAATTCAGGTTAATATCAATCACCAGCGGATAGATAAAGATTTTTCTGTTCAGCTGCAAAATATTCTGGCGCCTTATCGATCCGGTTTATGTCCTTTGCACATTAACTATCAGAATGCAGTGGCAAAAGCTGCGATCAAGCTAGGGGATGATTGGCGCGTACGTCCTGATGAAGCCTTGTTGAATAGTCTCAAAACCAGCTTTGGCACTGACAATGTGCAGATTGTTTATCGCTAATGCTTATTTCATCCTTGGCTTTTTAAATCTCTAGGTAGGAAAAGCTTTGTTTGCCTCTCAAGTAACTGAAAATATTCATGCTGTAGTAACAGGCTGCTTGCGATCCCAGCTTGTCACCAACAAAAACCACTCGGGTGTACGAAGACAATTGATCCTGGGTTATAGCGGTGGCCTTGATTCCAGAGTGTTGTTGCAGGTTTTGCATGAGTTAAAAAGTGTATGGCAGGCAAATTTTGAACTTAGCGCCGTGTATGTTAATCATGGCTTGCAAAAAGAGGCCAATGACTGGCAGCAGCATTGCAAGCAAACAGCAGAAAGCCTGGGTGTTCGCTTTATTTCAGTAACCGTCAGCCTAGCACAAAACACTTCCGCGAGCCTGGAGGAACTGGCCCGTAATGCGCGCTATGAAGTGTTTCAGCGGTACCTGAAAAAAGACGATGTGCTTTGCCTGGCTCATCATCAGGAAGATCAGGCAGAAACCGTTTTGCTGCGTTTGTTGCGTGGCAGTGGGCCTTTGGGCCTGGGTGGGATGCGGGCTGATTCAGCCCGAGGCGACTTCAGGGTGCTCAGGCCCATGCTTTCATTGTCGAAGCAATCGCTGGAAAGTTATGCGCAAGAACGCCAGCTGCAATGGGTTGAAGACCCCAGTAATGCTGAAATCGAATATGATCGCAATTACCTGCGGCACAAGGTTATGCCTTTGTTGGAGCGGCGCTGGCCAAATGTTCCTAAACGGCTGGCACGCAGTGCACAGCTGAGCGCCGAGGCAGCCCGTTTGCTGGACAGTTTGGCCGAGATTGATTTGGCAACTGTCGGCAGTTACATAGAAGGCTCACTGCTGACAGAAAAACTGGCGCTAAACATAACTCGGCTAAAATGTCTTGAGACCGAGAGGTGTTTGAATCTGCTGCGTTACTGGCTCAGAAGCCTGGGTTTGGCATTGCCCAGTCGGGCTAACTTGCAACGGGTAGCCAGAGAAGTTTTCAGCGCCGCAGAAGACAGTGATCCTTGTGTGCTTTGGTCGGGGGTTGAAATACGGCGGTTTAAAAACCACTTATACGCGCTGCGGCCCCTGCCTGAAGAAAGTACTCAACAGGTTTATAGTTGGAATTTTCAAGGCTCTCTAGTGTTAGCCGGCGGCTTGGGAGAGCTGCACTCTACAGTCACAAGCTCTACCAGCGCTGGCGCCGAAAATCAGTGTTTGCGGCAGCCGCAGGCAGGCGAACAGATTACAGTTCGCTTCAGGCAAGGCGGAGAACGTTGTAAGCCTGTAGGACATTCCCATTCGCAAACGCTAAAAAAATTATTTCAGTCGTATGCCGTACCCCCCTGGGAAAGAAACCGACTGCCTTTGGTCTATTACAATGACCAGATGGCTGCTGTTGTGGGTAAATGGATATGCCACGGCTACAATGCCCAGGCCGGTGAAACAGGCTACCGGCTCAGCTGGCGGGTAACAGTATAAGCCCATGATAATGGCCCATGTTTCATCGGGTGCTCATTGAGCTTAGACCCTACATCTGATAACCTTTGCCACCGTCGATGCTGAATATATTCTGCATTTCTCGACAGATTAAAACAGCTTGCTTACGGCGGATTTTTGATGACCCGATTTGTATTTGTTACCGGTGGTGTGGTTTCTTCTCTTGGGAAGGGTATTTCCGCTGCCTCACTTGCTTCACTGCTTGAAACCCGTGGTTTAAAGATTACCCTCCAGAAACTCGATCCCTATATTAACGTTGATCCTGGCACCATGAGCCCTTATCAGCATGGTGAAGTCTATGTGACTGAAGACGGTGCCGAAACCGACCTTGACCTGGGTCATTATGAACGCTTTGTGCGTACCAAAATGACCCACAAAAACAGTTGCTCTACGGGTCAAATTTACGAAGAGGTAATTCGTAAGGAGCGGCGCGGTGATTATAATGGCGCTACCGTTCAGGTTATCCCCCATATTACCGATGCCATTAAAAAACATATTTTTGAAGGCACCAAAGATTTTGATGTGGCCATCGTTGAAATTGGCGGCACCGTGGGTGATATTGAATCCTTACCCTTTATGGAGGCGGTCAGGCAACTGCGGGTAGAATTAGGCAGCAATAAATCTGTGCTGATTCATTTAACCCTGGTGCCTTATATTGCCAGCGCTGGAGAAATGAAAACCAAGCCGACGCAACACTCGGTTAAAGAATTGCGCTCCATTGGCTTGCAGCCGGATATTCTTATTTGCCGCTCTGAAAAAATAATTCCGGCCAGTTCGCGTAAAAAAATTGCTTTGTTTACCAATGTGGAAGAGCGTGCAGTTATTTCTGCACCGGACTGCGAAACCATTTATTCCGTGCCTGCGGTTTTGCACAACCAAAAGCTTGATGACATCGTGGTAGAAAAACTTGGCTTGGACTGTGGTGAAACTGACCTGTCGGAATGGGATAGGGTCGTTGATGCCAGGTTACATCCCGAGGGTAAAGTAAGCATTGCCATGGTCGGTAAATACATAGATCTGGTCGATGCTTATAAATCCTTAAACGAGGCGTTAATACACGCAGGTATCCATACCCGCACCAAAATAGAGATTAAATACATCGACTCAGAACAGGTCGAGCAAGAGGGCACCGCGGCTCTTGAAGGCATGGATGGTATTTTGGTGCCTGGTGGCTTTGGCTCGCGAGGTACAGAAGGTAAAATTAAAGCAGTACAATTTGCCCGGGAAAATCGTATTCCCTACTTAGGCATTTGTCTGGGTATGCAATTGGCTGTTGTCGAATTTGCCCGCAATGTGGCAGGCCTGACAAAAGCCCACAGTACCGAGTTCAGTGATAATACTCCTCATCCAGTCATCGGTTTAATTACTGAATGGATCGAAGCCGACGGCCACATTAAAACTCGTGCCGCTAATGCTGACCTGGGCGGCACTATGCGTCTTGGGGGGCAGCCTTGTAAGTTGGCGGAAGGTTCTATTGCCCGAGAACTCTATGGCCAGGAACAGATCATCGAACGTCATCGTCATCGTTATGAAGTTAATAATGCCTATGTTGAGCAATTGGAAAAAGCCGGGTTATGCATTTCCGGTCGATCTGTGGATGGTGAACTGGTAGAAATGATAGAAGTAAAAGATCACCCCTGGTTTGTGGCCTGTCAATTTCATCCGGAATTTACCTCCACCCCTCGAGATGGTCACCCATTGTTTACCGGTTATATTAAGGCGGCGATAAAGTATCGGCAAACAAAGTAATATCAGGCGTGGCGTAACGACTATGAGCCAAGAACCAGGCGTAAGCATCATGGACAGCACAAATCAAAAAATCATTAAGGTCGGTGATATAGAAATAGCCAACCACAAACCCTTTGTTTTGTTTGGTGGCATGAATGTATTGGAATCCCGTGACCTGGCATTCCAGGTTGCCGAAACATTTAAGGACATAACCACGCGAATTGGTATTCCCTATGTGTTTAAGGCTTCCTATGACAAGGCCAACCGTTCGTCTATGCATTCATTTCGTGGCCCTGGCCTTGATGAAGGTCTGAAAATCCTTGCCGAGATAAAAACCCAATTCGATGTGCCAATTCTTACCGATGTGCATGAACCAGGTCAGGCTGCTGCCGTGGCTGAAGTTGCTGATATTATCCAATTGCCGGCTTTTTTATCGCGGCAGACCGATCTGGTGGTGGCCATGGCAAAAACCGGGGCGGTTATCAACATCAAGAAAGCCCAGTTTCTAGCGCCGCAGGAAATGAAACACATTCTTAGAAAGTGTGAAGAGGCGGGCAACCAGCGGTTGATGTTGTGCGAGCGTGGCAGCAGTTTTGGCTATAACAATCTGGTCGTTGACACTTTGGGTTTTGGCATTATGAAAACCTTTCAGTACCCGGTTATTTTTGATGTTACCCATGCCCTGCAGATGCCGGGAGGGCGATCAGACTCGGCCGGTGGCCGCCGGGCAGCTGTGACCGAGCTGGCAAAGGCCGGAATTTCACAAACTATTGCCGGTTTGTTTTTGGAAGCGCACCCTGATCCAGAGCACGCCAAATGTGACGGCCCCTGTGCCTTGCGTTTAAATAAATTGGCAGCGTTTCTTAAGCAGATTAACGCCTTGGATCAACTGGTGAAAAGTATGGAGCCAATTGACACCGCGTAAACTTAAACTTAAGCATAAGCAGAATTAACAATTTAAATCTGGAACCATAGAGTAGAGAAAACAATGGCCGATCAAGCAAAAATCGTAAACGTATATGGCAGGGAAGTATTGGACTCCCGAGGTAACCCCACCGTTGAGGCAGAAGTGACCTTAGCGTCGGGCGTAGTCGGTAGTGCCTGCGCGCCTTCAGGAGCTTCTACTGGTTCCCGGGAAGCCCTGGAAATGCGTGACCATGATCAAGCCCGCTATTTGGGTAAAGGCGTACTTAATGCTGTTGCGGCTATTAACCATGACATTAAAGCGGCATTGATGGGTAAGGATGCCACAGCTCAGCGTGAACTGGATCAGCTTATGATTGATCTCGATGCCACCGAAAACAAATCAAAACTCGGCGCTAATGCGATATTGGCGGTGTCACTGGCTGCCGCTAAAGCCGCTGCTCTGGAAAAAGGCGTAGCCTTGCATGAGCATATTGCCAGTATTTACGGTTCCTCAGGCCAATACTCCATGCCGGTGCCGATGATGAATATCATTAATGGGGGTGAACACGCCGATAATAACGTTGATATTCAGGAATTCATGATCCAGCCGGTTGGAGCGAAAACATTTGCTGATGCCTTGCGTTATGGCGCAGAAATTTTCCATGCTTTAAAAGCTGAGCTTAAATCCCGTGGCTTAAATACGGCAGTGGGTGATGAAGGTGGTTTTGCCCCTGATTTACCTTCTAATGAAGCTGCCCTTGAAGTGATTATGCAAGCGATTCGTAATGCCGGTTATGAGCCAGGCAAGGATGTTACCCTGGCACTGGATTGTGCCGCCTCTGAATTTTATCAAGATGGCAAGTACCACCTCAGCTCTGAAAATAAAATCTTGAGTTCGGCTGAATTTGTTGAGTACCTTGCTGATCTGGCAAGCCGATACCCCATTGTGTCTATTGAAGATGGCCTTGACGAAAGCGACTGGCAAGGCTGGGCCTTATTAACCCAGCGCCTGGGTGAAAAGGTGCAATTGGTGGGTGATGATTTATTTGTGACTAATTCCAAAATTTTACAAGAAGGCATTGATAAAAATATAGCCAATTCTATTTTGATCAAACTTAACCAGATTGGTACTTTGAGCGAAACCCTCGACACTATACAAATGGCTAAAGATGCAGGCTATACTGTGGTTATTTCTCACCGTTCGGGTGAAACTGAAGATACCACTATCGCAGACTTGGCGGTGGCGACCGCAGCAGGACAGATTAAAACCGGTTCGTTGTGCCGCTCGGATCGTGTGGCTAAATACAATCAGTTGCTCAGAATTGAAGATCGCTTAAAGAATAATGTTGCCTATAAAGGTAGGGCGGAGTTTAAATGGCTAGCTTAGTTTAGTTCCAGTCTTCTACCTAAGCTAACGGGGTCTTCCGGGTTTTTTCGCGCAATATCAGGTTGCGATGAACATGAATACTTACAAAGCATTCATTATTGGTTTAACAGCGCTGCTTATTTATTTACAGATTAACCTGTGGGTAGGTGAAGGTAGTATTGCCAATGTCTGGGGTTTAAAACAAGAGCAGGCCCGGCTCGTTGACGAGAATAAACACCTGATGGAGCGTAATGCAGCCATGGCTGCGGAAGTGCAAAATCTAAAATCGGGCCTGGATGCTATTGAAGAAAGAGCTCGCATGGAGCTGGGCATGATTAAAAAGGATGAAACCTTTTATCTGATTATTGATAAGTAAAACTAAGCTAAGCCGCTGATGAACCTTATCAAAAGTGCGCTAGGATCTACTGTATGCCTAAAACTATAAAACATTGGTGTATCGTTCCGGCTGCAGGCCTGGGTTTGCGCATGGGGGCTGATATTCCCAAGCAGTACCTGTCTATTGAAGGTAAAACCATCATTGAGCATTGTGTGGAACGCCTGGCCAGCCACTCGCTGGTTGAGAAAGTGGTGGTGGTCATTGGGCCTGATGATTTGATCTGGCTGCAAACCCCCTTGGCTGATCATCCAAAAGTTATGGCTACCCGTGGTGGCGCAGAGCGGGTGCACTCAGTGTTAAATGGCTTGAACATGCTTGCAGGCCTTGCCGATGACAATGATTGGGTGTTGGTTCACGATGCTGTCAGGCCCTGTGTGCGTTTGAGTGATATCAGCAAACTGATCGAAAGCTTCGAAGCACTTGATGAGGGTGAAGTGGGTGGTCTATTGGGTTGTCCGGTACAGGATACCATTAAGCAGGTTAGCGGCCCTTTGCAAGTTGAGAAAACCGTTGATCGAAGTGATTTATGGCGTGCGTTTACACCGCAAATGTTCAGGTATGGCCAATTAAAGCAGGCCTTGCAGAATGCCCTGGAGCAAGAGCAGGCGATTACAGATGAATCATCTGCCATGGAATTGGCGGGCTATCAGCCCAAACTTATTCGCGGCGCTTCTGACAATATTAAAATCACCACTAAAAATGATTTGTCCCTGGCACGTTTAATCATTCAGCAACAATCCCTGCGTGGATAAAAGATGATACGTATAGGTCATGGTTATGACGTACACCGTTTAGCAGATGGTCAGGGTATTGTTCTGGGTGGGGTGCATATTCCTTGTGATAAAGCTTTGCTTGCGCACTCTGATGGTGATGTGGTACTGCATGCTGTGTGCGATGCTTTATTAGGTGCCGCGGGTCTGGGTGATATTGGCCGCCATTTTCCTGATACTGATGATAACAATAAAAACCGTGATAGCCGTTATTTTCTCAAACAGGTTTATCAAATGGTGCAACACCAAGGCTTGGTGCTGGGCAATATGGACATCACTATTATTGCACAAGCTCCGAAAATGGCCCCCCATATTCCCGCGATGATTGCCAACCTTGCTCAGGATTTAAATATGACGGGTAAAGACACCGGCGCACAGGCAAGCAGCGCTATCAATATCAAAGCAACGACAACCGAAGGACTGGGTTACATTGGTCGGGAAGAAGGCATTGCTGTGCATGCCGTTGTAGTATTGCATACGGTATGAAGCAGCCTTGATTACGGAAAACGAGGATCTACAAATAAACCACCCGTATCCCGAGCGGCAAACTCTGCCCTCCTCACTATTAAACATTTACCAGGCTGATTTTGCTTATGCCCACGGCCGGCCTGTCGGTTCAGGGAAAATAAAATCCCAAGCGGCAGACTTTAGGGTCGACGAAGTGCTGGGCTATGAACTCAGTCATCAGGGTGAGCATCTTTACCTTGATCTTCGTAAACAGAATTTAACTACCGACGAAGTGGTGAGCACGCTTGCCAAGGCGGCGGGCGTGCCGGCAAAACTGGTCAGCTACAGTGGCTTAAAAGATAAATTAGCAGTGACCCGGCAGTGGTTTAGTATCCATTTACCAGGTCAGGCCGATCCCGACTGGTCAATGCTGAAAGTGCCCGGCGATGGTTCTCAGCTCGATGCTTCAATAGAAATCATCAAGCAGATCCGGCATGATAAAAAATTACGTCGTGGTGTCCACCAGGCAAACAACTTTGTTATTCGAATCAATGCCTTGGATGCTGATAGGGACGATTTTGATGCCCGTTTGCAGATAATCAAGGAAAAGGGTGTGCCCAATTACTTCGGCCCACAAAGGTTTGGCTATGGGGGTCAAAACCTGTTGCACGGTGAGCGCATTTTAAAGGGTACAGAGCGCTGCCGTAGCCGGCATAAAAAAGGTTTGTACTTTTCTGCTGTCAGGTCCCTGCTATTTAATCATGTATTGTCTAGGCGGGTAAAAGACGCAAGCTGGGATCAATACAAGGAGGGGGATGTGCTGATGCTGGATGGCAGTCACAGCGTATTTGTTGCCCGGGGTGATGAGCCTGGCCTGGATGAGCGTGTTATGTGCCAAAGCCTGCACCCTACGGGGCCGCTATGGGGTGAAAAAGGCCTAAGGCCGGAGTCTGAGAGCGGTATTTTTGAGCAGCAGTCTCTTGCAGCTTTGGCTGAGGTATGCACGGCGCTGGAAAAAAATGGTCTGGCTTATCAACGTCGATCCTTGCGCCTTAAGGTCAGTGACCTTAGCTGGAAGCATCTTAATAGGCAGGCCGTCGAATTGAGTTTTAGCTTGCCTGCAGGTTGTTTTGCAACGGTGGTGTTGCGAGAAATAGTCAAGCTTGATTAATCGCTTTAGGGCATTAAAGCCTATTGAGCATGAATGGAACCATTATGGAAATACTATTAAGTAACGATGACGGTGTGCATGCCCCAGGCCTGGCGGCCCATGCCCGGGCGCTGTCTGAATTGGGTAATGTCCACGTGGTTGCCCCTGACGGTGATCGCAGTGCTTTCAGTCATGCCCTGACACTGGAAAAACCTCTGTGCCCGACAGTGCTGGATAATGGCTTTATCGCCCTGAACGGTACCCCGGCTGATTGTGTGCACGTCGCCTTAAATGGTTTGCTCGGATTTACGCCGGATCTTGTGGTGTCCGGTATTAATACCGGTGCTAATTTGGGTGATGATGTGATTTATTCTGGGACCGTGGCTGCTGCTATGGAAGGGCGTTTTCTTGATTCACTGTCGTTGGCGGTGTCGGCAGTTAATGCGCAAAAAAGCGTTCAATACGATTATGACGTGGCCGCAGGGATTACCCTGAGCATCGTAAAAAAACTGCCTGATTTAGCAATTTGCAGGCGCACAGTGTTGAATATTAATATACCGGATTTACCGCTTAAACAGATTAAGGGTGTTAAAATAACCCGGCTCGGCCACCGGGGGCCGGCACAGGATGTTATTGAAATAAAAGACCCTAAAGGCCGCACGCATTACTGGATTGGGTCAGCCGGCGAGGAAGAGGATGCTGGGCCTGGAACCGACTTCCACGCTATTCGTAACGGTTATGTATCTTTAACACCCTTGCATGCCGATATGTCTAGTTATGATACTTTTGATGCCGTATCAAAATGGCTTGATGAAATTTCTATTTAAGGGCTTCTTTTAAGAACCTCAAGTGCCGTACAGGCCTTAACATTAGGTAAGCAGTATGAATCTAGATGGTATTGGCATGACATCCCAGCGAACCCGTGACCGATTGATTAAAAGGTTACAGGAGCAGGGTATTCAAAACAAAAGGGTTTTGGATGTTATGCGCAGCACGCCCAGGCATATTTTTATCGATGAAGCCCTGGCCCATCGTGCCTATGAAGACACTGCTTTACCGATTGGTTTTAACCAAACCATTTCCAAGCCTTATATTGTTGCTCGTATGACTGAAGTCTTGCTGGCCGAAGGTCCGCTAAAACGGGTGCTTGAAGTGGGTACTGGCTCTGGTTATCAAACCAGCATCCTCGCGCAGGTGGTTGACCGGGTCTATTCCACTGAAAGAATCCGTGGCCTTCAGGAAAAAGCTCGAAAGCGCTTACAGGCATTAAAACTATACAATATTATGCTCAAACACACTGATGGTGGTATGGGGTGGTCTGAAAAAGCACCTTTTGACGGCATTCTGGTAACAGCTGCACCCAGCCAGATTCCTGAAGAACTATTGCTGCAATTAGAGGATGGTGGACGAATGGTTATTCCTGTGGGCGAATCAGCGCAACAACTCAAGCTGATAACCAAAACCCCTGAAGGTTTTAAAAGCAGCGTATTAGAAGCTGTACAGTTTGTGCCTTTGGTGTCAGGGAGCGTGAAATGAGTAGTATTAAAAGCATGCTTAACTTGTATTTAAAAGGTTTGGCTATGGGCGCGGCAGATGTGGTGCCAGGAGTATCCGGAGGCACCATTGCCTTTATTACGGGCATTTACCAGGAGTTGCTGGATACGATCAGTGCTTTTTCTCGTCTTGAAAATTATCAGTTGTTGTTTCAGCAAGGGTTTAAAGCCTTCTGGAGAGCCATCAATGGTAACTTTGTTGTGGTTCTTGCGGCGGGTATTTCCACCAGTATTTTTTCCTTGGCGCAAATTATTACCTATTTGCTTGAGTACCAACCGGAACTGGTCTGGTCATTTTTTTTTGGACTCATCGTCATTTCCTGCATATTGATTGCCTGGGAGGTTGAGCGCTGGAATATTGCCACTATTGCCGTGTTTGTCGCGGGTTGTGGCTTGGCTTATATGATTACAGTGATGTCGCCGGCTGCCATTGAACCAAGCCGCCCAATGATTTTTTTTGCCGGGGCCATTGCCATTTGTGCAATGATTTTACCTGGAATATCGGGTAGTTTTATTTTATTACTCATGGGTATGTATGGACACATTATGGGTGCCATTAAGAATCTCGATTTGCTGGTGATGATGATTTTTACCACGGGCACGGTCACCGGACTATTAAGCTTTTCCCGGCTTTTATCCTGGGTTTATCGACACCATAAAAATTTCACACTTGCTGTGCTAACGGGTTTTCTAGTCGGTTCCCTTAATGCTGTTTGGCCCTGGAAACACACGCTGCAATTTAGAACCAATAGCCATGGTATTGAAGTGCCCTTTATTCGCGAAAATGTTTCGCCTTTTGATTATCCACTATTGACCGGTCACGACGCACATCTGTTAATCGGCATGTTGTTAATGGTAGGTGCTGTCGTTATGGTGAGCGTATTGCATTGGCTTGGTCAAAAAATTAGTGACGGCTAATGCTGGAGGTTTTAGCCCGATGTACTTTGTTGGAAAAATTCAGAATGGCCGCCGGATTTTTTCAAACTACCTTATCTTTTTGTGCCTCAGTCTTGCTGTACTATTATCCCTTGGTTGCAGCAGCCGTCCGGATATCCCTGTTCGAGATGGCTATTTTTTTGAAAATAAAAATCTAACGCATTATAAAGTCAGGCCCGGAGACACGCTCTATTCCATAGCCTGGCATCTTAATCGTGACTATAAAAAAATTGCCACTATTAATGGTATCGTCGAACCCTATGCAATTTATCCTGGTCAGACTTTAAAGTTGATTGGAAACCAGCAAAAATTTCCAATGTCTCGCCATTCCTCAAGCAATAATTCAAGCAAAACTGCAGTGAAGAGTATAGAGAGCGCTGAAAAACAAGCTAAAACAAGTAGTTCCGCCAAGCAAGTTGCGAAACGAGAGAGCATTCAATGGCGTTGGCCTGCGGGCGGAGAGTTGATGTCACGCTTTTCTACTAAGGGCATCGGTAGTAAAGGACTGGACATCCGTGGAAAACAGGGGGATCCTGTAAAAGCCGCTGCCAAGGGTTTTGTTGTTTATCGGGGCGATGCCTTGCTTGGCTACGGTAAAATTATAATAATAAAGCACGACGAACAGTTTTTAAGTGCTTACGCCCATAACAGCCAGATGCTGGTCAATGAAGGGCAGTGGGTTAAAGCCGGTCAACAGATAGCGAAAATAGGCTCCAGCGGCACCGATAGAAACAAGCTGCATTTTGAAATTCGTCGCGACGGCGTACCTGTCGATCCGTTACGGTATTTGCCAGCAAGGAAGTGAGCGCCCATTAACACAACAGCGTTGCACTGGTGCAATGAAATAAACGCTGGATGCTTGCAAGTAAATGCTGATATATGAACTTAAATCAGTGTTTCATTAAGCTGTCTAGATAAAATATTTCAGTTAGTCAGCTCTGAAAAAAGCTATGGTGCGACTTTTACCGGGCCGCTGACTATGTCATGATTATTGTGCTGAAGTGTTGATAGATAACAAGGATGAATGCTATGTACTCTCATACCAAGCTGAAAAATGATCAAGAGATGAAACAGCTGAACGATCTCGCAGTTGATAAAAGTCAGGCCAGGAAAGCAAGTGGCCTTGCTGCATCGGGCGGGAATAAATCTAAACAAG
>JBECKY010000044.1:0-15022 GCA_040235475.1 Pseudomonadales bacterium
GCGCGCTCTTGTCTGACATAGGCATAAGGCGTGCCTGAACCACTTGCATCAAATTCTGTATTACCATCACCCGAATCATTTAAAGGTTCATCTTGGGAAATACATTGCACTGCTATGTTCGCATTACCTAATCCTTTGATTTGGATCTTCGCCATCTTATGATCAGGCGGCCACAGTAAGTTCGGGCTGGCTGTCGCATTTGAACAGTCAAGAGCATACGCATGATTTCCCCCTGCAAATAGCAGCAGTAAAAGAAAAAATGACAAGAATGAAGGTGTAATGGATTTATTGTCGTGCGAAGATATATTGATGCCCTTGTTTTCCATATAACTGCTTTCCTTAACAATCATCAGCGATATGTGCTGAAACAACAGAGTTAATAAAAATATAGGGCTGCTAAAAATGTAAAGTGGGCAAACTGAGAAAAAGGTGTGCCCTTTTGACCATCCCTGTTTCCGTCGTTAAGTTGAACAGTTCAAATCAACGCTTTCATGCGGCACGGTTACATTGTCGAAAAAGTTTCGGGATTAGTAACTATTCAGCGTAATCAGTTAAAAAGGACTGTTGTGCAATTCTATAGCAATAATAGACTATTTAATAGCCTATGCAATAACAGCCTATTTAAAAGCAATTATATAATAGCTCTTGATATATTCAGATTAAACGATTTATAATAATCTTAAGTAAGACCTTTAAGCCAAATAAATATATTTAATAGCCTTAAATAAGATTGTTATGGATTTATATACTCTTTCTGACAAAAGCATAGAAAAAGAGCTTGGCGAACGCATTAAAGCCCTTCGCCTGCGAAAAAACATTAGCCAAAAAGAACTGGCTGAAGCAACAACCTTGTCCCTCAATGCCATTAAGTCCCTTGAATCCGGCCGGAGCAAACTTTCAACCCTCATTGCAGTTTTAAGGGAACTAGGCGCTCTGGATCACCTCGATAGCTTTATACCGGAAACTACCATCAGCCCAATACAACTGGCCAAGAGGCAAGGCAAGGCAAGAGCACGGGCCTCAGGCACTCGACACCAAATCGCCAAAAAAAATAAACCCAGGGACGAGCCGGCATGGTAAAGAAAGTGGAAACCGCCGTAGTAAAACTATGGGGCGATACCGTTGGCGCAGTGGCATGGCTGGATGACCGGGACTACGGCATTTTTGAATACCACCCGGATTTTTTAAAGCAAGGCTTTGATATTTCTCCCATCCACATGGGCCTGGAAGATGCCCGCAAAGGCGATGGCAAATTTTCTTTCCCTGCTCTCAACAAAGACACCTTTCTTGGCTTACCCGGCATGCTCGCCGATGCCCTGCCGGATAAATTTGGCAACACCGTTATTGATGCCTGGCTGGCCCGCAATGGCCGCGATAGCGCCAGCTTCAGCCCGGTAGAACGACTTTGTTACAGCGGCAAACGTGGCATGGGCGCACTGGAGTTTTCACCGGCAAGCATAGAAAAATACGATGCCTCCGTTCCGGTTGAAATATCTGAACTGGTTGCGCTTGCGCAGGAAATTATGAGTGAACGCAAAGCGCTTGATGCCAGCCTTGGCGAATCTGAAAAAACCAGCGCCGAGGCAATTTTGGATATTTTGCGCGTCGGCACCTCTGCAGGCGGCGCAAGACCCAAAGCAGTTATTGCCATGGACAACACAGGCAAGGTTATGTCAGGCCAGGCAGAAGCACCCAAAGGCTATGATTACTGGATATTAAAATTCGATGGCGTTACGGACCTGGAATTAGGAAAACCCAGAGGCTATGGCCGCATTGAATATGCCTATCACCTGATGGCAAAAGCCGCAGGCATTACCATGACTGAATGTCGACTATTGGAAGAAAACGGTCGCGCACATTTTATGACAAAACGTTTTGACCGTGTCAACGGCAACAAACTGCACATGCAATCCCTGTGCGGCATTGCCCACTACGACTTCAATGTGGCAGGTGCCTATAGCTATGAGCAGGCCTTTACCATTATGCGTAAGCTGCGCCTTAGCAAAGCCGAAGCAGCCGAGCAATACCGGCGCATGGTATTCAATATCATTGCCCGTAACCAGGATGACCACACCAAGAATATCGCATTCTTGATGACGCCTGATGGTCAGTGGAAACTGTCTCCGGCTTATGATGTTATTTACTCCCACAATCCCGCAGGCAAATGGACCAACCAACATCAAATGAGCATAAACGGTAAGCGCAACAATTTCACCAGGGAAGACCTGATAGTGCTTGGCGAATCTATTAGTTTATCCAAACCAGAAAACATAATTAATGATGTGCTCACGGCCGTTGAACAATGGCCGGAATATGCAAAGGCAGCCGGCGTGAAGAAAGATATCAGCTTCGATATCAGCAAACACCAGCGCACTAATTTATAACAGAGCACAGAGCGATGAGGTTAAAGCCAGGCATTGGCCGAAGTCTTCGATAACTCTTTAGCAGAGCAGCTCAACTACAAGCGATCAGTTTCAGTTTCACTTGCTCTGTGATAACGTAGCCATAATCTTTACCAAGGCTAACCTGTAAAAGTCATTGGAATAAAATCATGAATACAATGCAACCCGGCATTCTTGCAGAAGAAACTAAAATAGCCCGCTATCTCGAATTTAGCATTGACTCAGAATCCGATATTAAACTGGCATTGCAGACACTGGCATCAAAAAATATTTCCGCTGACATGGTAATAGGTATTGGGCAATCACTGGCTGAGGTGCTCGGCAAAGAGGTATCAGGTTTATCTACCATGCCAGCACAAACCGGTGGCGGTGTCGACATACCCTCAACACCGGCAGCGCTATGGTGCTGGTTACGTGGCAATGACCGTGGCGAAATTTTTCATCGTTCTCGCCAAATTCAAGACATGCTTGCACCAGGATTTGCAATAACCAATATAATCGATTCATTTCAATACGATCACAACCGAGATCTTAGCGGTTATGAAGATGGCACTGAAAACCCTACAGGTGACGCAGCCATTCAAGCAGCCATAGTAACAAATCAAGGTGCTGGATTGGATGGCAGTAGTTTTGTTGCTGTGCAACAGTGGTTACACGACTTTGATACGCTTGACGGCATGGCAACAAACGCTAAGGACAACACCATTGGCCGCCATATCAGCAATAACGAAGAATTTGATGAAGCACCTGAATCCGCCCATGTTAAACGTGCGGCACAGGAAAGTTTTGACCCAGAGGCATTTATGCTTCGTCGTTCCATGCCGTGGGCAGAAGGCATGGATGCCGGTCTGGTTTTTGTGTCTTTCGGCCATTCATTTGCTGCCTTCGAGGCAGTACTCAATCGAATGCTGGGCAAAGAAGATACGGTGTGCGATGCCTTGTTTACTTTTACGCGGCCAATCAGTGGTGCTTACTTCTGGTGCCCGCCAGTCAAAAACGGCAAGCTGGATTTAAGTGTTATAGGCTTTTAAAACGCCTTTGCTGTGGCGCGCTTATCTATCCCCGGTGCAGAAAGTAGCGTCGATTTAAAACAGCTCTCTGCGAACTTTTGATTTCACATCACTTTCTTTCACGCTGCTTTCCTTCACACTGCTTTTTGCTTTCGCGGCATCTTCCTCCACCATTTCGGCCTTCACTACATTGGCTTTAATAACAGCAACAACACGGCGGTTCTTGGCGCGCCCTTCCGGTGTACCATTATCAGCAATGGCCTGGGATTCACCAAAGCCTTTTGCCGAAATGCGAGACGAATCCAGACCATAAGCACCAATCAGGTATAACCTCACACTATCCGCACGCTGCAGAGAAAGTTGCTCATTAAAAATAGCTGCGCCCTGACTATCAGTATGACCTTCAATAACAACCGTGGTATCAGGATACTGCCTCATAAAATTGCCAGCTTTAGCTAACTCCTCAAAATGCTTAGGCAAAATTTCTGCAGAGCCCAGGTTAAAACTCAGTTGCATTGAAATTTCTACAGTTTCTTTTAATAGTATTGGGCAACCCTTTGCATCCACTTTCGCCCCGGCAGGAGTTTGCGGGCACTCATCTTTATCATCAGCAACACCATCACCATCACTATCCAGCGGACAGCCGTGCTCATCAACGTTAATACCTTTGGGAGTATTGGCGCACTTATCATTGTAATCAGCAACGCCATCGCCATCTGTATCCAGGGCACAACCTCTTGCATCAACCTTAACACCCGTAGGCGTGGTTCTACATTCATCAATACTGTCCGGAACGCCGTCATTATCCAAATCAGGCTCTGCCACACTCTTAATATCCCGGCTACCAGAATAATAACTCAAGCCAATGCTAAACAAGACATGGCCAAGCTCATCTTCCGTTCCAAATATTGTTCGAATGTCACCGCGCAAGGCTAAATGCTCGCTCATAAAACCTAAAACACCCAGCCCCAGATTAATTTCTGTTTGCTGTATCTTTTCAATATCCAAAATATCAAATTTATAAGTAGCCTCGCCAACACCTGCTACCAAATAAGAATTTAAGGCAGTACTTCCAGGGAAGTGGTATAAGACATCGAGCCGGGCATGTTGATAATCCACATCATTATTGCCTGGTAGTTTCGGCTTGGCAGTAGCGCCAAAATAAACCAACTCAACGGCCCAGGGATGGTCAAATTGGTAACCAAGCCCTAATGATAAAGCTGGACTGTCTGCTAAATTATTTTTGTTAGCGAAGAACATATAACCCAGACCAGGCGAAACATATAAACCTGACGGCGGTGTCTCAGCAGCACCTCTTGCCGACAAGGTAATCAAAAACCCAAGCAGAAACACAAGCATATAGTTATTATTATTTTTCACAGGTAATTCTCTACCAGTACAATAAGTAAAATTCCAGTTTTAATAGCCGGTTCGATGGTGTGGGCGAGTTTAAAAATTCCCGCGCTGGTTGAATGAGGCAGTCGATTTCACCTTATTGATCATTAGCGAGCAATCTCTTCGGTCATCGAGAAATTAGCCGGGGCATTTAAATCAGTAACACAACTTATTCCAAGCCAAAAAACTCTCCCCCACTCCACACACCCAAAACAGTTTTCCCATTCACCTGATGCTCTTGCGCCAGATTAACTAAATCATAAAAAACATTGCGACTGATCAGCGCTTCAAGACCAGAGCGGATATGTATATAAGGCTTGGGTTCGGCGGTAACAGGATCAAGCCCAACCCGAATTCTGTTTTTAATTCCCGCTTCTACTTGCTCACCAACATTAGTAGAGAAACGTAACACCTGCTGCTCTCCAGCACCTTTGGCATCGACCAGCACAGCTACAAAGGGCGCATCCTCAACCTCAATGCGCCATTTCTCCACCGGAGTCACCAAATAATGGCAGCCATCATCATCGTAACGCAAAATGGTGGAAAACAGCTTAACCAACTGTGGGCGAGTTATGAGTGAATTTTGATAGAACCAATGGCCATTACGGGCTATGCGCATATCCAAATCGCCCAATAAAGGCGGATTCCACAAATGCACAGGAGGCAAGCCCTTTTCAGATTTTGCCGTTTGCTTGATTGCAGCCGCCAGGGCGTCTGGACTTTTATGGCCGCTATCGTTGTTGTTAGCCTTTTTCATTTGCTTGTGGTTTATCTCAGCGTTGGCTTTATTTTAGATCATTGCACATATTAGTGTGCCATGCCTATAAAACATCATCAATATTTTCATACGGTTTTATCAGGCCAGGTATCAATTTCCGATATTGTTAAATAATATTGAGCCTTATAAAGATAGACTTAATAACAGGCGCTCATGGGAAAAATAGTTTGAAGTGCGGCATTTCTTTGCCGATATTGGTTTTCTATGGTTTGGACAATATTCTTGGTGCTGGAATCTATGTGCTAATTGGCGAAGTATCTGCGGCGGCAGGCACTTATGTGCCATTGGCCTTTTTGCTATCGGCCATTATTGCTGGTTTTACTGCTTTTACCTATGCCGAGCTATCGGCGCGGTTTCCGGAAAATTCCGGCGAGGCGATCTACATTTACAATGGTTTGGGACATCAAGGCCCTGGCTACTCTTACTGGCCTGTTGATCTGTGGCGTTCTAAGCTGCCTGTATGGATAAGATTTATCCGTACTAAACGGGGCTATGCCGCACAGGCAGCCTGGAAACTTTATCGCACAATGAAATTAAAATTCGTAGCCCAGTTTTAAACTAATAAACCCGAGGCTTTTGCTGCTGCTATCAGGAGGTAAAAATCTTTGCTTTTGGCAAAAGAGGTGTTTTTATCAACGACCATTAGCCTCAACCGGGAGTGGGCCAGCAGCTCAAAACACCATTCATTAACTGGCCGATCATTAACAATTACTTGGTACTGTGTTCCTGTTTGCTGCAAATAGTTGTCAATATCAGCCTTCTTTTCTGAATAAATATCCGGGGTACAAATAACAATAACCCGACTGCTTTTCACCAAATCAGCGATTGGCGCCAGCATGATCTCAAGCGTCTTATCTTTAGCTGCAAAAACAACAATATCTTCACCATTACTGATGTGATCAGGAAACAACAAACACGGTAGCTCAGAGTGAATCACCTCATGGTTTAAATGGATGTTTTGCAGATCTCTGAACACTTGCATGCCAAACAACAGCATATCAGCTGTTTGTGCAGCCTGATTAAGCTCGCCACTGATTTTCCCACGCACTGTTTGAAACGACCAGTTTATTTGCCACCGATTGGCGATTTCCTCTAAGCGTTCTTTAGCTTTGGCAGAGAGCAGTTTCATATCACGTTCGATTTGAATCAGGTCTAAGGATTTTTCAGCGACATGGAAACAAATTTCCTTGGTAAAAGGTAAATCTGCGGCAATCAGTAGATCTTCATCTTCAATATACAGGCCTGCCAGTTGTGCATTCAATACTGAAGCAATTTCAGCAGCCTTTTCCAGATAATGAATGGATGCTGATGAGGTATCTATGGCCAGAAGAAATTTTCTGCCTTTATTTTTATCTTGAAATTTGTTGATTGTATTGTTCATCTGTCGATATATTTTTGCTATTTATTAATATATTTATTGGCTGATTTTATCGGGCATAACTTTCCATTTTTGTTTTTCTTCTGGGCCTTTGGTATTTTGCAATTTAGCAAATCGGGCCAGTTTTGCTGCTACCTTGGCATTCAAAGTCTCTTTAGGAAATACACCGTATGGATCTGCTTGACCCGCTTTCATGCCAGTAAGAATTTCAATGCCTTGATCAATATGGCTAACGGCATAAATATGAAACTTTTTTTGCTCAACCGCCTGAATCACATCTTTGCGCAACATCAAATGCTTTATATTAGCACTTGGTATAAGCACGCCCTGCTCTCCGGTTAAGCCTCTTTCATTGCAAATATCAAAAAACCCTTCAATCTTTTCGTTAGCGCCGCCGATGGCCTGAACCTGTCCTAACTGGTTAACAGAACCGGTTACCGCCAGTGATTGTTTTATGGGCACCTCTGCAAGAGCGGATAACAAGGCATAAAGTTCGGTAGAGGATGCGCTGTCGCCATCCACTCCACCATAGGATTGCTCAAACACCAGGCTGGCTGATAGTGACAGTGGTATATCTTTGGTATAGCGCGTTGCCAAAAAATTGGAAAGTATGAGTACGCCCTTTGAATGTGTCGGCCCACCTAGTTCAACTTTCCTTTCTATGTCCACCACACCGGCTGAGCCCATTCTTACCAATGCGGTTATACGACTGGGCCGACCGAAAGAAAAGTCATTCAATGCGTACACGGCCAGGCCATTTATTTGACCCACTTTTTTACCGTCGGTATCGACTAAAACCGTTTGCCGAAGTATTTGTTCATAGCTTCGATCTCTTATCCTATCGTGGCGGTGTATTTGATGTGCTATGGCCTCTTCAACCTGCTCACTGCCGACGATTGAAAGCTTATCTTTATGGGCCTGGTAATCTGCCTCAATAAGCAAGTTACGAATCGCATCGCGATCAAGAGACATGCGCTGATTATCGCCTTCTATTCGCGAAGCATATTCCACCACTCTGGCTACGGCGGTTTTATCAAAGTGCAACAATTTTTCAGCGTTGATCATGGAAACCAGCATGCGGGCGAAGAGCAGATGGTTTTCGTCAGAACGGGTCACCCGTTCCTCAAAGTCGGCTATCACCCGAAACAGATGTCTGAATTCTGGGTCGTATTGAGACAATAAGTAGTAGATGCGATAATCACCCACTAAAATAACTTTTACATCAACGGGAATGGGTTCCGGTTCCAGCAAGGTGGTGCCAGCAAAGCCATAGCTTTTTTCCAGCGGCTCCATTCTTACTTGCCTGGCACTCAGCGCTCTTTTCATAGCTTCCCAGGCAAAAGGCTTGGTAAGCAGCTTTTCTACATCCACAATAAGATAGCCGCCGGATGATAAATGCAATGAACCTGGCTGTAATAAGGTAAAGTTGGTCGTTAAAGCACCATAATGCACTTGATGTTCTATGGCCCCAAGCAAATTGGGTTGTGTGGGGTTATCATCGTAGACTATGGGCGCAGTTTCGGCGTCATTGTGCTGAATAAATAAATTCACTTCGTAACGCGTAAAGTTGGGCGGCTCCACCATCGGATTGGCTGCAACCTCTTCGGGGGATACCAGAAAATCATTGACATTTTCAACCACATCGGCACTTAAACTGGCTAAATAAGCGCTGACTTTCGGCATATCCTGATAGCGCTGCTTCAGTTCTCGTATCATCTTTTCAATAACGCTTGAAGTTAACTCCTGATCAAGCGCCTTTACTTTTTGGATCATTTCTTTCAGCCAAAGGGGGAACTGAGCAATGACTTCCTTCAAGCGCTGTTGAAATGCCTTGATGGTTTCTTCCAGATGTTTTTGCTCTTTTTCAGGTAGAGCATCAAACTCTTTAGCGTTTAGTCTTTCTCCATCTTTTCCTTGTGGAGCAAAAACAAAACCGGTTGGAGTGGTGAGCAAAACAATATTTTCTTCACTGGCTTCTTTCCTGATATTGGCCATTGCTTCGCTTTGTCTTTCCTGATACTCCTGCTCAAGCAATTGCCGTTGCACCTGATAGCCTTTGCTTTCAAAGGTGGAAGGGATGGTCGTACGCAGATCTTCAATTAACTGATGAATATCAGACTTAAATGGGCGACCACCCCCTGCAGGGAAAGATAATGCGATGGGGTTTTTAGCTTGAGAAAAGTTGTGCACGTAGCACCAATCCAGTAAAGGCACATCTTTCCTTGCATAACGTTTGATTAAATGCCTGATCTGGGCATGCCTGCTGGCAATATTTGTCCCCATGGCATAAAGATTATAGCCTTCCGACTTGATATTAAGCCCCACTTCGAAGGCTTCACTGGCTCGCTGCTGCCCCAGGCCCTGCTCGTTTATGCCCAGCTCTGTTAAAGTTTCAGTGCTATCAAATTCCAAGCGCTTTGGATCGCAGACATTATAAAGAGCTGACGTAGCTAATGGCTGGAGATACTCGCTAGAGGTGTAAAGATCACCTTCGGTTTCGCGACTAGTCATCAATATTATCTTCCCGCAAAGAACTTATCTCCATTTTTGCATTTTTAAAGCCGTCTTTTAAATCAAGCCACGCTTTTTCTATCCCTTTACTAATTTCATCCCAAGCACCCTCGCTGGCGTCTTCCATCTCTTCAAGGCGGATAAGGATGGCTTTATGCTTTTCCTTAAACTCACTTGCTTTGCTTGCAAGGCCAGTCTGAAGCTCTTTTGGCGCCTGCTTCAGCTTTTTTTCCAGCTCAGCTAATTCTTTATCCCATTCATCAATCTTGGCTTTTAGTTTTTCAGCGTACTCGTGTTGATTACTCATGTTAAAACCTCATTGTTTATAATGTCTTTGAGAGACCTTTGCGGTGCGATGATCTCTATTTAACTACAAAACTCAGCAAAATGTCGTGCTTTTAGCACATGGACAGTTTATAAGCACTGGCCTATTTATTGTTTTGATCGACATCAACGGATAAATGAACAAACGATTCATTCGCTGTTTAATTTAGCCTCTACTTGTTGGGCACTGTTTTTGACCCTGCTTTTGAGAAATACTGCAGGTCTTATTGATTGCTGCCACCACTACAAACTTGCTAAAATTTTATGCTCACAAGCCGTCAGTGGGTGAAGAGCTTCAGGGTGGCCAAATCGCATCAGCCGTTTTACGACATCAACAATGAATATCAAAATTATAACCTGCAGCATCACCAGCATTAGGCAAACCTTTTATGTTTAATAATATCAGCACTGTTTTTCGGGCAAGTTTAGTTCGTCACCCCATTGTCAGTTTATTGATTCTTCTTGGTATCGGTGCTTTTTTCAGCTTTCATAGCAAAAATTTTCAGTTAGATGCCTCAGCCGATGCCCTGGTGCTGGAAAATGACCCCAGCCTGGCTTATTTTCGTGAAAGCAGTTCCCGTTACGCTGCAACGCCTTTTGTAGTTATTACTTATAGCAACAAAAATGGTCTGTTTTCAGATCAGGCTCTTCAAGATATCAAAGCCCTGCGTGACGAGCTGGCTACACTGGAACGGGTTAAGTCCATCACCACCCTGTTGGACGTACCCCTGCTACGCAGCCCGCCGGTACCCTTGACTGATCTGGTTAATAATATTCGCACCCTTGAAATGGCCGACACTGATCGCGACCTGGCACGACAGGAGCTGGTTTCAAGCCCGATTTACAAGAACCTGATTATCAGCCCCGAAGGTGATACCACGGCGTTGCAGATCTCCTTTAAAGAGGAAACACGCTATCACGAACTGCTTGAGCAGCGTAACGCGCTGAAACAAAAACAACGAGAAAACACCCTTACAGCAAATCAAAAACAAGAACTCAAGCACGTCAGCGAATTATTTCAACAGGAAAAAACCCTGTCTGCATCGCGCCTGAAACAGGATATTGAACAGATTCGAGCCGTGATGGCCCGCCATGGTGAAAATGCCACCCTGCACTTAGGCGGCGTACCAATGATTGCAGATGACATGATGCGTTTTGTCAGCAATGACCTGGCGACATTTGGCATTGGCGTGGTGCTTTTCCTGATTCTTACGCTGACCATTATATTCCGCCAGCTGCGCTGGGTTCTTATCCCAATGATCTGCTGCACCTATTCCGCGGTGATTATGATTGGCCTGCTGGGTTTTCTCGACTGGCGAGCCACGGTGATTTCATCGAATTTTATTTCTTTGATGCTGATCCTGACCATGTCCATTACCATACACTTAATAGTGCGCTTCAAGGAAATCGCCGCTGACCAGTTTGAAGCGGGTAAAACAGAACATCTGGTAGCTACGGTACGTGCCATATTCGCACCTTGCCTGTACACTGCACTGACCACCATCGTGGCTTTCAGTTCGCTGATTGTCAGCGGCATTGTGCCAGTGATGAATTTTGGCTGGATGATGTCAATTGGCGTTGCGGTATCTTTTATTGTCAGCTTTACCCTGTTCCCGGTACTGATTTTATTAATCGGCCGTTCCAACGAGAAAAAGACTGTTTTTAAAAGTTCTCGTTTAACCGTATTTTTGGGCCACTTTACCGCTAATCACCCACGTACTATTTTTAGTCTGGCCTTGATTTTAATTATTTTTACCGGTTTTGGCTTAAGCCGCCTTGAAGTTGAAAACAGTTTTATTTCCTATTTTGATAAAGATACCGAAATTTACCAGGGCATGACCTTGATTGATAATAAACTCGGCGGCACAACGCCTCTGGATATCATTATCAACTTAACACCCCCTGAAAACAAAGCTGAAATTCAACCAGCAAACACTGCAACTGATGAAAGCTTTGACAGCGAGTTTAATGATGACGATTTTTTTATTGATGACTTTGCAAACGAGCCTGATACCAGCAGTAACGATCCAGGCAAGTATTGGTTTACTCAGGACAAGATGGCCACGGCACGCAAAGTACATCAATACCTGGACAGTTTACCGGAAACCGGAAAAATATTATCCATTGATACGATGATGCAGGTTGCGGAACAATTTAATAACGGTAAGCCCCTGGATACTCTGGCACTGACGTTGCTTTACAGCAAAATTCCGCAAGAGTTTCATCATATTCTGATCAAGCCCTATGTTTATTTTGCTGACAATGAATTACGTTTCACTGTAAGAGTACGAGAATCGTCAGCCGACCTGAGGCGTAACCAACTCTTACAAAAAATTCAGCATGACCTTACTAACGAACTGGGATTCGCTCAAGAGCAAGTGCACTTAACCAATATGCTGGTGATGTACAACAACATGCTGCAAAGCCTGTTTCGTTCGCAAATTTTAACCATCTTTGTGGTGATGATCGGCATCATGCTAATGTTTATGCTGCTGTTCCGTTCGTTCAAACTGGCGCTGATAGGCATCATACCCAATGCTCTGTCTGCGGCCAGTGTCTTAGCCATTATGGGCTGGCTGGGCATCCCCCTGGATATGATGACCATTACCATTGCAGCCATTGTTATTGGTATTGGGGTTGACGATACCATCCATTACATTCACCGTTTTGGCAAAGAGATAAAACAAGACTATGATTACCAGGCAGCCCTGTCACGAAGCCATGAAACCATCGGCAATGCCATGTACTACACATCCCTGGTTATTATGATCGGATTTTCTATCCTGGTACTATCCAACTTTGTCCCGACAATTTATTTTGGTTTATTAACCGGGTTGGCAATGTTTGTGGCGCTGATCAGCAACCTGACCTTGCTGCCGCAGTTAATCGCGGTGGTTAAACCTTTCGGCACACAAGCCCCACAAAGTAAAACCTCAGGGTAAACAATCATGGACTGGCAAAACGAATTTCCCCAGGCACCTGAACTGTGTTATTTAAATCATGCTGCGGTAGCGCCGTGGCCACAACGCACCCACGATGCTGTCGTACACTTTGCCAAAGAAAATGTCAGCTGGGGTGCGAGTCACTACGACCAGTGGTTAGGTACAGAACGTTTATTAAGAACACAGCTCAAGCAACTGATCAATGCTCCTGAAGACAGCGACATTGGCCTGGTAAAAAACACTTCGGAAGGCTTGTCGATGATTGCCTACGGCCTGGACTGGCAGAATGGCGACAACCTGGTAATCACTAACCAGGAATTCCCATCAAACAAAATTGTTTGGGAATCTCTTCAGGGCAAAGGTGTGGAAGTCCGTTATGCCGATATTTCCGGCGCGGATCCAGAACAAGCTATTATACAACTCACCGACAAAAATACCCGCCTGGTATCAATCAGTTCGGTACAATACGGTAGTGGTCTAAAGTTGCAATTGAATGTTATCGGCAATCACTGCCGGGACAATAATATTCTTTATTGTGTGGATGCTATTCAAAGTATTGGCGCCCAAAAATTTGACGCCCAGGCCTGCCATGCTGATTTTGTCGTGGCCGATGGCCACAAGTGGATGCTGGGGCCTGAAGGCCTGGCACTGTTCTATAGCCGTAAAGAAGTGCGCGATCAACTCAAGGTATTGGAATACGGTTGGCACATGGTTGAACATGCGGGCAATTTCGACCGCAAGGACTGGTCGGTTGCCAAAAGCGCACAACGTTTCGAATGCGGCAGTCCTAACCTGCTCGCAGTCCATGCCCTGTCGGCAAGCCTTTCGCTACTGCTTGAAATAGGTATGAATAATGTTGAAAAAATGCTTGATGAAAGAACAGCCCATTTATTATCAAAGCTGGCTGACATGCCAGACATCACCCTGCTTAGCGCCCAGGCCCCTGAGCGCAGAGCTGGCATTGTGACTTTCCAGCATAAGCAGATACCGACTGCCAAGCTTTATGCACAACTGAAGTCAAATAAGGTGATATGCGCGCCAAGAGGCGGCGGCATACGTTTTTCCCCGCACTTTTATACCCCTTTCTCGGCCTTGGACAAGGCCTTGTCATTGGTTTCATAAAACTATTGGTTATTATTACCTGTTTTATAGCCGTAAATATTATTAACAACGCATTGATAAATACACTATTTAGCCGATACTGAATTAGCGGGCTGTTATAAACAGCCGGTGTTATTTGTTTATATCTAAACAAATTATGATCAATTGAAAGTGTAAGGCATGCCGCACATGCAAAAAATTACAGGATTAAAAAACTGCGTTAATGCAAACGGTTAACGCCCACAGACAAAAAGGATGGAGGATATACGTACAAGCAAACCACGAGCAGGGGTACAAAACATTAAACCTTTTATTTTTTCAATTAACATTTTACGGCTCGAAAATCCCCCCAGGTTTCGAGCCTCTTTTTTTACTTTAGGTGTAAATTCTTAAACCTTAGCCCTGGCAAATAAAGCAAAAAAGTTTTGGCTCGTAACCGCCTTTACTTCATCCAAAGAGATTTGTTTAAGTTCAGCAACACATTCCGCCACTTTAGTAAGGTATTTGGGTTCGTTGCTTTTACCTCGATAAGGCACGGGGGCCAAATAAGGCGAATCGGTTTCTATCAGCATGCGCTCTATGGGTAATGCTTTAACAATTTCGCGCAGCGCCTGCGCATTGTTAAAGGTAATAATGCCTGAAAAGGAAATATAAAAACCCATTTCAACCGCCTGCTCAGCCATATCCAGGTCTTCAGTAAAACAATGCAGTACCCCTGCACTTTCCTCGGCGCTTTCTTCTCTTAATATTTTCAAGGTATCTTCCTTGGCACTGCGACTATGAATAATCACTGGTTTACCCACTTGCCTGGCCGCTTGCAGGTGGGTGCGAAAATAATCTCGCTGCCAAGACAAATCGCCTTTGCCGTAGTGGTAGTCCAAACCGGTTTCCCCAATGGCTACGACTTTTTCGTGATCAGCTAATTGTACCAATGCTTCTACTGTCGGCGCCTGACTTTGTTCATAAAGCGGATGCACACCCACCGAAGCAAAAATTTGCGGATACGATTCTGCTAACTGCTGGACTGCAGCAAAGCTTTCCAGGTCGATACCAACACAAAGCATATGCGATACCCCGGCATCAAAAGCCGCTTGAATGGCTTTATTCAGATCACCGTCATAACTTTTGAGATCAAGACGGTCAAGATGGCAATGGGAATCTATCAACATGATATTTTTAAT
>JBECKY010000088.1:0-42569 GCA_040235475.1 Pseudomonadales bacterium
AAGACTGTAATTAAGTGAACTGGATCAAGCAAAATAAACTTTAAGTAGCCTTGTTTTTCTTCTAGAATGGCCTTCGTCAGTGCGGCATCGAGCGTTTAAACGGTCATCAATTGGCTTGCTAACGTAACTATTAACATCGCGAAAAATATTTTTAATTCCACCTTTATTCAGTTAAAGCTAGTTTAAATAACTCCCAAGTCAGAATATTGAAGATAGCTAACGGCTGATACCTTGTAGTTTGCATGACATTGATGGCTACATTAGACAATTTATTGTCATTACTCAGTCTTATTGAAGTTGTTTAAATTGCTTAAAGACATATAAGGATTTTAGTTTTATGGACGACACTGGCAACCCTTCTATTTATAGCCAACAGAAAAAAAAAGGCTTTCCTTTTTTAACTTTCAAAAAGCAATTGGAAGCGGAGTTTAAGGATTTTTATCTTGAGCAAAATCAATGGCGAATTCTTTCAGCGGCTATTGTCGGAGTACTTTGCTACAGTACTTTTCCGTGGTTTAACACGGCGTTTTTATCAGCCAAGGCTTTACCGGAATTATGGCTATTAACCTTCGGTATTATTTGCCCAGTGTTTTTAGCGGTAATTTTCGCGTTTATTGTGCCGGGGCAAGGTGCTGTTCAAAAGCCTGTTATTCTTTTCTCAGTGCTTGTTTGTGGCTGGGGAACAGTCGTAATGATCTTTCTGGCGGATTTACACGGTGAAAACCTGCCTTATGAAGCGCTGATTCTAGTAACTGTTTACGCCTATTTTTTTAGTGGCCTGCTGCTTTTG
Source organism: Pseudomonadales bacterium (assembly GCA_040235475.1). Lineage (GTDB taxonomy): Bacteria > Pseudomonadota > Gammaproteobacteria > Pseudomonadales > UBA3067 > JBECKY01. The sequence continues at coordinate 791 of JBECKY010000088.1, forward strand.
CCAGCTATTTGTTGTTCCTTGAGCATACTCATGCTTTATTTGGTCATGGGGGCTTTTTCCAATATTGGGCCCATTGATTTGCTGAACAACAGCACTTCCCTGATAGGCGTTAATGCGGTCGGCATATTGGGTTGTTATCTCTTTGAAAGAACCATGCGCAAGAATTTTCTTAATCAAGGCATTCTCCGCGAGATGGCGCAAAAAGATGCATTAACCGGCATTTATAATCGCCGCTTCTTTGATGAAAACTATGAGCGCATCTGGCGACAGGCGTCGAGAGAAGAAAAATATCTGACGGTGATGCTTGTGGATGTTGACTATTTTAAAAAATTTAATGACAGCTACGGCCATGTAAAAGGTGATATAAGCTTGAAAAAAATTGCCGAAGCACTGAATAAGCTGGTTAAGCGTCCGCTGGATTTGGTTGCTCGCTACGGTGGTGAAGAATTCGTGGTAGTTTGTTACAATGCGCGTAAAGATTTTGCCTGCGCCTTATCAGAGCGGATGCGTGAAAGCATAGAGTCCTTGCACATCCCCCATTGCAGCTCTGAAGTTACCGATCATATTACTTTAAGCGTGGGGGCTGCCGTGATGATGCCTGAGAATCAACTGGGTGCTGAATTTCTTTTAGAAGCGGCTGATCAAGCTCTCTACGAAGCTAAACGTACGGGCAGAAATAAAGTTATTATCAAGGAATTAGGTGATATGGATTCAATAGCAGAACCTTCATTAAAGGTGCCTGCGAATCAGTGGAGCGAACGCATACTAAAACAAAGCTCTGTAGCCCTTTTTAAGCATGTTTGTTAGGGCGTGTGGAGCTTTGGAAAAATAGAAAGATATCGGTCAGTGTTTCAGGAATTTCCCGGCAAAGTTGATCGCACAAAGATTGGTTTTTTTCCAGCTGTATAATTTCTTCTTCCTCGGCCAGACCTGAGGCCACCAGTATAGGCAGGGTGAGCTGTGCCATGGATTCTTCATCAGTAGCGAACCATTGCTCTTCAGCATTCATCAAGCCCTCCATAAAGCCTGTAGCCCAAGCACGCAAAGGGGCCTCTGCAGGTTGGGGGTAAAGGCTTAATTTACAGGGGATATGCAAGCGATTACCTGATATAAGCTCGTGCTTGATGGCGTCTTTAAGTCTGATAAGTAAGGTAATAATCTGTTTTTCTTCTTCTGGATTGGCAAAGCGTGGTTGTGTATCAAAAATAAACTCCTGCCACTCTTCATCACTTAATAACATTGGCCCAACGGCCATTGAACACAAAAACCCGTGGGTTTCGATAATATCTAAAGCATCATCAACTTTGTCAGAATCAAGAAATTGTTGCAAAATAGCCCATTCTTGTTGGGAAAGCGGATTAAGAGCAGAGGACGTGGACATAATAATAGGTATAAAGCTAATAAGTGTTAATCGGGTCTGTTATTGTAACCTTTTTGTTTAAACAAAATCTCTAACAGCTTGTTAAGCTATAGTGCTCTTGCAATAGAGACAATAAAACCTAAGGAAAAACCAATTGTTGGAAAGATTAAAAGGCCATTTGATAGTGGCAATATTAAAGATTTTCTCCTGTTTTTCACTTGCTTTTGCGCAAAAAATGGGCTGCCTAATAGGGCTATTGCTAGGCAAGTTCCCTACTCGCTTAAAAACCACGGCGCAAAAAAACCTTGCCTTGTGCTTTGTTGATGCCTCTGTGCAGGAACGGCAACGATTATTGCAGCAAACATTTATGCATACCGGCATGTTGAGTGCTGAAATGGCATTGGCCTGGTTTTGGCCCACTGAAAAATGTTTTAAACAAATTAAAAACGTGTACCACAAAGACGTGCTTGATACGGCGTTAGCAGAAGGACAGGGTGTAATTTGTGTCGTTCCTCATTTAGGCAACTGGGAGTTTTTAACCTATTATTTCATGCATGACTACAGTGGCATGGCTATGTACAAGCCGGCTAAAATTCAGGCATTAGACCATCTGATACTAAGGGGGCGGGAAAAATCAGGGCTTAAAGTTGTGCCCGCTGATAGCACGGGCGTCAAAGCCGTGTTTAAACATTTGAAGGCCGGGGGCATCACCTTTATTTTAGCTGACCAGGAGCCAGACGAAACTTCTGGTGTTTTTGTGCCCTTTTTCGGTGTTCCAACCTTGTCCATGACCCTGGTGGCCAAGCTCACTCAGAAAACCGGGGCAAGAGTCATCGCCTCTTATGCCGCTCGCCGTGATAACCATGATGGCTTTGATGTTGTGCATAAGGCAGGCAGTAACAAGCTTTACAGTAAGGATACGCAGGAAGCTGTAATTGCCATGAATGAGTTGATTGAATCCTGTGTGCAGGATGTTCCAGAGCAATACCAGTGGACTTATAAGCGCTTTAAGCGCAGGCCAGACCACGGGGCACGCTTTTATTGAAGCCGCAAAGAAGTCAAGAGGGTCAAGGATCAAATTCTTGCTAATCACTTTATATATTTCTTATAACTGTTTGATTTTAATATTTAAAATATTTTTATATGATGTTGTGGCCGCTTTGTGGCAGATGTCTTTCTCAAGAAATTTCACTATCGGGTGTTGGCAATACCCTGTTAAGCGTCTAAACTTGCGCCATTCTTAAAACGACCGTTTGAATGCCATGTTGAGGTTCCTGGGTTCAATAAAGTTCCTGGGTTTAATCTGCCAGGTTCATAGCAGCGAAGCATAAGTAACAGCGGAAAATATTTAAGCACAAGGTAACCATTAGTCCTAAGAGAGGAAATATTATGTCTGAACAGGCAAAAGCAGAACAAGTTTTTGATTTAACGCTAACCGAAGAGCAGCGCATTACCCGTGAATCGCTGATCAGGTTTGCCGAGACCGAGCTGCGGGCAAACTCAAGGGATGCTGATGAAGCAGCAAAGGCACCAGAAGGCTTTTACGATAAGACTATGGATCTGGGCTTAAGCATTCTACCTATTCCCGAAAAATGCCACGGTGCCGGCATGCCCCGTTCACCTATGTCTAATGTATTGAACGCGGAAGACCTGGGTAAAGGTGATATGTCTTTGGCCCTTGGCGCCTTAACACCACTGAGTTTTGTCAATGCGGTATTGGACAACGGCACAGAAGCCCAGCAGGAAAAATATCTGTCACCCTTAGCTTCCGAAACGTTTGTACCTGCAACCATTGCGCTGATGGAACCACGAGCTACATTCGAGGCAACTGAGCTTCAAACCACTGCCAAAAAAGACGGCGGTAGCTATATCATTAATGGCGAAAAATGCATGGTTGCTCTGGGCGGCTCTGCTAAGTTTATTCTGGTTATAGCTGCAATTGAAGGTGCGGGCGTTGGTGCTTTTGTTGTTGAGCAAGGTGCTGACGGTGTCAGTATTAAAGAAGAAGAGTACATGGGATTGCGGCCTGTTGAACTAAGCCGTGTGACATTGGAAAACGTAAAAGTAGATGCAAGTGCAAAGCTTGGTGAAGACGAAAAAGAATTTGATTACCAACGTTTAATAGACTTTGGTCGTTTAGGTGTTTGTGCCCTGAGCCTGGGGGTTTGTGAAGCAGTGCTTGAATACGTGACTGAATACGCCAATGAGCGAGTTGCTTTTGGGGAGCCCATTTCACACCGTCAATCTGTAGCATTTATGATTGCTAACATCGCCATCGAGCTTGAAGCTATGCGTTTGATGGTTTATCGCGCTGCATCACGTGCTGAAAACGGTTTAGATTTCCACAAAGAAGCCTATCTGGCCCGGGTTATATGCGCCGAAAAAGCCATGGAAATTGGCACCAACGGTGTTCAGATTCTGGGCGGCCACGGCTTTATCCGTGAACATATGGTTGAGCTGTGGTACAGAAACCTTAGAGCTGTAGGCATCCTTGAAGGTGCAGCCGTCATTTAGGTTTTAGACATTGTTGAAATAAAAAATAGCTGCGCGTTCATTTATTCGAACCGGAATGAGTGATATCAAGCGCATAAAGAATTATGAATTAAAGAGTAAGCTTATATGATTAATCTTGAATTATCCCCCGGTCACCAAAACATAGAAAACATGATTCGCCAAATGGCCAACAGCATGATTCGCCCTTTGGCTCGAAAATATGATAAACACGAACACACCAAGCCCGTTGAACTTGAGCAACTGGGTAAAATGATGGATCAAATGGGTGGCGGCGGCAACCCAATGGGTGATGCTTTAAAAGGCGAAGATAAAGCCGAAAGCGGCGAAATTAAAATTAAAAATGGCGGCCAAATGATGGGTGTCATTGGTGCCATGGAAATGTGTGGTGCGTGTACCGGCTTGACCATGGCTATTCCTGGTATGGGCCTGGGTAATGCGGCCATCTCGTCGGTTGCAACCGATGAACAAAAAGAGCGCTTTGGCAAATGCTTTGCGGCTATGGCCATTACCGAGCCTGGTACCGGCTCTGACTCAGCCAATATTTCAACAACGGCCGTGCTTGATGGCGACGAGTGGGTCATTAACGGTGAAAAAATCTTTGTCACCGACGGTGGCTATTGCACCCATGTTGTTGTCTGGGCCACGCTTGATAAATCCAAGGGTAAAGCAGCGATTAAATCCTTTGTGGTACCTAAAGATGCGCCGGGTCTGGAAGTCGTACGGCTGGAAAAGAAAATGGGTATTCGAGCTTCAGACACAGCAGCGATTACATTTACAGACTGCCGTATCCCGAAAGAAAATATTCTTGGTTCTCCAGAAATCGCACAAACCGCAGAAGAACGCAAAAAAGCTTTCGGTGGTGTGATGCAGACTTTTGATAATACCCGTCCAGGTGTGGGAGCCATGGCGGCAGGTGTTGGTCGAGCTGCGCTGGAGTTGACTAAAAAAATTCTGGCTAAAGAAGGAGTGAATCCTGCTTACGATAAGAGCCTGTTCAATGCAAGTGCTTTAGAAGCCGAGCTGTATCGCATGGAAGCTGACCTTGACGCTGCCAGGCTGTTAATTTTAAAAGCGGCATGGATGGCCGATAATAAGCAGCCCAATTCAAAAGAAGCCTCCATGTGTAAAGCCAAGGCAGGGCGTGTTGGCAATGCGGTTACCTTACGCTGTGTAGAAATATGCAGTAGCTTAGGTTATAGCGAAGAGAACTTGCTGGAAAAATATGCCCGTGACTCAAAAATTCTGGATATTTTTGAAGGCACACAGCAAATTCAGCAATTGATTGTTGCACGTCATCAACTTGGTTTATCTTCCCGTGAATTGAAATAAAAAATGCTGGAAGTAATGGTAGTAAGGTAAAAAACCGGGTTCGTCCCGGTTTTTTTTGTTTAGTGAAAATCTGGCAGCTTGATTTTCAGGTGGGTCTAAAACCATCGAGCAATAAACGCCGCATTCTTCAACTTTCAGTTTTATGTGCTGGATGGGCTATGCCTAAAGACCTTACGCTTTTCGGTCTGAGTGTTATCGGACATAGGTAATGATAGAAACAAAATGACAAATGGAGCCAGATAAAACAAACAAATGCCATATCCCGTGAGCGTGGCGAAGCTTTTTCATATTATCCAATACATAAAAAGCAATTCCTGCTGTGTAAGCAACGCCGCCCATTGTTAACCAGGCCATTCCTGGAGAAGACAGCGCGGACTTTAGCTCGGCATAATCCAATGTGCAGACCCAGCCCATGGATAAGTAAATTACCAGCTGCAACCACTCCACTCGCTTTGGAATAAAAATATCCAATAGTAATCCAACAAGAGCCAGCCCCCAGATTAGCGACAGCATCATCAAGCCATTATTTTCCAGCAATGAAACCAGCATATAGGGTGTATAAGTACCTGCGATTAAAAGGTAAATTGAAACGTGATCGAGTTTCTGAAATATTTTTTTGAGTTTGGGAGGGTGGAAGCTATGGTATAACGTGGACATGGTGTACAGCAGGGTCAACGTAATGCCAAAAATGGTAAAGCTGACAGTCAGCAGCGGATTTTTTTCCTGAATGCTAATAGTTAATAGCGCACCAAAGCCAATTAGAGCCAGTACGGCTCCAACCAGGTGGGTAATACTGTTTAGTTTTTCACCGTAGTACATTGTGCATCATTCTAACTAAGTTAAACGGGATAATGCCTTCAATTGGGTGCGAGGCTTAAGCCGTTCTGAAACAGGTGTTCAACTGCCTGCCAAGTGGGAAAGCACTTCGTCCCCTGTTTGTTTGGCGTCTTCCTTAACTCTTTGCGATCCTTGGCCTTGAACTTGAAGCAGTGTTTTGAGTCAGAGACCTTTGCACACGATTATTACAAAAAGCCATTCCTCTCGTGCTGTGCCGTCTAAGCCGTCTGCTGCTGATGCCTGACAGGTGATCACCTTTAGTCTCAAGGGCGCGTATTAAAATTTCAAATCCCCCCTAAAATTAGATACATTGCTGATTTTAATAAAAAAAAACAAACTTTCATACACCGCCAGGATGGAATTTGGTAGTGTAGAGTTGAACACTATTGTAGTCATCCTCTTTTAATAATATGAATAATTAAGTAGTTTTAACATGAAAATGATAAAGTCGTTTGATTTCTCAGCCCGGGCCGCCATTTTTTGTCTGCTTTTTGCCCTATTTTTTGTTGGCTGCGATTCTGCAAATAAAGTAGAAGTGACTTTGGCAAACGGCGGGGTTTACCAGGGCGAGGTAGAAAAAGACTATAAGCATGGTTCAGGTCGTTATACATGGCCAAATGGAGCTTATTATGAGGGCGAGTGGAACAGTGACAAAAAAACCGGGCGGGGTGTCTACGTAGATGCCGCAGGCAATCGCTATGAAGGCGAATGGCTAAACGATGAATATCATGGCAAAGGTACTTACACCTGGGCAACAGGCGCTAATTATAAAGGCGAATTCGTTAATGGTATGCGAACCGGCCAAGGCATTATGCTATGGGCCAACGGCGAGCACTATGAAGGTGCATGGAAAAACAATAAAGAACATGGCACGGGGACAAAAAAATGGGCTAATGGCAGACATTATCAAGGTGATTTTGTTCAGGGCGAGTTTTCCGGCAATGGCAAATTAACCTGGCCCGATGGCCATTTATATGAAGGCGAGTTTAAAAATAACGTCGCATCAGGTCATGGTAAATACACCTGGCCTGATGGACAATTTTATATCGGCGCTTTTGAAAAAGGCAGCAAACACGGACAGGGCACAATGAAATGGCCCGATGGTCGTGAATATTCCGGCCCCTTCAAACACGATGTGCAAGAAGGCCTTGGTCAGCTCAGTTGGGCCGATGGGCGGGTCTACGTCGGTGAGTTTAATCAAGGTGAAATGACGGGCAGAGGAATATTAAACTGGCCCAACGGGCAAGTCTATGAAGGCGACTTCGTGAATGGAGACTTCAACGGTTTTGGTGCATTTACCTGGCCCGAAGGTGAAAAGTATGTGGGTGAATTTAAAAATGGCAAAAAACACGGGCAGGGTACATTTGTTTGGCCTGATGGTAGTAAATACGTGGGCGACTTCGTTGCCGATGAAATGCATGGACAAGGCCTGTGCATAAGCGATGCATCATCAACAGACTGCAAATATAAAAACGGTGTTAAAATAGACTAAGAGGGTTCAGTCGCCTGATTACAAAGTAAAGAGGCGGTAAATAATCAACAGCAATAACCATGAATATTTTATAAGCATATTAATGAAATCCTTGAAAGCTATTATCCTTCTGTTTTTTTTACTGAATTTATTTTCCTGTACTGCTCAAGATTCACCCCGGCATTCAGCACCAGCTTTATCGTTACCCCTTGAAAACAGTCCAATTGACTATAGTGTCAATGATGCAAGTTGTGAGCAATCCTTAGCAGACGCCGAAAAACTTTTTTTTGAATTAGAAAACTATAAAAACCATTCCAAGAAAAAGTCAGAAAACTCCCCTGCAATTTTGACTGTTTTTCATAACTTGGAAATAGTTATTGATAACGCTTACGGTAAAGCGCAATTACAATCCAGTGTCCACCCCGATAAAAAGGTCAGAGACCAGGCCGACCTGTGCATACAGAAACTTTCTGGTTTGTATACAAATCTGGGCTTATCCAAACCTATTTATGAAGTATTAAATACAATAAATGTTGCCAAGAAGGATAAGCAGACTAGTCGATACCTGAAAAAAATACTCAAAGACTTTCGTCGTTCAGGTGTTGATAAGGATGATCAAACCAGAGAAAGAATTAAAGAGCTTAATCTGGAGCTTACTAAAGCAGGACAGTTATTTTCAAAAAACATTCGTGAAGATGTGCGTTCACTCTCACTGAGTTCCGCCGAGCAATTAGCCGGATTACCTGATGACTACATAAAAAGCCATCAGCCCAATGCCTCCGGGAAAATTATTATTACCACCGATTATCCCGACTTTTTCCCTATTGCCCGTTATGCCGAAAGCGATGAGCTGAGAAAGGAAATGTATATACTGTTCAAAAATCGCGGCTATCCTGCTAATGAGCCGGTATTAAAAGATATTTTAAAACTACGCTATGAACTGGCAAACCTGCTTGGTTATGAAGACTATGCTACTTATATCACTGAAGATAAAATGATTCGCACACCGCGAAAAGCCCAGGATTTTATTGATAAAGTCTCCTTATTGGTTGAGCCGATTGCCAAGGAAGATTATCAGGTATTATTGCAACGGCTGCAACAAAGCGACCCGAAAGCGACTGCAGTAAAGGCATGGCAAAAGGAATACCTTTCTGAATTAGTAAGACGAGAATCCTATGACTTCGATTCAAAGCAGTTACGCCAATATTTTAACTATAACAAAGTCGAATCCGGCATTTTTGCTTTGATTGAAGATATGTTTTTAGTAAAGATTATACCCTGGGAAACCCCCACCTGGCATGAATCGGTTAAAGCCTTCAAAGTTATCGATAATGGTGTGGAAATTGGACGGTTTTTTCTTGATATGCATCCACGCGAAAATAAATACAAACATGCCGCCCATTTCCCTTTAGTCAGCGGTGTAAAAGGCAAGCAGTTACCGGTTTCAGTACTGGTGTGTAATTTTCCTGGTGAAAATAATCAAAATAGCCTGATGGAGCATGGGCAGGTGGAAACATTCTTGCACGAGTTTGGGCATTTGTTGCATCATATCTTTGCTGGCCAGCAACAGTGGATAGGGTTTTCCGGCGTAGCCACTGAGCGAGATTTTATTGAAGCACCGTCACAAATGCTGGAAGAGTGGGTCTGGCATGGCGATATTTTAAAACGCTTTGCGATTAACGATAAGGGTGAAACTATTCCGGATCGACTTATTGATAAAATGCTTAAAGCCAAATTTTTTGGTGAAGGTTTAAATGTAAAAACCCAAATGTTCTATGCGGCCTTGTCATTAAACTATTACCAGCAACACCCTGATAATCTCGACCTCAGCAACACCATGATTGCACTTAATAATAAATATTCAAATTTTGAACATATGGATGGCACCCACTTTTACGCTAATTTTGGCCATCTGGTGGGCTATTCAGCCATGTACTACACTTATATGTGGTCGTTGGTGATTGCCGCGGACTTGTTCAGTGAATTTGAACAAAAAGGCTTGTTGGCGGGCGAGGTGTCCAAGCGTTATCGCAATACTGTATTAGCCCCTGGAGGTTCAGAGGATGCAGACGTTTTAGTCGAAAGCTTCCTGGGGCGGCCTTACGATTTCAATGCCTTTAAAAACAGGCTAAATGACAGGCCCGAATAATGAAATTTTTAAAATATTTAAGTACGGTTTTTTTTATTATTTTATGTTATGCAACGAATGTTTCAGCGCAAGCGCTGGATTTTGAGAAGCAAAAAATCACCATAGCCTTAGGTGATGAACCGCCCTCATTAAACAGCATGAAATCTACGGATCAAATCAGTTTTTTTATTCTAGGCCATACCAATGAAGGTTTGCTGGGCTACGACAGACGCGGTGGGCTGGAGGCCGGGGTGGCAGAAAGATGGGAAATTAATGCCAAAGGCGCAAAGTTCTGGTTGCGTAAAACAGCCAAATGGAGTGACGGCAAGCCTGTGACAGCTCACGATTTTGTCTTTGCCTGGCGTACCGTAGTGAAACCAGAAACCGCTTCTGAATATGCTTTTATAATGTATCCGGTGAAGAATGCTGAAGCCATCAACAAGGGTGAAAAACCAGCCGAGTCACTGGGCGTAAAGGCAATTGATGACTATACCCTTGAAGTCAGTTTTGAGCGTCCCTGTGGCTATTTTCTAAGTTTAATGGCTTTTGGCACTTATTATCCGGTAAGAGAGGATTTTTATAATTCGCAGGGCGAGCGTTATGCCGCCGATAAAGAAAACCTGCTCTCTAATGGACCGTTTACATTAACGCATTGGGTGCATGGTGCTGCGCTAAAGTTGAAAAAAAATCAGTATTACTGGAATAAAAATGCTATCAACATTAACGAAATTGATATGCCTTATATTACATCCGATTCACTGTCCAGGTTCAATCTGTTCAAGGACGGTAAAATTGCCTCTACCGGGCTGGACAGCGAAACTATAAAAAATGCCCTGCAAAACAAATATAAGCTCCGGAAATTTGCCGATGGTGCTATTTTTTATCAGGAATTTAATTTTCGGAAAGGCCGCTTAACTGCGAATTATAATTTGCGCAAGGCAATGCAATTGGTATTCGACCCAAACGAACTGGTGGATAAAGTTATTGCCATACCCGGTAATATAGCTGCCCGTTCGTTAATTCCATCATGGGTAAAAGGCGTAAACGATAAGTTCCGCAAGGAATACCCTGTCAAAGAAATATCCGTGGATATCAAGAAAGCCAAGGAGCATCTGGAGCTGGCCAAAAAAGAGCTGGGCTTAACAGCCATTCCACCCTTGGTGCTGTTAGTGGGAGACAGTCCAACAGCCTCAAAGCAAGCTGAGTACATGCAAAACCTTTATAAAAAAACCCTTGGCCTGAATATAAAAATTGATAAACAAACTTTCAAGCAGCGCCTGGCTAAAATGTCATCCGGGGATTTTGACCTGGTTTCTGCTGGTTGGGGCCCCGATTTTGACGACCCTATGACCTTTGCCGACTTATTTGCCTCCTGGAATGAGAACAATCGTGGCCGTTACAGCAACCCTGAATATGATAAATGGATTCGTGTCGCCCAAAACTCCGCTGATCCTAAGGAACGTATGGACGCATTCGCCAAAGTGCAAGATATTATTATTGCTGATGCCGTGCTTTTGCTGCAATATGAACGGGGCTCTGTTTACGTTCAGCAGCGTAAATTAAAAGGCGTATCACGCAGAGTTATCGGCGCCGATCCCAGCTACGTACATGCACGCATTGTTGAATAATCGTGCACCCAAGCTTAAAAAAAATCAAGGATGGTGAGAGCTAAAAAATAAATGCTGCTATATACACTTAAAAGACTCTTATACGGCTTGGTTACCGTTTGGTTTATCGCGACGGCTACCTTTGTTGCCATGCATGCTGTACCTGGCGATCCATTACTGAATGATAAAGCCGTGTCTGGATCCATCAGACAAAACCTGGAAAAACGCTACGGCCTGGATAAACCTTTAGGGCAACAATATTTAATTTATATCGGCAATATGCTCAAAGGGGATTTTGGTGTTTCTTATACTCAGCAAAACCGCCGCGTTAATGACATTATACGAGACCACTTTCCCATCTCCGCTATTTTAGGCATGTTGGCTATCAGCTTTGCCGCCCTGGGTGGTATTTTATGGGGCGCCATAACGGCTTTATACAGAAATAAACTGCCCGACATTATTATTATGTTTCTGGTTATTCTTGGCATCTCTGTACCCAGTTTTGTTTTTGCTGCGCTGGGCCAGCTTTCTATTATTAAAATAAATAATTTTTTTAACCTTTCGATACTTCCTGTAGCAGGGTGGGGTGGGTTTACCCATATGATTATGCCAGCGTTGGTACTAGGCCTAGGTACCATGGCTTTTTTAGTCAGGTTAATGCGCTCTTCCATGCTGGAAGTGATTAACTCCGATTATGTTCGTACGGCCAAAGCCAAGGGGTTATCACCGCTTAAAATATTTTTTTCTCACCAATTGCGCAATGCCGTACTGCCGGTGATTACCATACTAGGCCCAGCTATTGCGGCCATTACCACGGGTGGTTTTGTTGTAGAACAAATCTTTGCTATCCCAGGTTTAGGGCGCTACTTTGTCCAGGCCGTGCAGCAATCTGATTACACCGTGATTATGGGAACCACGGTTTTCTACGGTGCGTTTCTGGTGTTTATGGTTATTGTGGTCGACATCGTTTACGGCTTTGTTGATCCCAGGATTCGTGTCCACGCTGAAGGCTAAAAGCACTAAAACCGCAAAAGCGGTTGCGAGAGTACTTAATGAAAAAGAAGCTTGGCTGATTCAATGAATGTAACTTCATCTCCTACTATGCAACAGGCCTCGGCTGAGGACTTTAAACCAACAGCCAGTGATTTTCAGCCTGCCACACGTAATGGCAATGTCGAGGTATTACACCGTCCCTCCTTATCCTATTGGCAAGACGCCTGGATCCGCTTAAAAGCCAATAACAGAGCATTGATTTCACTTTATTTGGTGGTTTTCTTGTTCTTGCTGACATTATTCGGCCCTTATATTTGGCAAGTTGATCCTTCCGATCAGGATCTTGATCAAATATCTCAGCCCCCTTCTTTTAATAAACAGGCTTTATTGATCCACGATGCTGGCCAGTGGTTGCCAGATACCGAAGAGCTACCGGAAAATTTCTATCAGTATTTAAACGCAGAAGACCTTGCTGCCACCACTGAAATCGTCATTCATCAAGCCCATACCAAAGCCGTTCGATTAAGCTGGCAGCCTGTTGAGGGGGCCTACGGTTATGTTATTTATCGAAACGAATACCCACCTGAGAATATTGAAGACCTGGGTTTACCGCTGGCAGAGACTGAAGGCGTTGCCCAAACCTATTATCAGGATCGCCTTAATCCAGAAAACAAAACCTATTACTATTCCATTGTTGCAAGCGACGGGGTAGATGAAGCCGAAACCTTTCGTGCTGTACCCGTAAAAGTTGAGCAGGCCATCACCATAGAAGAAGCAAAGCAGCGTGGTTTAGTGAATAGCGCAGCAATACCCGGCGAAATGATTACTCTCAAAAGCCATCCGCTGGGCACCGATTATCTGGGTCGCGATATGTTAGCCAGGATAATAGCCGGTGCGCGGACATCACTGTTTATTGGCACCCTGGCACCAGCGGTTTTTATTTTATTAGGCGTTATTTACGGCAGTCTGGCCGGTTATCTTGGCGCACGTATTGATAACTGGATGATGCGTTTTGCTGATTTTGTTGTAGCCTTGCCATTTTTATTATTTATGATTTTATTCCGCATTGCCTTTGGTGTGGAGTCCGGTGAGAGCGGGATTTTCCCCATGCTCATTGCCATGATCCTACTTGGTTGGCCGGGTATGGCCCGCCTGGTCAGAGGGCAAATTTTGCAAATCCGCAATGAAGCTTATGTACAAGCCGCACGCCTGTTGGGCGCTAACAGCGCTTACCTGATTGTCCGGCACATGATTCCCAATGTTATGGGTGTGATTTTAGTGACTATAACTTTTGCCATTCCGTCGGCTATTTTTACCGAAGCATTTCTTTCATTTATCGGCATGGGGGTTTCACCACCCACAGCCTCCTGGGGTTCGATGTGTAATGAAGGTATAAAAACCATGCTAAGCCATCCCCATGAACTGTTTTTTCCTGCCCTGTTTATCAGTATAACCGTGCTGGCGTTTAATCTTCTGGGCGATGGTTTGCGCGATGCCTTAGACTCACGATTAAGAGCGAGAGAATAAATGGGCAAAGACATCATACTCTCAGTTAAAAACCTCGCTGTAGAATTTGAGACCTACGGCGGCATAATCAAGGCAGTGCGTGATGTCAGCTTTGATCTGCAATCAGGTAAAACCCTGGCCATTGTCGGTGAATCTGGTTGTGGAAAATCGGTTTCAGTGCAGGCATTGATGGGCTTAATTCCCATGCCGCCAGGGCGTATCAGCAATGGCGATGTGCTGTTCAAGGGTAGGCCTATAATTAGCCAGGGTGAATTTGTTCGCCGCGACTATTGTGGCAATGAAATAACCATGATCTTTCAAGATGCCATGACAGCGCTAAACCCCACGATGAAAATTGGCAAACAAATAGCCGAAACCTTAATAGTTCACAAAGGCATGTCGGCCAAAGCGGCACAAAAACGTGCGGTAGAATTACTCGAGCTAACCAAAATTTCCGAACCCGATAAGCGCGCAAAACAGTTTCCTTTTGAGTTTTCGGGCGGCATGCTGCAGCGAGCCATGATCGCCATGAGCCTGGCCAGCGAACCTGATTTATTAATAGCCGATGAACCGACCACCTCTTTGGATGTAACCATTCAAGCTCAGATATTAGAGTTAATGAAAGAGCTGCAACGCAGCTTAGGCATGTCAATAATATTAATTACCCATGATTTAGGCGTGGTTGCCAACATGGCCGATGATGTGGTGGTAATGTACGCCGGTGAGATAGTGGAAAGTGCTCCGCTTGACGATATATTTTATCGTTCGAGCCATCCTTATACCATTGGCCTTCAACATGCCATGCCGCACAATGATGAATCCAGGCCTCATGTGTTAATACCCATCGAAGGCAGCCCTCCCGACTTGTTTCATCCACCGGTGGGTTGTGGTTATTATGCCCGTTGCCCCCATGCCATGAAATTATGCGAAAAAAACCGCCCGCCCATGTTTAAATCGGGTGAACAGCATTTGGCACAGTGTTGGTTGCAGCATCCAGACGCTCCAAGTACTAACAATGTTTTTAAAAATAATTAAAAGAATTAGTTCTATTCGCGGCAATATTCTCGACATGATCAACAATGTGTAACAGTAAATGCTTAAAATTAAAAACCTTAAAAAATATTTTGCTTTAAACCGCAAGCAGCAGGTGCATGCGGTTGATGATGTTAGTTTTGCTATTCAGCAACACGAAGTTGTTGGTCTTGTCGGCGAGAGCGGTTCTGGAAAATCAACTTTAGGAAAAACCCTGGTTGGATTGCTGGATAAAACCGAAGGTGAGGTATGTTTTAAAGATAATAAACTTCCATCTGTTTACAAACCTGAAGATTTCAAAAAATACTCACAACAAATACAAATGATATTTCAGGACCCTTACACCTCGTTAAACCCTCGTATGACCGTCGAGGAAATTATCAGTGAAGGCTTAAAATTAACCGGGCGTTATTCCAGCCAGGAAACCTCCGATAAAGTTGTTGAATGGTTAGAAAATGTCGGCCTAAATGCGGCTTTTTTACCCCGCTACCCCCATGAATTTTCCGGAGGACAGCGTCAACGCATTGGCATAGCTCGCGCAATGATTATTGAACCTGAGTTTGTGGTGTGCGATGAGCCTATTTCTGCTCAGGATGTTTCAGTGCAGGCGCAAATTATTAACCTTCTGGAAAAATTAAAAAGCTCCATGGGTTTAACCCTGTTGTTTATCGCCCATGATCTATCAATGGTAAGGTATATTTCCGATCGCATGGCGGTGATGTACCTGGGCAAAATAGTAGAAATTGGCCCAGCCAACGACGTTTATTTTCGTGCCAAACATCCCTACACAGAATTTCTGATCGCCGCTAACCCGGAGCCAGACCCTGAACTGGAACGGCATAAAATCAAACACACCATTCCTGGTGAAATTCCATCCCCGATTAACGTTAAACCGGGTTGCCGCTTTGCTTCGCGCTGCCCCAAGCGCATGCCTGAATGCGAGCATCAAACTCCGCAATTAAAAACCGTTGCCGAAGGCCATCAAGTGGCCTGCCATTTATATTAGTAAGACCTGCATAAAGTAAGTGACTTAAAAAATAGTTCTTTATCTGGCCGATTTATGTTAAAAAATAGTCCACTGTCGAATTTGCTGAAACAGCGGTACAGCAAAAAATTATAATAAACAAGGAGAGCATAAATGGCTTTTTGTCGCCAAATCTTAACTATTTTTATCACCCTCTTGATTTCAACCGCTGCTTTAGCAAAAGAATGTAGTGAAACGCCTTTTCCAGTTAAAGCAATTTCTGCTCATGGCTGGGGTTTCGATATTGAAAACACCCGCCACATACCCGCCAATATTGCCGGGCTCTCTCCAGAAGATATACCCAAACTAAAACTCAAATGGGCCTTTGAATATGAAGGCGCCACAAAAGTACGTTCCCAACCAGCCATTACCGCTGATTCAGTTTATGTGGGCAGTTCCAGCGGCACCCTTTATGCTCTTAATAAAGATAATGGCTGTGTACGTTGGACATTCGATACCACCTGGGAAATACGCACTGCCATTTCAGTGGGCAAAAATATTCATAACGGCAAAGATATGATTTTCTTTGGTGACTTCCGGGCGAATGCCTTTGGCCTGGATGCTGCAACCGGCGAAGTGATCTGGAAACAAAACGTCGACGAGCACTTCGCAGCCACCATTACCGGGGCGCCGAAACTCCACAACGGTGTATTGTATGTGCCGGTATCATCTTTTGAAGTGGCTTTGCCGGTGCTGCCCGTTTATCCCTGTTGTACCTTTAGAGGCGCCGTAGTCGCCCTTGATGCCAGTAATGGCAAGCTGCTTTGGAAAACTCCGGTAATGGAAGAACCCGTTAAACAAGGCACAACGAAACTGTTTATCAACCAATATGGGCCTTCAGGTGCACCGGTTTGGAACAGCCCCACCATCGATATAAAACGCAATGTGTTATACGTGGGCACCGGTGAAAACTATTCATCTCCAGCCAATGACAGCAGCGACGCTGTTATTGCCATGGATCTAAGCACTGGCGAAATAAAATGGAAACGCCAGCTAATTTCCAATGACGCCTGGAACATGGCCTGCTCGTTGGACATTGCCAGTATGAACTGCCCTAAAGAAAAGGGTAAAGACCTGGATATAGGCGCATCACCCATATTAGCCCATGCAAAAGACGGCAGCGATATTTTGCTGATCGGGCAAAAATCCGCAGACACCTGGGGCTTAAACCCTGACAATGGTGAAATACTCTGGAATAAAAAACTTGGCAAGGGCGGAGCGCTGGGTGGTGTTCACTGGGGCATGGCCTATGACGGCGACAAATTATATGTGCCCATCTCCGATTACATCCTCGAAATACCCGGCTTAAACCCCGTTGACCCTGACAACAAAGCACCTGAAGAACCCAATCTGTCAGCCCTGGATATAAAAACCGGTGAAGTCCTATGGCGCAAAAACATGGAACCCATTTGTGACAAGCGAGAAGAGTGCCCTCCAGGATTGTCCGCTGCGGTTACCTCCATTCCCGGCGTTGTATTTTCAGGTGCTTTAGATGGCCACTTAAGAGCTTTTGCAACAGCAGACGGAAAATTACTATGGGATATCGATACCACCGTGCCGGTTACAGCCACCAACGGTGACAAGGCACATGGCGGTTCTATTGACGCCGATGGCCCTGTAATAGCAGATGGTCAGCTTTATATTAATTCAGGTTATGGTTTTTTTGGTGAGTTGCCGGGGAATGTCTTGTTGGTTTACTCGGTGGATGGGAGGTAATAGTTCAACATAAAAGTAATTACTTATCGTGGTGAATATATTAAAAGAAAAGCATGGCGTGAGGCTTGTTTATGATGGTGAATGTCCTGTTTGTACCTATGCGGCAGAAGCTCTTAGAGTAAAACAGGACTGTGGTGAACTATTCACGATTAATGCTCGAGAACATGCTAATAATCCTTTAGTAGAAGAAGTTAATCGCCTTGGTCTAGACCTTGATGAAGGCATGGTGATTTACGCAAATGACCAGTTCTATCATGGTAACGATGCTTTAAAATTTATGGCGAAATATGGCGAGAGCAAGAACGCCTTTATGACTGTTTTGAAGGGGCTGTTTTGGTCTGATACTTTATCCCGACTCATGTACCCGTGGCTGCGTGGTGTGCGCAATTGGTTTCTACTGCGCAAAAATGTCAGTTGTATTGATAATCTCAATCTTAAACATCAACCCATTTTTAAATCTGTTTTTGGTCAAAGTTGGCAGGAGCTGCCAGCCGTGATGAAGAAACGCTACGCCAATTGTCCATATACACAGGAGCAAATACGGGCTAAGGGAACACTCGATGTAAGTTGCGAACCTCCTTTGTTGTGGCTTTCGCCGTTGATGAAGCTGTTAGGGCAAATACCAACATATAATGAAGGTCATGTACCTGTAACGGTTCATTTCCAAAGTGACCAGAATTCCAAGTCATTCCATGTTATACGCATTTTTAATTTTCGAAAAGGCAAGCCCTATAAGTTTCAGTCGCGCATGCTTCAGCTAAAAAATAATGAGGTTATTGAAATGATGCGATTTGGCTTAGGCTGGAAAATGCAGTATTCCTGGGACGGTGAGAAAGTTGTAATGGCACACAAAGGATATGTCTTACAGCTCTTCGGCCACTTTATCCCATTGCCCATTACTACATTGATGGGGACGGTTTATGCTGAAGAACGTCCGGTGAATGACAACACATTTGATATGACGACGCAAATCAGCCATCCCTGGTGGGGCAGGATATATGAAAATAAAGGCCGTTTCGATCTGCTCAATTGATGCGTGTGGCCGGGCAGAAAATTCATCCTTGTTTTTAAAAAATGAAACAGAGGGCCCAGGTGGCACAAGTAATTATTACAAAGGTGGGTCAACCCGCGCTGTACTTGAAGTGTTCTTTCTAAACCACCCGGCAATTGAATAGCGGTCTCGTTTGCTTGGCAGTACCTCGTGAGGAAATTCCTCGCTTAAAAATACAACTACGGTAGCAAAACAGGGTGGAACTTTGATGCCTGTTTGGTCCAGCTCGCTATGGTAAATAACTAATTCCCCTTCGTCTTCTGCTGTCCACTCCGGATTGAGATAGACCAGCAGGGATAAAATCCGGCTGCTTGAATCATTAAAAGCATCCAGGTGACGTTTATAAAAATCACCTGGTCGATAATGAGCGAAATGGCTTTCAAACGAGAATAAACCAAGAAACAAACGCTTGTTAAGATACATTTGCAATGCCGATACCCATTGTAACCAATTGCGCCCGGCTTCAGCTTCGTCTGTTATCCAGTAAATTTTATCACTACGAACAAGGGTGTTGATCGTATGGCCTTGATTGCGCCCTATGCCAGCTTGACTAAAATGGTTTTTGGGCAAGCTTTGCATTTGCAGCACTAGATCCTTGGCAAGTTTATAAGGGAGCGCATTGGGATTGATGCTGAAGCCCTTGATCAGCAGATCATTGGTTATGGTTTCAAAATGGTGGAGGTTTTTATTGTCTCCAACGCTAGTGGGTACATTTTTTGATGCCGCCACAATATACCTCTTGGTATCTCAAACATAATCAAGCCCTTATTTTTTATGGCTGCCTTGGTTAATTGCCCAGATAGCCAAGATAAATTCAGGTGTTTTTTATATAGTAATTCACTTCACTTCAAACATAAGCTGTAAAGCAGGGAAATAAAGCGCGGTTTTAATTACTCTTGTTTCCAGCTTATTAAAAGCCTCTTTATAGTGAAGCAATTGTGTGCGGTATTTCTGCGTTTCCATGTCTAAAAAAGTCTGGGTATCACTCTTGATAGAGGGTGCGCTGGTTTTATAATCAATAATCCAGCGGACATCGTTTTTATCGACAAATGTCCGGTCAATAATATATTCTTTGCTTTGGCCTTGAGCATAGACCGTTAAAGGCAGTTCACTTTCGGCTTGCCGGTGATTAGAGCTTAAGATCCACTGGGCTGATTCGCATTGCAGTGTCGATGCTATTAGTGCTTTGATTTTTTCACTGCCTTGTTCGGCCAGATTATTATCAATGCCCATTTGTTTTAATCGGTTTTGCCATAAGGGCAGGTATTGATCCAGATTATTGGGTTGCCAGTTATGTGCTTGTTGTTCCGCAGAGGCTTTGCTAAGGGTGTACAAGGCCTCATGAGTGACAGTGCCAATGTGTTTTTCGAAGGTATTAAGGTCGAATTCAGGGCGGTTATCAAGGTCCTGCGGGTGTTCCTGCCCCCGGTAGTTTTTTAACAGGTGGCCTTCGGGCAGTAGTGGTAAGTTCCAGTTGTTAACAATTTTTCTTAGTCTGTCATCTGCGACTTCATGCCTGGTGTTTAATGCATTGGTTTTGATTTCAGGATTTATAATACATTGCTTTTCAAACTCAGGCCAAATGCTGGCCAATAAGCTGGCGGATGCGGGTGCTTTAATTTCACCGCCGTTATCTCTTTGAGCAGCTTCAGTTGTTATTTTATCTTCAAATATTTCATTTTCGTTTAAGCAGGCGGTTAAATACAAGTGGCTTTTGGCGCGGGTGCAGGCGACATAAAGCAAGCGGGTTGTTTCCAGCTCGGTTTTGCGTTTTTCTTCGTATTTTATATAGTCAAAAATAGGGTCTGCGTTTTGTCCAGGGCCTTCGATAGGGGCCAGCAATAAACGCTCCTGGCCGTGTTTATTGATACGTTCGTACCAGCGCAGAATGGGTGTGTCATCACTGCGAGGTGAGCGACCCAGGCCGGGAATGATGACGGTGTCGAATTCCAGGCCTTTGGATTTATGTATGGTCATAATCTGAAGCGTAGCAGGCGCATTCGGGTCAGTTTGCGCGTAGAGTTTGTCGATGCGCTCGGCGAGTAAATTTACGTCCACTTGCCCGGCAGATTCTAATTGATCGAGCAGTTGAAAGAATGCGCTGACATCATTAAGTTCATTATCATTGGCTACGAGGGGGCCACCCAATGCATACCAGGCGCCTTCAATCCAGCTACGCACGGGTTTTCGGTGTTTGTCATTTAAAGCGTCTTGCAAGACCCTGCGGATTCGATTTAAGCGAGCACCGGCATCGAGACTTAAATTTTTAATTTCTTCGTAGTTTAATACCGCTTGCCAAATACTAATCTGAAAGGATGCTTCATGTTTGTAGGTGGCCAGAGCATGTAAATCTTTCAGGTTTAATCCACAAAAGGGTGTGCGCAGCAGCGCCAGCCATGCAGTGCGATCAGACAACTGGGACAAGGCACGGGTGAGTGTTAATAAATCCTGAATTAATTGATTGTTGCTAAGGGAATCCAGTTCGTTGGCTTGCCAACGGATGCCCGCGTCATATAACACTGGCAAAATGGCCTCCAGGTGGCTGCGGGTACGAACCAGAATCCCGATGTTGTGCTGCGGATTGTTTTCCAGGGTCTGCTGCACCAGATGCAGTACCTGAAGGGCTTCCCGCCGCTTGTTGTTGTCCCCGGTGAAAGCAAAACTTTTTACTTCTGAAATGGTGTTTGAAACTGAGTTATTTTGAGTATTGCTGGAATGAAAGGTATCGGAAGGAGCGTAACTGATGGCTCCCAGACTGATATTTTCCTGTTCTTTTTGTGGGAAGGCTCTGGAAAAATGATGATTAACCCAGTCAATAATATTTGCTTGCGAACGGAAATTTACCGTTAAGCTCAAAGGTGTTAGTGGTAGCTGTCCAATACCGGAATCTCGGGCTTTAAGAAACAGGCCGACATTGGCGTTACGAAATTTGTAAATGGATTGCATGCCATCGCCGACTAGAAACAGGGTGCGGTTATCGTCAGGCGTCCAGGTGGCAATCAATTGCTCAACCAGCCGGAATTGCAGGATAGAAGTGTCTTGAAACTCGTCTATAAGAATGTGGTTGATTTGCTGATCCAGTAGCAGTGCCAGATCCATGACCTGGTTTTCATCACCCAGCGCCAGCAATGCTGCTGCCATAACTTCAGGGTAATCAACTTCACCGTGTTCTTGAAACACCAGTTTTAAATGCGCGGCCAGAAATTTTAAAGCGGTGCTCAGTGCACCTAGTACTTCCCATTGTTGATCATTGTAGTGGGGTGAAGGTAGTGTTCTGATCAGGGCCAGCTCTTCGGCAATCTGCTTGTTTAAACTCTCTATCAGCTCTTTGTGCTGTTGCTTCTTTTCTTTTTGTAATAACTTTTCTTCACCTTTGCCGTCACTGTCAAAACCAATGCTGGTATTGACGCTTTTGCGAAAGGTAGCATTTTTGGTGAGCAGCAACTCGCTGATGCCCAGCCATTGCTCAAGGTTTTCAAAGTTTGTCTTGGGTAGTGTATCCAGGTCTATGCAGCTTAATAGCAAGTGCTCTTTACCTTTTTTAGCCAGGTTGCTGGCGGCATAGTTGGCCAGGTCTACGAGTTGCTGTTCATAGGCCTGCAAAAGTTCTTGGGCTTGTTGCAGGTGCTCTTCAATGACTTCTTGAAGCCAGCTTTCCAATAGGGTTCTGATTTCATCAGTCTGCGCCGTGCTTTCGGTATGAGGAAGCCATTGATCACGCTTGCGCAGCATGGTAATAAAGAGTTGTTCAACTTTGGCAACGTCATTGTCCATGTGATCAAGTACGGTAACCAGTGCTTCGGCGCAGGGGCTGTTGTCCTCTATGGACGAGAGCAAGTTGGCTGAAGCCTGCTGGTAATAATGTTCTGCTTCTTCGCACACGCTTACGCTGGCGCCCATGCGGGATAATAAAGGCAGTTGCCGGGTCAGGCTGTGACAAAAGCTGTCGATGGTTTGAATGCGTAAGCGATTGGGGTTTTTCAACAGTTGCCAGTTTTTACTTTCATCACGCTGGCAAGCGGCGCGGGCCAGCAGCCATTGTTGTTTGTCGTATTCGTTGTCTGGCGCTTCCGGGTTTTCCCCTTTGATCAGGGTGTCCATGATCCGGGTTTTCATTTCGGCAGCGGCTTTGCGGGTGAAGGTGATGCAGAGTATTTCTTCTGGCTCGTTGCAATAGGCCAGTAGTTTCAGCACTCGTCGCGTCAGTAGTTCGGTTTTACCTGAGCCGGCAGGGGCGGTGACGCAAAAAGATTCGCCCATGGTCAGGGCTTGTTCTCTTTGCCGGGCATCAGCAGGAATCGGGCTTTGATTATTATTGGCCATTTTGCTCACCCGCCATTTCATTAATTCTGCACAATGAGCCAAGATCGCAGTATCGGCAAGGGTTGCTGTCCACCCTGGGTAGAACTTCTGCCTTGCCGGCAATAAAGTCTTCTGCCAATTGTGAGAGCTGGTATTGCCAGTTGTTTAAATAATTTTGCCAGAGATCTTCCGCAGAAATTTCTTTTTCAATCGATTTTTTTTCATCTAGCAGGTTGGCAGGTAAACCAGAGTAAAAACATTTTTTTATACTGACCTGGGCATAGTGAATCCCCTTTACCGGCTTGCCTGCCTTGGATTCGATAACAGCATACAGCGGTAGTTGAGGTTCGCTGAATGTTTCGGGTAGCCAGTTTTTTATATTCACCGTGCCAGTTTTATAATCAATAAGGTGGTATGCACCATCGGCAGTTTGGTCGATGCGATCAATGCGTAACTTGAGGGGAATACCTTCAAATTCGGTTTCAATTTGTTGTTCAAAACCGATTACTTCAAAGGGTTCTCTGCAGCGTTCAACATCCAGCCAGTTGTTGATTAATTTGTTTAAGCGTTTTGTTTCCAGGTTTTTAAATACCGGGCCGAAAATATCCGGGCGTTGCTGACTGATGTATTCAAGACTGTAGGCACTGGCTTGGTTTATCTGATTTTGCAGCTCGCTGTGATTAAGGTTTAATAATCTTTTCTGGGTTTTTAGCTGTTTCCAAAGGCGTTCAAGAGCGAGATGCAGTATGTTGCCTCTGTCTATGGCACTCAGGCTGGTGCTGGCTTCATTTAAGGGTCTGGCTTTTAATCGGTGAGTGGCAAAGGCCTTAAAAGGGCAGAGCACCTGATTTTTAAAAATTCCTGTGCCACCTGCAATAGCAGACAGTTCTTCGCTGGAAACCCTGGGCGCCGCTTCCGGCACGCGTAGTTCGCTTATGGCATAGTTCCCGGTGGTCTTAGTGGATAATAAGGTGCTCAGTAGACTTGTTTCAACATTAGCCTGTTCCCAGGCTTGCTCAAGGCCAGTCGCAGAGAAAAACTCCGGGGAAAGCGCCGGGTATGCTTCAATCAGCTTGCTGGGTCTTAATATTTCATCACCATTGCCGGTGCTGTAACTGAAAATAATGTGTTTGGCACTGTGGGTGATTTTTTTCATTAGGGAGGTGGCGAAAGCCAACTCTCTGTCTGCCGATGCATGGGGCATGGCTGCGGTCTTTTGCAACTTTACCGGCAGGAGCGGATTGGGTCGTGGTGCGGGTGGCCAGGTTTTGTCATCCAGGCCCATGACCCATAAATGGCTGAAGTGGAGGCTGGCGCCTTCCAGTAAGCCGAGAACCTGAATGGGAGAATCGGGGGTTTTGGCTTGAAAAATAATGTTCTGGCTTAAGGACTTTAATAATTGCAAAGCTGTTGAAAAGTTAATCCTGCCGGTAAGGTCATTGTAGCTGGAAAAATTTTGCAGGGCTGATTCCCATTGTTTTACTTGCTGGTATTCAACACTGTCAAGGCGACGCTCACCAGGCCAGCCCAGGGCATTTAGTTGTTGTAAAAATAAAGCCCCCCAGCTTTCTGGCAAGCATTTTTTTGAGCTTCTGGTTTGATGGCGGTAAAGCTCACTAAATTTTAACAGGGCCTGATGTAACTGCGGGCTGTTATCGTGCTTTTCACAGGCATTTTTAATTTGCATTAAGGTAAAGTCTGGTAAGCAGGTATTGCGCAAGTACAGTTCGCTTAACACCCGGCCTTCACGTTCTGCTTCGGTGGCAATGATGAAAGGGGAGTGAAGCAGGGTGAGTGCTGATGCAAAAGGAATACGAAATTTGTTCAAGCCCAGGATTTCAAAAGCATGGTGAATAACCGGCTGTTCGGACAGTGAATTGCCCGCTGAAAAGTTAAACGGGGCTGCGTACCTCGATTGATCCGGCAGTATGGACTGGGGTTCGAATACTGCGCTTAGTATCCGCTCTATTTGTTTTCTGCGGCTGGGCAAGTCTGGACAAAGTATGCCGATAGTAGCTTTGGGCTTGTTCTGGATAACAGCTTTAGCCCAGAGCGCTGCCTGGTTGATTTCTATTTCTTGATTTGGCAGGGCTGTTTGGCAAATTTTATCAGCAATGGCCTTTGGTTCGACAAAGTTCAGACGCTTGCTGGCCTGGGTAAAAAGGGCATGCTGGCGGGGGGACAAGTCATCAAAGCCAAGCAAGTGTAGGGTTTCATATTGCGCTAGAACCTGATCGCAATAAGCGGCTGTCACTGTGTTTGGCAGCAGGCTGGAACTGATAAGCTGGCGGGATTCACATAGCTTATCGAAAGCCTGGTGCCAGTTTAGATAGGCTTCGGTATCCGTTGTGGTGTGTAGGCGCGAGTCGGATACTTTGATTTGCCATTCGCTCAAGATGCCATAGGCCTGCTTTGCGGCCTCTGCGGCGGCTCTGACGAGCAACAAGGATTGACCGAGTTCCGATTCGGCAATAATGCGTTGCCATAACCACAATTCCTTGTCGTCACTTAATAAAGTCAGACGATGACTATTGTCATAGAGTTGGCTTTGCAGCTCAAACCATTGTTTATGAAGCCATGGGGTATAGGCCGAGATGGATGGAGTAGGCCAGGCTGTGCGCCCTTGTAGTTGCTGATGTTCGGCCCACGCGGCTTTAACCTTGTTGCACAGCCGCTGATTTGCGGTAATGATCAGCTCATTGTTTTCCAGTGCCGTTTGCAGTGGTTTGATATCAAAAAAAGTTACGCTGGTCATAATTTATATTGTGCCGGGGAGAGACGGCTGAAACAGGTAGGGTTGCACCTCTTCAGCATTCGCTAGTATAACCTGTTGCGCCGTGGGTTTTGCTTTGCTGTTGAGTTCAATTCTAAGCAGTTGTAACAGGTATTGCGCGCAGGCTGCGCGTACTTTCATTGTTAAACAGCCCTTGAGCATACCATAATCGGTTTCCACAATGGCTTGTTGTGCTTGCGTAAGCTCCGGGTGGGGTGCAATTTTTAAAGTCACCATCTTGTTCCAGGCCTTGTCCTGCTGTATATCATGAGCAGTATTTTCTTGTTGCTTGTATTCAACCTGCTTGCATATTGCAGGAATACTGCGGAATCGACTGAGTACAAAGTCTCTGTAGTCCTGGTGATGATGGCAATAAGCCCGCACATGCCAACGTTGCCCGGTATTCACCAGGGTATGAGGGGTAATGATACGTTGGCTGCCTTCGGGAGATGTCATCGAGACATAATCGATTTTGATGGCTTTTTTTTGTCTTACGGCCTGAATAACCGGGCGTAAAACAGCCGGGTTAATATTGTGGCTGGGCACCTTTAAAACCAGGGAGTCGGGCAGGGCGCTTACATGGTCGTGTTGCTGGTCTTGCAAAAACTGCAAATACTCTTCTGCCTCGCCTTTGGTCAGGCGTGGTTTGAATCTTGGTGAAGGGATGTAACCTTTAATGCTGCTGTCGTAGATTAAATTTAGAGCTGATATTCCATCGTTATAATAGTTAATATCCTTGGATGCCTGCTGCCTGCTAATGCCAAATATTTCCCTTAGGCGGTTGGTGGTCAGTCGACCTTCCCATAGAGCAATGATTTCTATAAGACGGTAACGTTGTAAAACATCAAATCGAATGGCATTCATGGATTTTCTATTTCTTGTTGGCTGGCAATAAGCATTAGTAAGATGATTTCAAACTACGCCTAATTATATGACAAGTTTATTTACATGTAAATAAACTTGTCATATAATTTATTTCTGTTGTGGTATTGTTGAATATTCAAAAATACCTATTTAATAATTACATTAACAAGCACTTTCAAGCTACTGATTAATACCTGTTTATTTTTAAAAACAAAGAGATGTAAATTTTACTTAATCTAAAATATAGGTTGCGAGGTTCCAAATGCCAGTCTCATTTGAAGGTAAATTGGTTGTTGCTATTTCATCCCGGGCTTTGTTTGATCTTGACGAAAGCCACAGGATTTATGAAAACGAAGGTCTTGATGCTTACCGTGAGTATCAAATTGCCAATGAAGAAAAGGTTCTCCAGCCGGGGGATGCCTTTCCTTTGGTAAAAAAATTATTGGCCATAAATAGCTTGTTTCCTGGGGAGCCTAAAGTTGAAGTGATTCTGCTTTCACGCAACAGTTCTGATACCGGCTTGCGGGTTTTTAATTCTATTGAGCATTGGCAACTGCCCATCACTCGAGCGGCTTTTTCTGGGGGCAAGAGCCCTTACCGCTACGTAGCATCTTTTGGCGCGCAATTATTCCTTTCAACCAATGCTGAAGATGTCAGGAATGCCCTGGATGCTGGTTTTGCTGCTGCCAGTATTCTGCCGACAAATAAATCCAATACCGAAAGCAGTGAACTCAAAATTGCTTTTGATGGCGATGCGGTGCTGTTTTCTGATGAGTCTGAAAAAATTTTTCAGGACTCAGGACTTAAAGCGTTCACTGACAATGAGAAAAAATCCGCCCACGAGCCACTTTCTGGCGGCCCTTTTAAGGCTTTTCTGCAAGCCTTGCATCAATTGCAAGCTGATTTTGATGAAGGCAAGTGCCCGATTCGCACGGCTCTGGTTACCGCCCGGTCGGCACCTGCCCATGAGCGGGTGATTCGGACTTTAAGAGCCTGGAATATACGCCTGGATGAGTGTTTGTTTCTCGGTGGCCTGGATAAGGCTGAATTCTTAAGAAGCTTCGGCGCAGATGTTTTTTTCGATGACCAGGAAGGTCACTGCAAATCCGCAAGCAAGCATGTAGCCGCGGGTCACGTACTTCATGGTGTAGCTAATAAGATTTCTTAATGAGAGCACCTTTGTAGCTTCTGACTTGATCATTGAGGCTAAAGGGGTAGAAATACAAGCCACTTGCAGATCGTTAAGCAGTAGCACACGATCCCTGCTGTTTCTGAGTTCAGGAGCAGCCGCTTATGCAAAAGCAAACTTAAAACCCAGCAGCAAAAGCACACTGGCCAATATGGGTTGCAATATGTTTTCCGGAATTTTACGACCCAGTTTAGTGCCAATATAGACAGCAGGTAATGAACCGCTTAGCAGTGCCGCAAGCAGGATAAAGTCGATATGACCTAAATATAAATGTCCCAAACCAGCCGCTAATGTTAGAGGTACG
This sequence comes from Pseudomonadales bacterium, assembly GCA_040235475.1. Classification (GTDB taxonomy): domain Bacteria; phylum Pseudomonadota; class Gammaproteobacteria; order Pseudomonadales; family UBA3067; genus JBECKY01. The sequence goes on from JBECKY010000088.1 coordinate 28,791, forward strand.
GCATGAGCCAAATCGGTACCAATGATTCGAATCGATTTCATCCGAGGGTAAAGAACCATCAGCACAGCAGCGCCAAATGCCCCGGCGCCGACAGAAGACAAGGTCACCAGCACACCCAGCAGCACACCTATTGCAATTGTAACTGCTCCAGCATGATGTTGAAGTTTTTGTATCGCTGGTATGGCTTTTTCAAGCTGGTGCTCTTGCAGGCGTCGTTTAAAGATTAAAACCAGGGCCGTCATAATCAGCATGAAACCCAGGCTGCTTGTTAAAATCTGGCTGTACTCGTTGACGTCCTGAAAATATAGATTCAGTATTAGGACGGTGAGTGCTGCAGCGGGGATGCTGCCAGCTGCAAGTTTTAACATCACTGACCAGTCTATAGTTTTCTGTTTTTCATGCATCATCACGCCACCGGATTTGGTAACGGCGGCGTAAAGCAAATCAGTGCCAATAGCGATGTGCGGTGGAAAACCAAACATAAGCAGAATCGGGGTCATCAGCGAGCCGCCCCCAACACCGGTCAGGCCAACGGCAAGCCCAACAGATGCACCTGCGATGATGTAAAACAATAAATCCATAGGATTTCAAGCTTAAATACAATAAGGTAGATAAAGGCTTGGTAAATCTAACTAATCTGTTCTATTCTGGAAAGGAATATTTGTTTATACTTTTATAGCTGTAAAGCATATCTTTTAAATAGTAACAAGGACGTAATATCGGAGGGTGTATGAAGCTTCAGCAATTACGGTATATCTGGGAAGTCTCACGTCATGAATTAAATGTGTCTTTAACCGCACAAAGCTTGTATACATCACAGCCAGGTATCAGCAAGCAGATTCGTCTTTTAGAGGATGAACTGGGTGTTGAGGTGTTCTCCCGCAGTGGCAAGCATCTCACCAGGATCACGCCCGCCGGAGAAGCGATATTGGACATTGCCGGGGAAATTCTCAGTAAAATTGAAAGCATTAAGCTCGTTGCCCAGGAGTTCCGTGATGAATCCAAGGGCAGCCTGTCCATTGCCACCACTCATACACAAGCCCGTTATGCTCTACCGAAGGTCATAGAAAGTTTTATCGAAAGCTATCCGGACGTGTCTTTGCATATGCATCAGGGTACGCCGATGCAGATTTCAGAACTTGCCGCCGACGGTACAGTGGACTTTGCCATAGCCACAGAAGCGCTGGAATTGTTCAGTGACCTGATTATGATGCCTTGTTACAAGTGGAACCGTAGTGTGATCGTGCCTGAAGGCCACCCCTTAACCAAAAAGCCTGAATTAACATTGGAAGATGTAGCCTCATTTCCTCTCGTCACTTACGTGTTCGGTTTTACTGGCCGCTCGAAACTTGATGACGCCTTTATGGAGCATGGTTTAACACCAAAGGTAGTGTTTACCGCTGCCGATGCCGATGTTATTAAAACCTACGTGCGCTTGGGCCTGGGTGTGGGTATAGTCGCCAGCATGGCCTGCGAAGCCAAAGAAGACGGCCTGGTGGTACTGGATGCAAGCCATTTATTTGAGCACAGCGTAACCAGCCTGGGCTTTCGTAAAGGTACTTTCTTGCGTGGTTACATGTATGACTTTATCGAACGATTTGCGCCTCACCTTAACAGGAAGGTGGTGGATGAAGCATTGAATCGTCACACTAAAGCAGAGATGGATGAATTATTCAGCCATGTGGAATTGCCGGTTTATTGAAAGTTTTCAAGAATAGAAAACAGCATTTTCTATCTAGGTAGCCTATATAAAATCCAGCTCAGGATTATTATGCATGATTTCAGCCAGTTCTTCCTGTTCGCTGGTTTTTTGCTTCAATATTTCTTTTACAAATTTAAAGTAAACCGTATAGACATCTCTGCGGCCATCATCGTGGTCGACCACAAAGAATGGCGCTCGATCTACAGAGAGCTCTTTCGCAAGTAGATTACCTGGGCTGTCGGCATCAACTTCATCAGCAATAAGAATTTGGTCTATTTGCAAGATCTGGCCAGATTCCTCAAGGCGAGCAATCACTTCCTGACATTTCTTGCAGGGTGAACCATCAGCCTTGATTTTTTTAACCAGTGTGATTTTCATTTATTTTAGCCAACTTATTTTAGCCAACTAAGCTAGGTTTAACATCCCTATCAACAGGCCCCAGTTTAGCCTTTATTGGTTTGTGCATGCAAGCCGCATTCTTTTGCAGTGGCTTCTTCCCACCACCAGCGACCTTCACGCTCATGCTGCCCAGGTAACACAGGGCGGGTGCAGGGTTCGCAGCCAATGCTGATAAAACCCTGTTCGTGGAGTTCATTGTAAGGTACATCATTGGCTCTGATATAGGCCCAAACCTGCGCTGAGTGCCAATTTGCCAGCGGGTTAAATTTAAGTAACTTGCCACTTTCTCCAGAAAAAGCGCCATCAACCTGCACGACAGGAATTGTTTGACGTGTATCAGGGCTTTGGTCTTTACGTTGCCCGGTAATCCAGCCATCCAGGGTTTCCAGTTTGCGCCGCAAAGGGCCAATCTTGCGAATTCCACAACATTCTTTATGATCATCCTGATAAAAGCTGAAATAACCTTTTTCCTTAATCAGTTTTTCCACCTGTTCCGCATTAGGGTACATGGCTTCTATTTCAATGCCATACTTATCCCTGACCTTGTCCAGTAAGCGATAGGTTTGAGGGTGCAGGCGTCCTGTATCCAGAGTAAACACTTTGATGTCACTTTTAATTTTGCTGGCCATATCTACCAATACAACATCTTCAGCGCCACTGAAGGACACAGCAATATTGTCTATTTTTTCAAGAGCGAGGCTTAAAATATCCTGTGGGCTTTTATCTTCATAATCCCTTGTCCATTGATTTACTTCATTTTCACTAAAGCTCATGATAAAACCTCATTTGATGTTGGGATTGTTGCTCAGCCACACTAAAGCTCAAGAGCTTAACAAAAACAGTATATTTATAAAAATACTGGGAAATTCTATTTATATAGCCGTATATTATAATATTCCAGTCAGCATCAGGCACTTACACCCCCTGCATTATTTGCAACATTTAATCTGAAAGGGTAATGTGGCGAGCTTTAAAATTTCATTAACTGTTATTCATCGAATTGAGGTAGCCCGTGGAAGTAGCCTGTTTAGACCTGGAAGGGGTTTTGGTACCCGAAATCTGGATTAATTTTGCCGAAGCAACGGGCATTGAAGAGCTAAAAGCCACCACTCGGGATATTCCGGATTACAATGTACTGATGAAGCAGCGCCTGGCTCTGTTAAATCAGCATGGTTTAGGTTTGCCAGATATTCAAGCCGTGATCGATCAGATGGGCCCTATGGAAGGTGCCCGGGAATTTGTTGACTGGTTGCGGGAACGGTTTCAGGTGGTTATTTTATCGGACACGTTCTATGAATTTGCCCAACCACTGATGCGTCAACTGGGCTGGCCAACCTTGTTCTGCCACAAATTAATAGTGGACGAGGCCGGCAAAGTGGTGGATTACAAGCTCCGCCAGCAGGACCCAAAAAGGCACTCGGTTAAGGCTTTTCACAGCCTTAACTATCGGGTTATAGCCGCAGGTGATTCCTATAATGACATTACCATGCTAAGCGAAGCCGAGGCGGGCATTCTATTCAAGGCCCCAGAAAACGTGATCAGGGAGTTCCCACAATACCCTATCGCATTTACTTACGATGAGCTAAAGGAAGAATTTCGCCGAGCAAGTATCAGGGACATTTAGAGCCACTGCTCACTTTTTTTTCGCCAAGCGGATTAAAATAGCAGCCTTGCCTAAAAGGTCAATGCGTTTAATCAGTGAAGCGTAGAGTTTAATGTTAATGCAGCTCAAAACAATTTTGTTGTTAACTACATGCTTCATGTTAATGGCGTGCGGAACCACCAGCGCATTGATTCCCACGGATGAAACCAGTGTTAGTCTGGGTGAAAACCTTTATGACAAGGTGGTCGTGCAGGATTTTATTGACCGCACACATAAGAAGCAAAATAAACCTCAAAGCAAACGGCGAAAAAGAACCATGAATCTGGCTACCCAGCGTTTTGCCGACGAAGTGGCTTTGCAGATTGAAAAAACCGGAGCTTTTAAACAGGTAGCGCGCCAAGCCAGCAAAAGCTTTGCACCCAGTGAAGATTATCTGCTGGTTAAAGGTGAAATAACCCGTTATTCACAAGGTAATACACTGCTTCGTGTGATTATTGGCTATGGTATCGGCCTGGCATTTCTAGATGCGGAAGTAAAACTTTATGATGCCGATACCAAGCGGCTGATAGGCACATTTACAGTTGATAGAAACAGTTGGCTGCTCGGTGGTATTGTTGCCATTGCCCAAAGCGCTGAATTCTTCATGCATCGCTCTGCAGTGAAAATTGCAAAAGAAATAGCGGCCATCAATGTCACTAAGAAAAAGGCTGTCATAGCCATAGCTACCCAGTAGCTATATGGCCTCTAACCCTGGGCTAACCAAACCCAAAGCGGTTTAAACCTTCCTTAGCTGTATTTTTCAGGCTAATTCAACCATATCCAGATGGTTTACAGCAGTTAATTCTGGAAAAATTCTCCATGAATTGATCTTTAGTTGGTGCCTCCTTGCACCAGAGAAACGCGTAATAAAGCAGAGTTTTTCTAAAGCCTTCAAGGCAGGTTCAGTGACTTGGTTTCAAGGAATTCTTCCAGACCCCATTTGCCAAATTCACGGCCATTACCCGATTGTTTATAGCCGCCAAAAGGTGCCATGATATTAAAACGGCCACCATTGATAGCGACTTGACCGGTTCTTAATTGGCGAGCCACTTTTTTTGCTCGCTCAATATTTGCTGAAGAAACAGCGCCGGATAAACCATAGATAGAATCATTTGCGATTTGAATGGCTTGTTCTTCCGTTTCGTAGGGAATAATGCACAGCACAGGGCCAAAAATTTCTTCTTTGGCAATGGTCATATCCGGTTTCACATCGGCAAAAATAGTGGGTTTAACAAAATAACCCCTATTCAAGCCCTCAGGTGTTTCCGGCCCGCCAACAACTAATGTGGCGCCTTCGGCAATGCCTTTCTCAATACAGGCGGTGACTTTTCGTTTTTGCGAGGCTGATACCAGCGGCCCTAGCTGGCTGCCTTCTTCCAGTGCCCCACCCAGTTTTATATTGGCCACAAAGCTTTTGGCTATGGCAATAACCTCGGCCTGCTTTGAGGCTGGCACGAGCATTCTGGTAACCGCAGAGCAGGTTTGGCCGGAATTGATAAAACAGCCATTAATGCCGGCAGGCACGGCAGTGCTGAAGTCGGCATCGTCGAGTAAAATATTAGCTGACTTACCGCCTAATTCCTGCGTGACTCTTTTAACGCTTTGCGCTGCCAGTTCGGCAACTCTAATACCCGCACCGGTAGAGCCGGTAAAAGAGATCATATCCACTTCAGGGTGACTTGACAGGGCTTCACCGACAACAGAGCCGACACCGCTTACCAGGTTAAAAACTCCTGCAGGCAGGCCGATGCTATCAACAGCGTCTGCAAGTAAAAAAGCATTTAATGGGGCTTCTTTACTGGGTTTAACCACCATGGTGCAGCCTGCGGCCAAGGCCGGAGCCACTTTGCCAACAATTTGATGCAAAGGGTAATTCCAGGGTGTGATAAAACCACAAACACCAATGGGTTCACGTATAACCAAAGAATTGCCGGAGCTTTCTTCGTATTCAAAGTCAGTGGCAATTTTTGCATATGAACCCATAACAGCGGTTGGCATACCCGCTTGGATCATGGTTGACAGTTGCACCGGCATACCTACTTCCATGGCGATGGTTTTACCAATCTCTTCCCTGTTTTCAGCCAGGGTTGCGGCCAGTTTTTTAATATAGCTCGCCCGTTCCTCTGCCGGAGTGTTCGCCCAGGACTTAAAGGCATTGCGGGCGGCGATGACAGCATCGTTCAGGTCTTCAACAGTGCCAGCAGGCACGCTGCCTATCACTTCCTCTGTTGATGGGTTTATTACCTCAATGGTTTCCCCACCTTTAGGCGCAACCCATTGACCGTTTATGTATAATTCAGCGTAACTTTTCATCAGGTTTTCTCTTAAAATGCTGCTGCATAAAATGCCACCCAATGAGGCAGCACATGATTTGAGAGGCTATGAACTAATAAAGCCTTCTGTGGTTTGTTATAGTGATTATATAGAAAAGCTGATTCATAGGAACCGTTTGGCTGAATTTCCTAAAATACGAACAGCTCAACTATTGAGATGAATTTTCAATCATTAATCAAAGTCTATTCTTAACAGAGATATAAATTATTTGTGAGCGATGATAAAACCATTAAGAAATCAAACTATATTACCCCTGAAGGTATGCAGGCATTAAGGGATGAAGTGCGGTATTTATGGAAAATCGAACGCCCTAAAGTCACGCAATCAGTATCGGAAGCTGCGGCACAGGGTGATCGATCTGAAAATGCAGAATATATTTATGGCAAAAAACGCCTTAGAGAGATTGACCGTCGCCTGCGATTTTTAAGCAAGCGCATTGAAGCACTGCAAGTAGTTAATGACTTACCCCGTGATCAAAATAAAATTTATTTTGCCGCGTGGGTTACGCTTGAAGATATTAACGGCAGCAGAATAAATTACCGTATCATTGGCCCTGATGAAATTGATCTGAAAAAATCTTACATAAGCATTGATTCTCCAATGGGGCGGGCACTCATTGGTCATCGTGTCAATGATGAGATAGTGGTGAAAGCCCCTGAAGGGGAAAAACAATATTACATTGTTGCTATTAGCTATGACCAATTATAAAAATATTTTTAACAAGTATTCGTTGATGAAAGAAACAGAGCATGAAATGAAAAATAAAACAGAATATGAGGCAGTCGATTGGCTGCTAAGCAACAGCGCAACACTTGTTGATGATGAAATAAATACTATTGCCCATTGGCAGCGCCTGCTCAAGCCAAGGTTATCCGCCTGGCCAGAGGCGATTGACCGGGCAATTATTGCCGGTTTTTTCAGTGACCGTCTCGCTTACGCATTCCTATCCGGTTATGAAAATGCACTGCAAAAGCATTTTAAAGTATTGCCCGAGCAAAGCCTTGCTGCTTTTTGTGTGTCTGAAAAAGACGGCTCGCGTCCCAGGGCAATGAAAACTTTTTTAACCCGGGATAAAAATACAAAAGATTATGTTCTCAATGGCCAGAAATCCTTTGTCACGTGCGCAGAAGAAGCCGAGTGCTTGATCATAGCGGCGGTATTGTCTGAAAATGAAAATACAAAAGAGCAAGACACCGAGAGACCAAGCCCAGAAAAACCCAATATAAAACTTGCCATAATCAAAGCCAATACCCCTGGCTTAAGCGTTACCGGCAGTCCTGATTTACCGTTTATTCCTGAAATTAAAAAAGGTAGTTTGACACTCAATAATGTAAAAGTTAAGCCGCAAAATATTTTGCCGGGTGACGGTTATTCTGCTTACATCAAACCCTTTTCCTGCATCGAAGGTGTTTACATTTTAGCAGCTTCGGCCGCACATTTATTTAGACTTGCCTGCCTGTTTAAATGGCCGAATGCTTTACGGGAACAAATTTTATCAATACTGTTCAGTGCTAAACAGCTTGAGCAAGGCGATATGTGCAGCCCTGCTGCTGAGATAATTATAAGTGGCGTGAAAGCGCAGTTAAAAGTAATTACAGAAACAAGCAAGCCTTTATGGGCAGCTATGCCTGAACAGCATCAACAGCGCCTGAGGAGGGACTGCGGCATGTTTTTTATGTCTGACAAAGCCCATCTTGTACGCTTGGAAAGAGCCTGGCAGCATTACCACTAAGCCTGTGCAGACCATTTAGCTAAAGCTGGGTGTCATGCCCATAAGTGAGAGGGCGGGGCAAAGCAAAGTAGCTCACTGCTTGCTTTTCTAATGTGAAAAGAGTCATGCTTTGCTTGTTTTTTTGCTTTAAAAACAATTAGCTGAGTCAAACGTAAGGGTTTTTTGAAGTGCCGCACATTCGCCTTTTTACAGCCATGCAAAATCGAAAATTTCTTCCTGAATAATCTACTAAAATGAGAACTGTATTCAGCGAAAAAACATTGAATCTGACTAAACTGAAACTATTGAATAGCAGTATAAAAAACACTCTTTTCTTAATGCTCAGCAGGTTTACATGTTTATTACCAAGTCGACACAAAAAAGTTTTTATCCATCCTCGGAACACCTGGTAGCACCTTTGAATTTGGGTTTCAGGCGTAAGGATTTTGATGTAAGCGACATGGTTAATGTTACCAATGTAAACAGTGTCAACGCAGCTGTCAGAGCTATTTTTGAATCTTCTTATCCATCTGAGGCTTATAAAAATGTAGCCAGGGCTTTTAATGACTTTGCCATGATTTATGCCGGAAGCCATCCTGACTACCATGCTTGCGATACACCTTACCACGATATCCAGCATGTTCTGGATGTTACGCTGGCCGTTATGCGCCTTATTGATGGCCATGAAAAGAGCTGTGAAGCTGATGCACAGTTTGGTGCTGAGCTGGTTGTGACTGCATTAATAAGTGCTCTTTTTCATGATGTTGGCTATATCCGCCACAAAAACGATGATCACCATAGAGATGGGGCAGAGTTTACCCAAATTCATGTGACCCGCAGCGGGCAATTCCTGGCGGATTATTTTACTCGTTTGAAAATGTACCGTGAAGCCCAGCTGGCGTCCAAGCTGGTGCAATTTACCGGGTATGAGCGCCCGGTGGAATCACTGTTATTCAACGATCCAAAGTTGCAGGAATTAGGCTATATTCTGGGAACTGGCGATGTCATCGCCCAAATGTCAGACCGTATGTATTTGGAAAAATGTCGGAGCTGCTTATACCCTGAGTTTGTCAGGGCAGGCCTGGCAAATAGTGGCACTACAGACCAGGCTGAAGCCGTTTACCAATCCGCAGATGACTTGCTGGCCAAAACCCCTGAATTTATCCGCAGCACAATCACGCAGCGGCTGGATAAAATATTTCATTCGGTTTACAAATATGCCGAGGTTCATTTTGGTGGTCCCAACCTGTATTTAATTGCAGTTTTAAAAAACCTTGAATATATAGAGGGCCAGCTGCAAAATAGAAAGACATCTTTTCTAAGGCGGCAACGATAAGCTTTACAAAGCCTCCTTAACTGGAAACCTGGCATCGATACACACTTAATAAATAGCTTTTGCTATAGCCCATAAGTCTATAATATAAAAGAAAAAAATAGCTTTTCCTGCCTTGCCTGCCGCCAATTTCTAAACAACAAGTCATAAAAGCCTGGTACACCGATTGTATTAAGGTTTACATTTGCCGGAGTCTGTTTAGAATGTCACCCCTTGTTTCTTAATGTCGATACCTGACAGGGTGTTGTTTTAAGGCGTATTTTAATAAGAAAGGTAGTCGCACCATGTCAACATACGATAAGAGTAAAGTTGCCAGTATAGAAACCGTTAATGCAGGTTTTGAATCTGAAGGTTATATCTGTAACTCCCAAATTGCCACCGCCGTTTACCTTGCCTGCCAATTGGATAAGCCCATTCTGGTGGAGGGCCCTCCAGGCGTGGGAAAGACCGAATTAGCCAAGGCTACTTCCCAGTTTCTGGGTTTGCCTTTGATTCGTTTACAATGCTATGAAGGCCTGGATGAATCAAAAGCCTTGTACGAATGGAAATATGGCAAGCAACTCTTGTATACCCAGGTTCTTAAAGAAAAGCTTCACGATGTATTAAAGGGTGCGCAAGGTCTTGCTGAGTCGGTAACCAGGCTGCATGAGTTTGGTGATATTTTTTATTCTGAAGAATTTCTTGAACCCCGTCCTTTATTAAAAGCACTTAATGAGCCTGCCGGCGCAGTGATGCTGATTGACGAGGTTGATAAGTCTGACCACGAGTTTGAATCATTTTTATTGGAAATACTTTCAGACTACCAAATTTCAATTCCTGAAATAGGCACAGTTAGAGCAAAATCGAAACCCATTGTGTTTTTAACCAGTAACAACACCCGGGAAATCAGTGATGCCCTAAAACGTCGCTGCCTGCATTTATATATACCGTTTCCTGATGCCGATCTGGAACTTAAAATTATTAAATCGCGAGTACCGGAAGTCAGCGATTCTTTACGTAAGGAACTGGTGGCCTTCATCCAAAATGTACGGGAAATGGATCTTAAAAAACAACCCGCTGTTAGCGAAACTATTGATTGGGCAAGAACCTTGCTTTTACTGCATGCTGAAACCCTGGATGCTGAGTTAATACGCAGCACCCTGAATGTTATTCTTAAGCATGAAGAGGATATTCGCAGTATCGATGATCAATTGGGTGCCGTATTGGGTAAAGCTGAAAAAGCTGTGCGCTGATTACAGTTTGTTGATGTGGTATCTTGGCAATAGCTGAGTTAGCCCGACGAGACCATACTGATGGAAAGAACACTGACAGACTTTGTGCGTTCACTTCGAACCTCAGACGTAAGGGTTTCTACCTCTGAAACCATTGATGCTATCAATGTCATTAAGCTGGTGGGGCTGAACGACAGGGAATTATTACGCAATTCCCTGGCTGTTACGCTGCCTAAAAGCGATATTGAAAAAGAGCATTTTAACTCCTGTTTTGAGCGTTTTTTTTCTTTTGCCCGCATCAATGAATTTAAAGCTGATGCGCCGGATGAATATGACATAGAGAGTGACGAAGACCCGGATGAATTCGACCGGGGCAGTGGAGGTTCTTCTGGATCCGGCTTTGGTGGCCTTGGTGGTAACTTCGACGGAGACTACGACGAGGAAATGCCGCTGCCTGATGATCTAACGACTCTGGAGCAAGCACTTGAAAACAAAGGTATTACCATTGAGTCGCCTTTAGCACGCATGATTCTGCGTGGTGACCGCCAGGGTTTAACCATTGCCATGGCTAACGCGGCGCAAGCGGTGAAGCTTAATAAAATAGAGTTTTTTACTCAAAAAGGCATCTATACCCGCAAAATGATGATGCACATGGGGCTTAAAGAGCTGGAAGATGAAATGTTTTCCTATGAAGATTCTGAAGACCCGTTTGAACGAGCCATAGGCAGAAAATTACGTGAAGCGCGGGAATATTTGCGGGTTGAAGTACGTGACTACGTAGAACATCAGTTTTTACTTATTGCCGATGCTGAAGGTAAAGAATTAAAAGAAGAAATCACGCGCAATATCAAGCTCAGCAATATGGAGCTTAAAAATTTCTCCAATATTAAACAAGTCGTTCAGAAAATGGCAAAACGTTTGATTGCCATGCATTCCAGAAGAAAAAAAGTGACTAACCGTGGCGTATTGGATATACGCAAAACCCTACGGCGCAATATGGCTTACGATGGCCTGTTGTTTGAAACGCATTGGAAATCAGTAAAAGTAGACCGTCCCAAAATCATGGTGGTTTGTGATGTCAGTGGTTCTGTTAGGGAGGTATCGCGCTTCTTATTAATGTTTTTATACAGCTTGACGGAAATATTGCCTAATGTGCGCGCCTTTGCTTTTTCATCGAGTTTATTTGAAGTAACCGATTTGTTTAAACAAAAAAGCTTGGAAAAAGCCGTGGAAGAAACCCTCAATGAATATGGTTTTGGATCCACCGATTACGGTGCTGCCTTGCAGGATTTTAAAGATCTTTGTTACCAGCAGATTGACAACAAAACCACAGTGATGATTCTTGGTGACAGCCGAAATAATCATAATGAAAATCGCGCTGAAATATTGGAAGAAATTTACCAAAGATCCAGGCAGGTTATCTGGCTGAACCCCGAACCAAAAACCCACTGGCGCTCCGGTGATGCCGAAATGAGAAATTACGCCCCTTACTGTCATATGGTCGAAGTGTGCAATTCGCTTAACCATCTTGAGCGTATCGTTAACAAACTGTTGGTGCGTGCCAAATAAGAGTCAGCCTGTTTTCAGCTTGTTGAAAAAACAGCGAGTCGACAGTTCTTATTATTAGGCGTTAATTATGGCGCCAAAATACACTTGAAATAAATTAAGTCCGGCTTTTTAGCAAAATAAAGCAATGAATGGCCGTAAGCTCTATTGCCTTCGTTGAAAAGTTCTTATCTAATCAGCACTAAAAGCAAGAACTGGTTTTTGACCAGCTTTAGCTGCGACAAATACAACTTGCTTTTTTGAGGCTTCCGCTTTAATAAGAAGCTTTCTAATGAATAAATAAAAACATTAAAAAAAGCAGTACATTCCCAGTGCTGTAACTTAGGGAAATAATAAAATGAAAAAAAGTTTTATGTCGAGGACCTCAGCCCTTGCGCTTTTCCTCTTAACTTTCTGCACGACTTTCTCCATCACTTTTTCTTTACCGTCACTGGCAGCCACAAGCTCAGAAAAAATTGGCTGGACTGTTATGCCCGACGAACAATTTCGCCAATTTCTGGAAGCATATAGAGCTAATCCAGCTTTTTTGGTTGAGAATCCTGAGGTCATACGGCAACTATCCGGTGAGCAGCTGAGTGAGGCCATTACATCCTTGGGCTTTGACCACTTTACCTATCTCTGGCCCGTAGTTAAAACCGTCAAAGATATGCCGCAACTGAAAGGCAAGCCCATTGACGAGCTTTCAATAATGACCATTAGAAATAACAAGCTGGTGCCTATTCCCTTCCAAATTGATGAAATGGACGAAGAAGGCTGGGTGTATATTAATGACAACCCCATTTATGATCTAAAAGGTACAGCGGGTTTGTTTGACGAAAGCGACGAGCTTTTATTTATGTACCGCGACACCGGTACTGAACAATACAAGCCGGAGGTCCACCTGATTGAAAGCGGGGCGGTAATCAGTGAATTTGTTTTTTCTGACAAAAATGGTATCAACCGTTACGCTTATATTGTAGAGGGTTCAGATCAACGCTCCACTGCTGATTATGTGCGCTTCGACATGGAAACCAATACCGGCGACACTACCTTTTATACTTTTCAAACCAAAAAGGACAATATTCTGGAGTTTACCGACTTTAAAGCTAAAGTCGGTGACCGACAGGATCAGAAGGTGCTGGATGCCTTAATAGTTAATATTGCCACCAATGTGTTTTCAAAATGGTCGCCCCGTATAGAGCTAAATAATTTTAACAATCTAAAAGCCGCACCTTTTGCCACCAAAGACGGCCCGATTAGGGCGGTTACAACCCTTAAACTATGGGTTGTGATTGCCAAAATACCCGTATTTCGTATTGTTGCCCAATTGGGTATGTGGGATCAGGGTTTAGGTATTCCGATCCGACTGGAGTTGCCCGGCGGCGAAATATTAACGCAAATGCTTATTGACCCCAATATAGACTTCGTGCTTGATTTTCATCAAATGACAGGCGCGCGCATTAATACAGCCCTGGCTCAAGGCCCTGGTCAGCATGGCGTGGTTGATGGCAAGCTGGGAGACTTTGAAAAAAATGCCCAAATCAGCCTTAATGATAACTGGATGTGGCTTGAAAGCGGTCATGGCTGGGATGTTATGTTTACCTTTAACTCGCCACCCGACCTTGATGTGGGTTTGAGCTTTTTCTATGAGGACGACCCTGAGAGTCAAAACAAGTATGAAACTGATCCTGGGGCCTTTCCGCGCATGGGCTACAGAATTGATCGCTTACCCAAAGATAAGCTCAAAATCGATGTTGACGTTACTTTCTGGTTCCCTGACACAGTAGGCTCAGCTGGAGCCGGCGCTTTTTATGCTGATATGTCCCGACCTCCGCTGGTGGCTGTGAATCCCCTTGACCGTAAAACAACATCCATTGCCAGTACGGACTAAAGCCAGTCACT